>NZ_JBIURV010000057.1:0-39303 GCF_044741025.1 Streptomyces sp. NPDC088246
GTCACCGTCTGCGCCACCATGGCCGTCCTCGACCCCGAGGCCGAAGGCGTTCCTCCGATCGGCACGCCGATGGCCAACACCCGTGTCTACGTACTCGACGCGCAGCTGCGCCCCGTCCCGGTCGGTGTGGTGGGCGAGCTGTACATCGCCTGTGTCGGCATCGCCCGCGGATACCTGGGGCGTGCGGACCTGACGGCGGAGCGGTTCGCGGCCGACCCGTTCGCGGCGGACGGGTCGCGGATGTACCGGTCGGGTGATCAGGTGCGGTGGCTGCCGGAGGGCCGGCTGGAGTTCGTCGGACGTGCCGACGACCAGGTCAAGATCCGCGGGTTCAGAGTCGAGCCCGGCGAGATCGAGACGGCGCTGGCCGCGCACGCCGCCGTACGGACGGCGGTCGTGACGGTCGAGGACGTGGACGGGGACCGTCGGCTGGTGGCGCACGTGGTGCCGGCCGATCAGGAGGAGGGCATCCCGGCGGTCGGCGAGCTGCGGGCCTTCGCGGCGGAGCGGCTGCCCGGGTTCATGGTCCCGTCGGTCTTCGTGGAGCTGGCCGCGCTGCCCCTCACCCCGAACGGGAAGATCGACCGGGCCGCGCTCCGGGCATGGGACGGCGTGACCCGGGCCGGAACGGGGCAGGGATACGTGGCGCCTCGTAGCGAGACCGAGCGGCTCCTCGCGGAGATGTGGGCCGAACTCCTGGGCGTGGAGACTGTGGGGGTCGACGACAACTTCTTCGACCTGGGTGGGCACTCGCTGCTCGCCACCCAGGTGGTGTCGTGGGTCAGGGCGGTGTTCGGGGTGGATCTGCCGCTCGCCTCCGTCTTCGACCGGCCCACGGTCGCGGCGATCGCCACACTCGTCGGAAGCGGTGCGGACGTGCAGGACAGGGAGGAGAGGGTGGAAGCGGAGGACACGGAGTACGAGGAATTCGACCTCTGAGCCCCGGCCTCATCCTCAGGTAGGAGACCGCCCCTCCCTCGTGCGAGGGAGGGGCGGTCTCCTTGATCCCCCGCGCGAGCTCCGTGGAAGATCGCTCTCTGCCGTGACGACCCGTACCCCCTCCTTTCCCTAGCCTTCTTTCCATGGAGAAGACGATCGATGGGTCGCAAGCGGTGATCGAGGTCAGGGACGTCTACAAGCGTTTCGGTACCACTCAGGCACTGGACGGCATGTCGTTCTCCGTCAGGCCGGGGCAGATTACCGGCTTCGTCGGTCCGAACGGCGCCGGAAAGTCCACGACGATGCGTGTCATCCTCGGCCTGGACAAGCCGGACAAGGGGAGCGCGCTGGTCGGCGGACTCCCGTACCAGGCGCTGCGTACTCCCCTCAAGCACGTCGGCGCGCTGCTCGACGCGTCCGCCGTGCAGCCGAGCCGGACCGCCCGCCATCACCTGCTGTGGCTGGCGCACTCGCAGGGGCTCGGCACCGCAGCGGTGGACGAGGTGATCCGCAGGGTCGGCCTGCAGGACGTGGCGGGGCGCAAGGCGGGCGGTTTCTCCCTGGGGATGCGGCAGCGGCTGGGCATCGCGGCCGCGCTGCTCGGCGACCCGCCGATGCTCATGCTGGACGAGCCGTTCAACGGTCTGGACCCCGAGGGCTTCATGTGGATGCGGGGCTTCCTGGCGGCGCTGGCCGAGCAGGGGCGTGCGGTGCTGGTGTCCAGTCACCTGATGAGCGAACTCCAGGACTCGGCCGATCACGTGATCGTCGTCGGGCGTGGCAAGGTCGTCGCCGACATGAGCGTGCGCGACCTGCTCGCCTCGGTTTCCGAGGGGCGCGTCACGCTGCGCACGTCGGCCCGTACGCAGGCGATGGACGTGCTCGCACGGGCCGGTGCGACGGTGAGCTCCACCGGCAGCGACACGATCAGCGTCACCGACCTGTCGGCCGAGCATGTCGTGTCCGTGCTCGGCGCGAACGCGGTGCCGTTCTCCGAAGTGTCTTCGCACCGGGCCTCCCTGGAAGAGGCGTACATGGAACTCACCCGGGATTCCGTGCAGTACCGCGGGGTCGTCACGGGGGAGGCCGGACGATGACCACGACGCTCTCGCCGCCTCCCGCCACCCACCGGCCGGAGCGGGGCGGTTTCGGCCGCGTACTGCACGCGGAGTGGACCAAGTTCCGGACGGTCCGGGGCTGGGTGCTCAGCACGGTCGGCGCGCTGGTGGTCATCTGCCTGGTCGGTCTGCTCGCCACGGCCCAGGCCAACGACGGCGGCCTCAAGGCGTCGAAGCTGCCCGTCGGTCCCTCCGGCGAAGCGGTCAACGACGCGTTCTACTTCATGCACCAGCCGCTGAAGGGCGACGGCAGCATCACGGTGTCCGTGTCCTCGCTGACCGGTCAGGTCGCGTCGACGCCCACGGAGAACAAGCCCGGTCTCGCGCCCTGGGCCAAGGCCGGAATCATCGTGAAGGACTCCCTCAAGCCGGGATCCTCGTACGCGTCGATGATGGTCACCGGCGCCCACGGCGTGCGGATGCAGTACGACTACACGCACGACACGGCGGGACTGACCGGCACGGTGTCGAAGGAGGCGCCGCGCTGGCTGCGACTGGAGCGGTCCGGTGACACCGTGACCGGCTACCAGTCGACGGACGGCAGCAACTGGACCGAGGTTGGTGCCGCACGCCTCTCCGGACTCTCGGAATCGCCGGAGGTCGGGCTGTTCGTTACTTCGCCGTCGGCCACGGAGGACACCGGTACGGGGACGGGATTCAACCCCGCCGTCGCCACCGGCACGTTCGGCGCACCCACCCTCAGCGGTGGGTGGAGCGGCAACGCCTGGAAGTCCCAGCAGGTCAGCGACGGTGCGGGGACGAACGGCAGCTATTCCCAGTCGACGAAGGGCGAAGTGGTCCCGGCCGGTACGGGCTACCGCATCACCGGGGCCGGCGACATCGCGCCGGTGGTCGGCGGACCGGCCGCCAGCGGCGTGCGCATCCTCTCGAACTTCCTCGTCGGCGCGTTCGCCGGACTGATCATGATGGTCGTCGTGGCCGCGGGTTACATGACCGTCGAGTATCGGCGAGGGCTGATCGGCGTCACGTTCGCGGCCAGCCCCAGCAGGGGCCGGGTCCTGGTGTCGAAGGCCTTGGTGGTGGGCACCGCCGCCTTCCTCGCCGGAACGATCGCCGCGGCCGTCATGCTGCCCTTCGGTGCGGCACGCTCCTTCGACAACGGGTTCCCGGTCCTGACGGTGCCGTCGTCGACCGAGTTCAGGGCCATCCTGGGAACGGGCCTGATGCTCGCTGCGGCCAGCGTCTTCGCCCTGGCGGTCGGCGCGATCCTGCGGCGCAGCGCCGTGACCGTCACCGTGGTGGTCGTCAGCATGGTGCTGCCCTACCTGCTCGCCACCGCGTCCGTCCTGCCCCCCGCGGCCTCGGCGTGGCTCCTGAAGGTCACACCGGCCGCGGGGTTCGCCATCCAGCAGACCGTCACCCACTACGACCAGGTCATCACCGTCTATTCGCCGGCGCACGGCTACTTCCCGCTGGCTCCGTGGGCGGGCTTTGCGGTCCTGTGCGCCTACGCCGCGGTCGCCTTCGCCGGCGCCCTGGTCCTGATCCGCCGGAGGGACGTATGAGGAACGTGGGACGCGCGGAGTGGACGAAGCTGCGGACGGACGCGAGCAACGGCTGGCTGCTACTCGGCGCCGTGGCCCTGACCCTGGCGATCGGCGCCGCGGTGGCCATGACCTCCCGGTGCGACGCCGTGGCCTGCGGTGAGGACGCCACGAGGCTCAGCCTCACCGGTGTCATGGTCGGTCAGGTCGTTGTCGCGATCGTCGCCGTGCTGATGGTCGGCAACGAGTACAGCACCGGCATGATGCAGACCACGGTCGCCGCCGTGCCGCGCAGGCTGACCGTCCTCCTTTCCAAGGCGGCCGTCCTCAGTGCGGTGATCCTGGTGGTGGGTGCCGTCGGGGTCTTCGGGTCCCTGCTGATCGGCGGCATGGTGACCCCGGGCCGGGGCTTCACCGAGGCACACGGGTACGAGGCGATGTCGCTGGCCAACTCGACGACGCTGCGCGCCGCCGTGGGATCCGTCCTCTACCTGGTCCTGATCGGGCTGCTCAGCCTCGGCCTCGCACTGATCGTGCGGAGTTCGGCGACGGCGATCGGGATCGTTCTGGGGCTGCTCTTCTTCTTCCCGATCCTCACCCAGGTGATCACGGATCCGGACTGGCAGCGGCTCCTCCAGCAGATCGCCCCCATGACGGCCGGCCTCTCCATCCAGACGACGATCGGAGTCGACCGGCTCCCGATCGGTCCCTGGGAAGGTCTCGGCGTGGTGGCCCTCTGGGCCACCGGCGCGCTGACCGTCGGCGGCGCGGTGCTGCGCGCGCGCGACGTATAAGCGCACCAGACTACCCGCTAAACCCCCGGGCGGGTAAGGCGGTCTCGTGTTCAACTGCGTGAAGGCGCCAGTTGGACACGAGGCCGCCATTTCTCTGTGCTTGGACTTATGGATGAGCAGGCACGGTTGTCGTACGCTGAGGGCGCCTAAAACCGCAATATTGCGTTGCGCAGCATTCGGATGGACCGTTCAGGACGGTTCCTTCGGTGCTGCGCGTGGCACGTCCGCTGTCGGCCTGCTTTCGGAGGTTCGGGTGAGGAAGTACTGCAAGTCGTACCCACTGGGTGAACTGCGCGGCTTTCCCGGTTGGTCGGCCGGGGCGCATCCCGAGGAGCGCGACCTTGCCGATGACACCACGGTGTTCCTTTGTGACGAATTCACGGTCATGCTCAGTCCTGTCGGTGTGGACAAGGACAAGCGGCTCTTCACCGAGGACACTCCGGAGTGGCGGGAATTCTGTGAGGCCACTCTGAAATTCAGCATTCCGGACGACCTGGCATTCGCCTACGTGGAGTCCGAGCAGTCCTGAGCCGGCCGTTTCGATCGGAGAGATGAACCATGGATGAATTGACCGAGCGCCTGAGTGTGGACCAGAGTGTGGAGGTCGGCGGACCCGAGCCCACGCTGGAGGAGCTGCACACGCGGCTGACGGACATCGGGACCGTCTTCGTGAAGTTCACGGAGACCCGAGGTGGCACTGACCTGGGCATACGTCTGGACCGGGAGGCTTCGGACCTCAGCGGCGCCGACTTCGACGCCCGTACCGGCAGCGTCCACGTCGAGGGCACCCTGACGCTCAACGGCGACGCGGTGCGCTGTATCGCCGATATCGACCTGGCCACCCTCAAGGGGACCGGCCGACTGGCGCTCGTGGAACTGACCGAAGCCTGACGGATTTCCATCCGGTGCTGCAAGCCGTGAGCCGACCCGCCACGCTACTCAAAAATATCGGATGTTGCTGATGACGAGGGCTGTGAGATCTCCGGACCCCGTGTGTTCTCCGGTCGGGAACACTCCGATCGTGGATGTCTTGCTGGAAGTGCACGGGACGATGCGGCGGCTGCGACTCAAGCTGGAATCCCAGAATCCTTTTGGTTCGCTGAAGGACCGCATATCCGCTTCCTTGATCGATCACGTGGCCGACCGTATCGACAAGAAAATCGGCGTCATCGAGTCGACCTCAGGAAATCTCGGAGTCGCCATGTCGGCCGAATGTGCCGCACGGGGGATTCCCTTCACCGCTGTCGTCGATCCGCGAACCAGTGTTTTCTTCATCGATCGCATGCGCAACCTCGGTGCGCAGGTACGGGTGATTGACGAACCGGATGCCGCCGGCGGATATTTGCTGAACCGCATTCAGTACGTCAAGGAACAGTTGAAGGTCCGTCCCGGCCTCGTCTGGACGAATCAGTACCGGAGCGAGGCCAACCCGAACGCCCATTTCGAGAGCACGGCGCCCGAACTCCTGCGCCAGGTGCCGGGTCCGGCGACGGTGCTGGTCCCCGTCTCCACGGGCGGCACGCTCGCCGGCCTGACCCGGTTCGTCGACGTGACCGGCGTGGACTGGCGGCTCGTCGGTGTCGACGTGCACGGCTCCGTGGCGCTCTGCCGCACGTCCGGGCGGCGGCTCCTGTCCGGGATCGGGGCGAGCTGTCCGTCGAGCTTCCTGGACCCCGCCGCCGCAACCGTGCAGTACGTCGATGTCGCCGAGGCGGTATCGGCCTGCCTGTGGCTGTCCGAGGAGGCCGGCATCGGGGTCGGCGGCAGTTCCGGGGCGACCGTGGCCGTCGCCCTGCGGATGTTCCGGCAGGACCCGGCGGTCGAGGAGCTCGTGTGCCTGTGCCCCGACGGGGCGGACCGCTACCTGACGACCATCTACCACGCCGACTGGCGGACCGCCCAGGGGATCACCACCGCAGGGATGGGCGGCGCCGTCTCCTACCGCGCCCTGGGCGAGAGCGGAGAATGATGTGTCCACTGAGGCACGCGGGCTGCTGACGCTGTCCGAACTGACCAGGGAGGAACTGCAGGGCCTCGTCGCCAGGTCCGGGGAACTCTTCCGCGACCGGACGGCCCACGACAGGCCGCTGCACGACAAGGTGATCGGCGTTCTCTTCGCCAAGACGTCGACGCGTACCAGGACCGCCTTCACCAGTGGCATCGTCCGGCTCGGCGGGTTTCCCGTCACCTACGGACCCAACGACCTGCAGACGGCGACGGGCGAATCGCTCAAGGACACCGGCCGCATCTTCGGCTCCATGCTGGACGCGCTCGTCGCGAGGACCTCCGGCCCCCTGGACGACCTTCGGGAAATGGCCGGCGCCGGGCGGCTCCCCGTCATCAACGCCATGGCCGCCGAGGAGCACCCGACCCAGGGAGTGTGCGACCTGGCGACGATGCTCATGGAATTCGGATCGCTCGAAGACATCTCCGTGCTCTACCTCGGCGAGGGCAACAACACGGCATCAGCCCTCGCCCACGGCATCTCCCACATCCCGCGCTGCCACATCACCTTCGCCACCCCGTCCGGTTACGGACTGGATCCCCAGGTGCTGGAGGACGCCGCGAAGCGGGCGGCGGAGTCGGGCGGCACCGTACGCGAGGTCCACGACACGGACGACCTGCCCGGGCACGTGAACGTCGTCTACACCACCCGCTGGCAGACGACCGGCACCGTCAAGACGGACCTCGACTGGCGGGAGCGGTTCCGCCCGTTCCACATCGACGAGCAGTTCCTGCGGCGCTGGCCGGATGCGAAGTTCATGCACGACCTGCCCGCGCACCGCGGCGAGGAGGTCTCCGGCGCGGTCCTCGACGGGCCGCGTTCGATCGCCTGGAAGCAGGCCGAGATGAAGCTGACCAGTGCCATGGCCGTACTGGAGTGGGTGGCGTCCGGTAACACGCCGCAGACACAGCGCAGTTGAAGACCCGCTGCGGATGGCTGCCCTCCTGCGCGGGCACCTTCGCCGTCCGCGGCCGGCCGGCCGTTTCGACGCCGACCATCTCGACATTGATTCTGGTTCGAATTCCCTGGAGGGCGGGGCACCGATGTCCGACGAGCTGCTGTATCTGCGACCCAAGGTCATAGTGGAACCACTGGTGGACCGGTTCTACGTCTGGCCGCACACCCTGGCGCCCGTCCAGGCCGCGATGAACCTGGCGTTCCTGCAGGTACCGCTCCTGGAGTCCTACCTCCAGTCCCCGAAGGTCCACGTGGCGGCCAGCGTCAACCCCGAACTGCGGGGCGGCTACTTCATCAACATCGCGGAGGAGCGCGCCGACGAGGTCCGCGACCTGCTGAACACCATCAAGCGCGAACGGGCGGGCATGCTCCGTTTCGCCGAGGCGATTGCCGAGGGGCAGGAGCTCCTGCGCGCGAACGCCACCGGCTTCGACCTCACCCCGCTGTACCCGAAGCTGCCCCAGGAGCTCGCCGGCCTGGTCGAGCTGGCGTACGACACCGACAACCAGGCCCAGATCCGCTTCATGGAGCCGCTGGCCTACCACAGCGACCTCTACCAGGAGGAGCGCCAGTCGGTGCAGCTCTCCTTCGAGACCGGCATAGAGAGGCCGTTCATCCTCAGCACGCCGCGCCTGCCCTCGCCCGACGTGCTGGAGCTGGACATCCCCTTCCGCCACGCCGGGCTCGAAGAGCTCTTCAAGGCGCGGGTCAAGCCCACGACGCTCGCGAAGCTCCGCGAAGCCCTCGAACTCGACGAGGCCCAGACCAAGCACCTGTCCGGCATGCTGAGCGACCGGCCGAGCCTGGCCGAGGACCGGCACATCGACGCGGGCGGCCGCATCCGCTACTTCGGCCACGCCTGTCTGGTCCTCCAGACGCCCGGGGCCGCCGTCGTGACCGACCCGTTCATCAGCGCCGACAACACCGCCGGCGACCGGTACACCCTGGACGACCTGCCCGACTACATCGACCTCGTGCTGATCACACACGGCCACCAGGACCACATCGTCCTGGAGACGCTGCTCCAACTCCGGGGCCGTGTCGGCGCGATCGTCGTCCCCCGGTCCTCGCGCGGCAACCTCGCCGACCCGTCCATGGCGCTCATGCTCAAGCACCAGGGCTTCCCGGTCGTCGAGGTCGACGACTTCGACGAGGTGGAGTTCCCCGGCGGCAAGATCACCGCCACGCCGTTCCTCGGCGAGCACTGCGATCTCGACATCCGCGGAAAGTCCACGTACTGGGTGGAGTTCGCCGGCAAGAAGGTCTACATCGGCGCGGACTCCTCCGGCATCGACCCGGTGCTCTACCGCTACGTCCAGCGCCACCTGGGCACCGCAGACATCGCCTTCCTCGGCATGGAGTGCGACGGCGCCCCCCTCACCTGGCTCTACCAGGCCCTGCTCACCAAGCCGGTCACCAAGAAGATGAGCCACTCCCGCAAGCTGTCCGGCTCCAACGCCACCCAGGCCGCCGACATCATGGTCGAGCTCGGGGCCAAGGAGGCGTACGTCTACGCCATGGGCGAGGAGCCCTGGCTCGGCCACGTCATGGCGACGACCTACACCGAGGACACGTACCAGATCAAGCAGATCGACGAGTTCATGACCTGGTGCAAGGACCGCGGCATCAAGGCGGGCCACCTGTACGGCCAGCAGGAATGGCGCTGGTAGCGCGACGACAGCCCACCCAGCGGTTCTTGAGGAGACAGCTTCATGACAGTGCAGGACGTATCACACGTCGAGTTGTACACGAGACACGCGCCGACGGCCGTCGACTACTTCGTCTCGGGAATGGGTTTCACCCGGGTCGCCGACTCCGTGGAGTCCGACCGGAGTTCCATCCTGCTGCGCCAGGGGAAGACGCGGCTGGTCGTGACATCGGGCCCGGGCACCACGCGCTTCCTCGACCACCACGGCGACGGCATCGCCGACATCGCGTTCACCTGTGACGACGTGACGGCGACCCGCGACGCGGCCGCGGCCGCCGGCGCCCGGTCCCTCGGCCTCTCGCACGGCCACCCGGTCGTCTCCGGCTTCGGCGACGTCACTCACACCCTGCTGCCGCACGCCACCGCCGCGACGGCCGAACCACCACCCGGCCGCCGGTGGGTGCCGACCACGCCGGCACCGCAGGTCACCCAGGAGGGCCCGGTCCGGCTGCTCGACCACATCGCGGTCTGCGTCGAAGGACACCGGCTCACGGAGTACGCGGACTTCTACGAGAGCGCCTTCGGGATGTCCCGCTACTCCTCCGAGTACGTGGCGGTCGGGGACCAGGCGATGGACTCCATCGTCGTCCGCAGCGACTCCGGGCACGTCACCTTCACCCTGGTCGCCCCGGACCCGTCGAAGGAACCGGGGCAGCTCGACGCGTTCCTCGAACGGAACGGCGGCGCCGGCGCACAGCACCTCGCCTTCCTGGTGGACGAGATCATCCCCGCCGTGCGGTACATGCGCGGGAACGGCACCGAGTTCCTCAGCACACCCGACTCGTATTACGACGTGCTCGCCGAGCGGATCACCGGCATGCGCGAGGAGGTCGCGCAACTGCGAGCCACCCAGGTGCTCGCCGACCGCGACGACTGGGGCTACCTGCTGCAGCTGTTCAGCCGCTCGCCCTACGAGCGCAACACCTTGTTCTTCGAGCTCATCCAGCGCCAGGGCTCCCGCGGATTCGGCAGCGCCAACATCCGCGCCCTGTACGAAGCGGTCGAGCGAGACCGGCTGGCCGCGGGATGAGCGGCGCGGCGCCGGGCCCGTACACCCTGGCCGACTACGCGACCCTGGCCCGTGCGGGCACGGACCAAGGGGTGTGGGACTTCTGGGCGGGTGGCGCGGGGGAGGAGCGGACCCTCGCAGCCAACGCGGAGGCGTACGACCGCGTACGGTTCCGGCCGCGCGTCCTCACGGGAGTGGGGCGGCCGGACACCACGACCCGGATCCTGGGACGTACCTGGACGGCGCCCGTCGGCATCGCGCCCCTCGCCTACCACACCCTGGCGGACCCGGCGGGCGAGGTCGCCACGGCCGGGGCCGTCGGCCGGGCCGGCCTGCCCTTCGTCGTGAGCACCTTCGCCGGGCGGACCTTCGAGGACATCGCCCGGGCCGCCGCGGCGCCGCTCTGGCTCCAGGTCTACTGCTTCCGCGACCGCGACACGACCCGGACCCTCGTCGAACGCGCCGAGCGGGCCGGCTTCGAGGCCCTGGTCCTGACGGCCGACGCGCCCCGGCTCGGACGGCGACTGCGTGACCTGCGGGGCGGCTTCCGGCTGCCGGACGGCATCGTGCCCGCCAACCTCACCGGCGCCGGCTTCGCCTCACCCGCGGACCACGCACGCGCCGAGTTCGACGCCGCCCTGGACTGGGCGGTGATCGCATGGCTGCGCTCGATCAGCTCCCTGCCCGTACTGGTCAAGGGCATCCTGACGCCCGCCGACGCGCAGCGGGCGGTCGAGGCCGGCGCCTCGGGCATCGTCGTCTCCAACCACGGCGGCCGTCAGCTGGACGGGGTCCCCGCCACGCTCGACGTCCTGCCGGAGATCGCGGACGCGCTCCGGGGGGCCTTCCCCGTACTCGTCGATGGCGGGGTGCGGCGCGGCTCGGACGTGCTGGCGGCGCTCGCGCTCGGCGCCGACGCGGTGCTCCTGGGACGCCCGGTGCTGCACGGTCTGGCGGTTGGAGGCGAAGCGGGCGTCGAGCAGGTCCTCACCACCGTCGTCGATGAACTGGCGGAGACGATGACGTTCACCGGCACGCCCTCCGTCGACCGGGCGGAACCCGCGCTGGTCGGGAGGCCCGAGCCCGTCGGCCGGCGCCGGGGCCTTCCCGAGCCACCCCGCAACCGTACGGGCGCCCCCGGGCTCCGCAAGGAAGAGCTGCACAGCAGCCTCCTCGACCCGGTCCTCGACACGATGAACTTCCTCAACGAGGTCACCCACCGCTACCCCGACGCCGTCTCGTTCGCACCCGGCCGCCCCTACGACGGGTTCTTCGACACCGAGGACGTCTTCACGTACCTGCGGCGCTACCTCGACCACCTGGCGGCGGAAGGCGCCACCCCCGAACAGGTGCGCTCCGCGATCTTCCAGTACGGACCCACCGCCGGCCAGATCCGGGAGCTCGTCGCGGACTCGCTCCGCAAGGACGAGGGGATCGACGTCCCACCGGCATCGGTGGTCGTGACCGTGGGCTGCCAGGAAGCGATGTTCCTCGCGGTACGCGCCCTCATCTCGGGCCCCGACGACGTACTCCTCGTGTCCAGCCCGTGTTACGTGGGCATCACCGGCGCCGCACGGCTCCTCGACGTCGACGTGCGTGCCGTCGAGGAGGGCGAGAAGGGCTTCGACTGCGCTGACCTGGAAGCCGCCCTCCTGGCGGAGCGGGCCTGCGGCAGACGGCCCCGCGCCTTCTACGTGATCCCCGACCATTCCAACCCCTCCGGCACCACCATGCCGCTGTCCGCCCGCCTGGAACTGCTCGAACTGGCGGAGCGGCACGACATCCTGATCCTGGAGGACAGCCCGTACCGGATGGTCAGCCCCGGCGAACAGCTGCCGACCCTGAAGTCCCTGGACCGCGCGCGCCGGGTCGTGCACCTGGGCTCGTACTCCAAGACACTGTTCCCCGGAACCCGGGTGGGCTTCGTCGTTGCCGACCAGCCCGTCGTCGACGAGGCGGGCACCACCGGACTGCTCGCGGACGAACTCGCCCGGATCAAGAGCATGCTGACCGTGAACACCTCACCGGTCAGCCAGGCGGTCACGGCCGGGATGCTGCTCACCGTCGACGGCCGGACCTCGGACCTCAACACCCGCACGGCCGCCTACTACGGCGACGCCATGCGGGTCACGCTCCGCGAGCTCGAACGGTGCTTCCCCGAGGACGAACGCGCCGCCCTCGGCATCGGCTGGAACGAGCCCGTCGGAGGCTTCTTCCTCGCCGTCACGGTCCCGTTCCGCGCCGACAACGCCGCACTGGAGCGTTCCGCCGAGGAGTTCGGCGTCATCTGGACACCGATGTCCTACTTCTATCCGCAGGGCGGAGGCGAATCGAGCCTGCGGCTGTCCATCAGCTACCTGAGCCATGCGGAGATCACGGACGGCATCGACCGGCTGGCGCGCTTCGTACGGGCCCAGGCGGCCGCAGGGCCTTCGGGATCCCGCTGAACGGGGCTCCGCGCATGACCACTGACCACCGAACCGACGACAACGCGACGAAAGGCGAGCGGTGTTCGCAGTGAAGATCCTCATCCGCAGCAAGACCCGTATGTGGGGGTGGACATTCCGATGACCTCAGCATCGATCACGTCCGAGACCGAAGCCACGGGGGCGCGGGCCACCCAGCCGAAAGCGACCGCCGCCGCCCGGATCGTCGGCGTCGGCACGGCCAACACCGAACATTCCTATTCCCAGAGGGAGTTGCTCGACCACTTCACCATTGAGGACCCCAAGGTCCGGTCGGTCTTCCTCAACAGCGCCATCGAGCGACGCCACCTCTCCCTCCCCGAACTGGACGCCGACGGCGCTCCGGTCGAGGAGAGCCAGGGTGAACTGCTCGCCAAGCACACGCGGCTCGCGCTCGACATGGGCGCTCGCGCCGTGCGCGCCTGCCTGGACGACGCCGGCCTCGATCCGGAGGACATCGACTACCTCTGCTGCGTGACCACCACCGGGTTCCTCACCCCCGGGCTGAGCGCACGCCTCATCCGTGACATGGGGCTCTCGCCGCGGACCAGTCGGGTCGACGTGGTAGGCATGGGGTGCAACGCCGGTCTCAACGCCCTCAACCCGGTGGCCGGCTGGTCTGTGGCCAACCCGGGGAAGGTCGCCGTCGCGCTGTGCGTGGAGGCCTGCTCGGCCGCGTACGTCATCGACTCGACCCTGCGCACCGCCGTTGTGAACAGCCTCTTCGGGGACGGCGCGGCCGCGGTCGCGCTGATCACCGACACTCAGGACAGCGCCCACAGCGCCCCCGAACCGCCGACCGGCTCCGGCAGCCCCCGCATCCTCGCCTTCGCCAGTCACCTCATCACCGACGCGATCGACGCCATGCGCTTCGACTGGGACGACTCCCAGGGCAAGTTCAGCTTCTTCCTGGACCCGCAGGTCCCGTACGTGGTCGGCGCGAACGCGGAGCAGATCATCGACCGGCTGCTGGACGGCGCGGGACTGCGCCGCAGCGACATCAGCCACTGGCTGGTGCACTCGGGCGGCAAGAAGGTCATCGACGCGGTCCGGGTCAACCTGGGCCTGACCCGGCACGACGTGCGCCACACGACCGGGGTGCTGCGCGACTACGGCAATCTGTCGAGCGGCTCCTTCCTGTTCTCCTACGAACGGCTGCTCCAGGAACGCGTGACCAGGTCCGGGGACTACGGCGTGCTGATGGTCATGGGCCCCGGTTCCACCATCGAGGCTGCCCTGGTGCAGTGGTGACGGAGACGAAGATGACACACGCAACGAAGGACCCGGCCCTCGCCGCCGGCCTCGGGGAGACGCCGGACCACGTCCTGCTCCGCATCGACGGACGGCAGGCGCTGTCCGTGGAGACCGTCGCGGCCGTCGCGGCGGCCTGCGACCGGGCGGAGGACCAGGGCGGGCGCGCCAAGGTGATCGTGCAGGTGTCCGGCGCGCCCCGGGGACCCCGGGCGCACGACCTGACTGTCGCGCTGGTCAACAAGTGGGAGCAGGTGCTGCGCCGTCTGGAGCGGCTGCCGGCGGCCACCGTCGCCGTCGCAGACGGCGACACCGGGGGAGTGGCCCTGGACGCCTTCCTGGCCGTGGACCACCGCATCGCCACCCGTTCGGTACGCCTGACGGTGCCGGTGCAGGACGGGGCTACCTGGCCGGGCATGGCGCTCTACCGGCTCGCGAAGCACGGGGCGACAGGCGCGGTGATCCGCCGGGCCGTGCTCTTCGGTACACCCGTCGAAGCGGCCGACGGGCTGGCCCTGAACCTCGTGGACGAGGTGGTCGACGACCCGGCGAAGGCTGTGGCCGTCGCGCTGGAACGGTCGGGCGCCATCGCCGGAACCGAACTGGCCATCCGCCGTCAGCTGCTGCTGGACGCCCCCACGGTGAGCTTCGAGGAGGCCCTCGGCGTCCACCTCGCCGCGTGCGACCGGGCGCTGCGCCGGGCCGCGGGAGCGGGAGGCCGGCCGTGAACCTCGTCGAACCCGCGGGAGACGGGGGGCACGGCGAGCTCCGGGCCGTGTGCGGCGAACTGGAGCAGGCGCGCGTCGCCCTCGCGAAGGCCGCCGTGCGCTGCGACGACCTCATCGCGTCCCTGCCCGACCCGGCGCTGCGCTCACCCGAGCAGCGGGCGGACGCCGCAGCCGCGCGCGGCGAGGCACGGGCCCTGCGCGCCGCGTTCCTCGGCGTGCACGCCGACGCCGTCTACGACGAACTCACCGCCGACCGTACGCGCTACGTGCGGGTCGCCGAGCTGGCCGACGGTGCCGCGACCGCTTTCCCCGGCCTGGTGCCGACTCCCGAACGACTGGCGACGGAGCGCTCGCGGCAGCAGGCCGACAAGGACGGGGACGAGATCGACCAGGGCCTCCTCTTCCGGGCGGTGTTACGGTCGCCGACCGCGGGCCCGCACCTGCTCGACGCGATGCTGCGTCCCACCCCGCGCTCCCTCGGCCTGCTGCCGGAGTTCCTCCGCACCGGCACGGTGGACCTGGGCTCGGTGCGGATGGAGCGGAGCGCGGGAGCGGCCCGGCTGACGATGTGCCGCGACGACTGCCTGAACGCCGAGGACAACCAGCAGATCGACGACATGGAGACGGCGGTCGACCTGGCGCTCCTCGACCCCGCTGTGAAGGTCTGCCTGCTGCGAGGCGGCGAGATGACGCATCCCCGGTACCGGGGCAGACGTGTCTTCAGCGCCGGAGTGAACCTCAAGTCCCTCCACGGTGGCGGGATTTCGCTCGTGGACTTCCTGCTGCGGCGTGAGCTGGGGTACGTTCACAAAATTTTTCGCGGCGTCCTGACCGAGGACGCGCCGGGAGGACTTCCAGCCACTGTGGAGAAGCCGTGGGTGGCGGCCGTGGACACCTTCGCCATCGGCGGCGGTGCCCAGATCCTGCTGGTGTTCGATCACGTGCTCGCCGCATCGGATGCCTACGTCAGCCTCCCCGCCGCCAAGGAGGGCATCATCCCGGGGGCGTCCAACTTCCGCCTGGGCAGGGCCGTCGGACCTCGCCTGGCCCGGCAGATGATCCTCGGCGGCCGCCGGCTCCGGGCGAGCGAGCCGGAGGCCCGGCTCGTATTCGACGAGGTGCACGAGAGCGAGGCGCTCGATGAGGCCATCGAGGGGGCGCTGCGACGACTGCGGGGCTCCGCGGTCCTCGCCAACCGTCGGATGCTGAACCTGGCGGAGGAATCCCGGAGCGAATTCCAGACATACATGGCTGAGTTCGCGTTCCAGCAAGCACTTCGCCTGTACAGCCCCGACGTCCTCGACAAAGTGGGGCGGTTCGCCGGCTCTGGATGATCGCTTGAGGAGTGTTCGAATGGCGCGAAGCAGCAGTTGAACAGTACGGCCGTCCGGCCGGTACCGCGGCGTACCGGCCGGTTCCGTGTCCGGTGCCCGTCGCCGCGCCGGGCCCCTGGCGATCCGCGGCGGGCGCGAGGGCGGCGCGACGGCGGCCCAGTCGGTTCCGGAAGCCGTCGCCCAACGGAATGATGCATTCATTCCACGGAATCCCCTGGTCGCGACGCATCCGTGGCGTAATAGAACCAAGGACTCCGGTCGGAAAGCCGTGAGTCCGGTGGTGCTCCGGTTTTGTGCCGTGACGCGTGGGTGTCCTGTGCAGGGTGTGAAGATTGTTAATCCTCTCTGTAGACACGGCGGGGCCGAAAAAGTGACGATGGCAGCGGACGACACGGCAGACAGGAGTGTTGCGGGGGGCCGAGATCGTGGTGCTCTGCTGCCCTCCCGTACGTTCCAGGCACGGGATGGTGTCGGCGCGTGGGACGGTCGGGGGCGAAGTCGGAAGAAGTAAGTCAGGTGGCTCGGCGAACGGTATTCGGATTGCCATGCGGGGTGACTCGAACGGCGCGTTCCGAATCGAACCGGATTAGGTGAATACCTTGATTCAGTCAGTTCGCACGCTCAATTCAGATGCAGAAAGCTTTACGGGTGAGGAAGACGGCGCGGCGTGGCGTCCATTGGACCGTCGCGGCAATGTCTCCCTGGTTCCGATAGCGTTACTCGTCCCCGGAGAATCTCCGCGCTCGGAGGGACCGGACGAGGAGCACGTCGCGAGGCTCGCCGAAATCGACACGCCGATCCCGGCGATCCTCGTGGATCGCCGCACCATGCGGGTGATCGACGGGATGCACCGCCTCCTGGCCGCGAAACTCCGGGGCCAGGAGATGATCGAGGTCGAGCTGTTCGACGGGACCTCGGAAGAAGCGTTCCTGCGTGCGGTGGAGGTGAACGTCTCCCACGGCCTTCCGCTGTCCCTGGCGGACCGGCGGGCCGCGGCCAACCGGATCATCGCCTCGCACCCGCAGATGTCGGACCGGGCGATCGCGCGGGCGGCCGGCCTCGGTGCCAAGGCCGTCGCGGCGATCCGACGCCGTACCGCCGACGTGGTTCCCCAGCTCCGTGCCCGCATCGGTAGGGACGGCAAGTCCCGGCCGCTCAACAGCGTGGACGGCCGGCTGAGGGCGGCCGAACTGATCGCCGAACGCCCCCAGGCGTCATTGCGCGAGGTGGCACGCTTCGCCGGTATCTCTCCCGCGACGGTCAGTGACGTCCGCAAGAGGCTGGAGTCGGGACTGGCCCCGGTGGTGGAGCCGGCTCGCGCCCCCGAAACTCCCGCGGACGCGCCCGCGGCGACGGCCGACACCGGCGACCGACGCGTCGAACCCGGGAAGAACCAGCTCCAGGCGGATCCTTCCGCCGCCCTGGAGAAGCTGCTCAGGGATCCCTCGCTGCGGCACAAGGAGGGAGGCCGGCAGCTGCTCCGGCTGCTCCAGCAGCAGAATGCGGTGGTGACGCGGGCCGGCGAGGACCTCATGGAGGCCGTGCCGAGCCACTGCGGAACCCTGGTGCTGGACCTGGCCCGGTACTACGCGGGGACATGGATGGACTTCGCGAAGCAACTGGACGAGCGGGTACGGATGGAGAGCCGGCGCGGAGCTGGTGAGTGACGTGCTGATGGCCGGAGCATGACCGACCCGACGGTATTCGAAGCCGTACGCCAGGAAATCGCCTACGCGTTCGAGAACACGGCCTTCTTTCGCGAGCACATGGAGGAAAATAGCCTTCGTCCGGCAGATATCAAGGACGAGCAGGACTTCCTGAGGATTCCGCCCACATCGAAGCCGGACTACCGGCGCAACTTCCCCGCGGGGGTGCTCGCCAAGGAGTACACCCTCAACTCTCCCCACGTCATGCGTTTCCAGAGCTCAGGGACGTCCGGCGATCGTCTCAACAGCGCGATCCTTTCCTACGATCTGGCCCGGCGGCAGGCGACGGCGCTCGCGGTCAACCGCCGCTTCGACGACCTCTGGCGTCCCGGCAGCAGACCCAGGACGTGCCGCTTCGCCCCACCGAACTGTTCGGACGTGGAATGCGCGACGGGGCTGTCGACCCTGGAGGACCGGACCCTTCCGGACGGCACCGTGGTGCTGTCCGTCGCCCACGACCTGATGGCGACACCGGAGTGGCAGATCGTCAAGGCACTCGACGAGCTGGAAATCTGTCAACCCGACCTGCTGCTGGTGGATTCCACGCACTTCGCCTTCCTGGTCAGGTGGGCGCGGAAGCTCGGCCGGCGGATCACCTCGCCGCGCACCTTGCACATGGTGAGCGGCTACACCCTCATGACCCGTGTGGCCCGCCGTGAGATCGACGCGTTCATGGGGGCGGACATGCCGGTCGGCGACATGATCGGCATGTCCGAGCTGGGGTACCTCGGTTTCGAGTGCCACCGAGGAAGCCGGCACATCAACGACAAGGACTTTTTCCTGGAGTTCGTCCGCGACGGAAGACCCGTGAAGGAAGGCAGCATGGGGGAGTTGTACGTGACCACGGTGGACGACGGCCTCGTGCCGCGCATCCGCTACGCCACCGGGGACTACTTCACCCCCCTGGGCAACGCGTGCGACTGCGGCAGTGACCTGCCGGTCGTCCGGATCGAGGGCCGGGCAACCCAGGTGGTGCGCCTGCGGGACGGACGCGTCGTTTCGCCGGGCGCCGTGGACGCCCTGGTCGACGACGCGCCCTGGATGGACCTCTACAAGCTGGAGCAGGACCTGACCGGCGCGTGCACCCTCCGGTACGTCGCCAACTCCACGCAGCGGGCGGGGGACGCCGCGGCGCTCGAAGCCCGCCTGACCGAAGCCCTGGAGCCGAACCGCGTCCGCATCGAGGAGGTCGACTACATCTCCTGCGAACGCAGCGGGAAGTTCCAGGCATGCGTGTCCCACCTCTCCGCGGAAGGCGCATGGTGACGACGACAGACCACTGTCGGGACGACTTCCCGGCACTGAGGCGGGAGATCGACGGACGCGCGATCTCCTACCTGGACAACGCGGCCACGACCCTGAAGCCACGCTCGGTCATCCAGGCCGTCAGCGGGTACTACGAGTCCAACGGCACGAACATCCACCGGGGAAAGCACCGGCTCTCCGAAGAGGCCTCCGATGCCTACGAGTCCTCCCGCATGGTGATCGCCCGGCACATCGGGGCCGCCGCGAACGAGGTGGTCCTGCTGAGGAACGCGAGTGAGGCACTGAATCTCGTCGCCGCCGGACTGGACCTGGACCCGGACGCCCGCATCGTGGGCTGTCTCGACGCGCACCACTCCCAGTTGCTGCCCTGGCGGAGGATCGGACGACTCGACCTGACGAGGGTGGACGCGCACGGCCGCCTCGACCGCGAACACTTCCGGACGCTCCTGCGCCTCCGGCCGAAGGCGGTCGTCCTCACCCACTGCTCCAACGTCACCGGGGTCATCCACCCGGTGGAGGAACTGATAGCCGAGGTCCGTGCCGCCTGCGACGCGACGATCGTGCTCGACGCCGCACAGTCCCTGCCCCACCGGCGCATCAGCGTCCGCGACCTGGACGTCGACTTCATGGCGTTCTCGATGCACAAGATGCTCGGGCCCACCGGCGTCGGCTGCCTCTTCGGCCGCAGCGAACTCCTCGCGACGCTGCGGCCGCTGACAGTGGGCGGGGGGATGGTCGACTGGGTCGACCTCGACGGCAGCGTCGACCGGCGCATCCCCTTCAGATTCGAAACGGGGACACCCGCCATCGCCTCCGTCATCGGCTGCGCCGCGGCGATCCGGTATCTCGAGGAACTGGACACGGACAAACGCCACCAGTACGACCAGGAGTTGTGCGCGGCCCTCGTCGGCGGAGCCCTCGCCCGCCCAGCGCTGCGCCTGATCGGCCCGCCGGACCGGACCGACCGGATCGCCCTCGCATCGCTGCGCCTGGACAACAGCGTCTCCGCCGGCGAGGTCGCCCGCCTGTTGAGCGACTCCTACGGCTACATGGTGCGCAGCGGCCACATGTGTGCCCAGCCCGTGGTCACCGACCTCGCCGGCGGTGAGGTCCTCCGCGTGTCCGCGTACGTCTACAACGAGGTCTCGGAGATCGAGGGCTTCTACGAGGCGTTGGACGAACTGCTGACCTGGATGGAGCCGCCGGCCCCTCGTGGATGACACGTCCCCGGCCGGACCGCCGTCGCTATCAGAGTCCAGCCGCGAGTGTCGATGGATGAGCGTACGAAGAACCCTTCTCATCCCGCAGGGCTTTCATGTCTTTCGTACCTATCTAGGGCGTAGTCTCGGCTGGATCATGCTGCGCCGACGCCTGGCCCGCGACTACGAGACACTTCCCGCCAGTTCCGAAGCCGTGATCCACATCGCCTCGATCGACAACCTCGCCAAACGCATAGCGGACGGGACCACACCCACCTGGCGAGGCACCTACCAGGGCATACGAGGCGATCTACCTAAATCAAATGCCCTCTGAGGTCACCCATCTTCGGATCGATCAATGCCACTTGCCGAAGACTGGATGGGGGATGCTCAACCTCTCCGGCGGGGTTGTCACGTCTGGCAAGGAATGGACCGACGACGCACGAGGTGCACTCGCTCAAGCGTCGCGCGGCAAGCGCGACGCGGCCTGTTCCCATCCCGCCGCAATTCGTACGCATGCCGCGTGCCCATGTCAAACGGTTCGACATGGCACCTGACGGTCGACTCTTCCGGAACCAGGCAGGCAACTACGTGGACGCTGCCGCCTACGGCATCACGTGGGCGCGGGTCCGGGAGCACGCCCTGACTCGTACCGAGCGCACTTCTCGCCTGGCCAAGCGACCTTACGATCTCCGGCACGCCGGGATCTCGTTCTGGCTCTACTCCGGAGTGGACCCGGCCGAATGCGCCCGCCGCGCCGGCCAGAGCATCGAGGTTCTCTTCCACCACTACGCCAAGTTCCTCGACGGCCTGCGAGAGCAGGCGAACCGCCTCATCGAGCAGTCCATGAACGAGTGGCAGCGCGTCAGCCAAGGTGAAGCACTCGAGAGCTGAACCGGGGGTTTGGTCCGTGACTGGTCCGGAAGCACTGGTCAGGAGGGGTACAGCTGTGGGAGGGATTGGGAGTTAGCGCGTAAGCCGGGCTCGGTCGAGAGCGGACTGAGCGAAAGGCGCCTGACGGGTGAAAACCCAGGTCAGGCGCCATTTTTCATGCGTCTAGAAGAAGCCCAGCTTCTTCGGCGAGTAGGACACCAGCAGATTCTTCGTCTGCTGGTGGTACAGCGGCAGCGCATCGCTGGCCAGCGCAAATAGCGCCCGTCGAGACTTGGGCGGGGTCGCTGGCCCGAGAATGGTCCGGATCATGATCGCTGATGTTCCCCGGACCGGGTCATTGCTTGAATGGACCTTCGCCCCCTGCGCTGCTTGGTGGCCGACTTCGATGAACGCCACTCCTGGTTGGCTGCCACCCGGCGCCATAAAGCGGTCGAAGCCGGACGCGACCATGTCATGGCACGCCTGGGGAATGTACCGAGTTGGCGGGCCGCAGCGTGAGGGCTTGTGGTGCGTATTACCCCAGGCCGGGCTTCTGCGCTGGCGTGGGGAACCGCTGACGCCCAGCCCGCCGGCATGGACACCCATGCCGCCCTGGAGGGGCCCATGCTTCCGACGGCATCTGCATCCGGTCACGGATGGCGAGACAGGCCGCGCGGGGTGATGACCACTGTCCTTGAGCTTTGAGGTCCCACCTGGCACAGGTCGTAACGACCGTTCAGGGCGTCCAGTCGATCCAGGACAGGTGCGTAATGCCAGTTCAGGGCCTCCCGGTCCGGGGGAGTCCGCACAGTTGGTGAGACCTGTGTGAGAGCGCGCAAGACGGCGAAGCCCTGCCGGATTGCTCCGGCGGGGCTCTTCGGCATCTGACGGAACAACGGACTCATGTGCGCGTCCGCGGCCTTCATCTACTCCGCAGAGGTCCACTTGCTCGTGACGTGGCCCCGTTGCTCAGCGTGACTTCTACGCAGTACGCCTGGGGGTTGCCGAACTCACTGCCGCTGGAGGTTCAAGCTGCCATCGGACACCACCGAGCCCGGGAAGCTCCATGTCTGGCTCCACGAAGTCGTGCTTGGGGGCGGGCTGCCGTTTCCCGCCCTGCGGCGGCGGGTGAATGCGAACTCGGTAGTAATCAATACGTAGGAAAATCGGTCCAATAGAACGTTCGGTGAGTGTGCGTACAACAATCGATGTTGCTCGGGAAGATCAAGAGCACTCACATGAGTGAACCCGGTCGAAATCATTTGGCCTCGATGCACATGGCTCCACTACGGTGGCGGAAGAGCGGGTACTGGACCCCATCGACGAGGAATTCGACCCAGCAGGGAAAGCGAATTCTGGAAATGGGTGCTTCCGTCCGCGCATCTGTGCACTGTTTCGGTGTGCGCAGTGCCCGAGGTCCCTGTCATACATATGCGTAGCGAAGATGGAGCATCATGCCGCCCGTAGTACCGCCCTTCCTGTTCGGCCTCATCGCCGCTCCACTGGCCAGGCGTCTCCTCAAGCCGCTGATGCGCGGCGTCGTCAAGGCATCCGTCGGTCTCGCCGTTGAGGTGAAGAAGGCGACCCTTGAGGCCGGAGAGAACATCCACGACCTTGCGGCCGAGGTGGCCGCCGAGATGGTGGCGGCGCAGGTCGCGGCCGGTGACGTCGAAGCCCGTTCGAGTGACGGTCAGCAGGCCTCCGAGAGCAGCGCCCCGAAGGGCGCGAAGGACGAGACCGCCGCCAAGGCTGAGGGCGAGGCGAGGGCTCCGAAGATCCGCGCGAGCGTCGGCGCTGGCAAGTCGCGCTGACGGTTTGTCCGGCGGCCCGGCCGCCACCCGGGCTCGGAGAAATGCGCCCGAGTGACGGTCCGCCGCGGATCTGTCGGCCGCATCGATTTCCCCAGATATTCCGCTCTTTCGCATTGATCCGTCGTGCTGGTGACGATTTTTGCGACCTTCACAAACAGGTGATCGTACACATGCCATCTCTGCTGGGTGCCGCAGCCGGATATCGCTCCGTGGATTTGGACGTGCGGCCGCGTTCGGTCATTCCGGGCCGTCAGCGCTGGGACGTCAAGCTGGTTCTCGGACGGCCTCAGGCGGCCGAAGTCCTTGCCGCGGCTCTGCGACGCCTTCCCGGCATCACCGAGGCGCAGGCCAGCCCGATCACCGGCAGGGTCCTGGTCCGGCACGATGCGCGGGTGAAAGCCGCAGACGTTGGCCGGCTCGTCCGCAGAGCCGTCACCCTGGTCGTGGAGGGCTCGGCCGGAGCGGGGCGTCCGGCCCCGGCACGGCCCGTCGCCGAGCCCGCCCCGCGCGCGGATCGCGGCGTTGTGCGCCCCGTGCTCGCCGTCGGGGGTGGGGTGGCGGCCGGCATCGCCCTGATCCGCGGGTCGGCGCTCAGCAAGCAGCTGGTGGCGCTGGGCGGAGTGGCGGCGGCGACCGCGGCCGTTGTCCGGACGGCCTGGCGCAGAACGGTCGACGTGACCCGGGACCTGCCCGGAACAGGAGCTGAACGACACCCCCTGCTGGAGATTGTCGAGCCGCACCGCCGGCATCTCTACCGCGCCTCCGCGCTGTCGGTCGCCTGTCAGGTCTCGGAGATGGCCCTCGGTACCTTCCTCGGCTGGACCGCGCTGGTCCTCATCAAGGGCGAGGCCGCGCCGCTCGTCCGCTTCGGTCTGACGACCGCGTCCGCGCAACTATGGGGCTTGGCAGGGCTGGTGGCAGCAGCCTGTGCCGCCGTGGCAGCCCTCTCGTACTCCTCGAACCTCCGGTGGCGCCAGCTCGGCCAGGACATCGAGCACGACTGGCGCAACCGGACGTACGCTCACGTGCAGCACCTCGAACTGCGGCATCTGGAGGGCGAACGGACCACCCGGATCGCCGGCGCGCTCACGGACGACGTCCGCCAGCTGGGCACCTTCTTCGCCACCTCGGCCAACGACCTCCTGCAACTGGGCACCAGCCTGGTCCTCCTGGTGCCGCTGTTCCTGCTGCTGGCACCGCAGATCGCCTGGATCGCGTTCCTGCCCATCCCGGTCATCGCCTGGCTGTCGGTCCGCTACCAGGACAAAGTCGCGGCCGACTACGCCGTCTCCGGCGAGCACCGCGCCAGGCTGCACAGCCAGCTGGTGAACACGCTGGAAGCCGGCGCCACCGTCAAGAGCTTCTGCACCGAGGACTACGAGGCCGAGCGCATCGACCGGCTGAGCGGGGAGGCTCAGGAGAGCAACCAGCAGACCGACCGGAGCACGATCCGCCACGCCGAGATCGTCCGGGTCTGCACGACCAGCTCGATGGCCGGCACCCTGCTGATCGGCGGCCGGTCGGTGCTCAACGGCAGCCTGTCGTTCGAGGTGTTCAGTCCACTGATCGGGCTGCCCCAGATGGTGCTGCTGCGGATGAACCGGCTCGGCGGCATCGTCGACCAGTACCAGCGCACGATCACCGCCTACGACCGGGTCCAGCGGCTGCGCGCCCTGCCCGCCGAGACCGACGGCACCAGCGAACCGCTCGACGTCGAGAAGGTGCACGGGGAGATCGTCCTCGACAACGTGACCTTCGCCTACCCCGGTCGGCCGCCGGCGCTGGAGGACCTCTCGCTGACCATCCCCGCCGGGCAGGTCACCGCCCTTGTCGGCGCCACCGGCTCCGGCAAGACGACGATCGCCAAGCTGCTGATGCGATTCCAGGACGCGGAGTTCGGCAGCGTGCTGCTCGACGGGCGGGACGTGCGCGACTTGCCGCGGCACGATCTGCGCCACGCGATCGGGTTCGTCGCCCAGGACCCCTTCCTCTTCGACGGCACCATCGCCGACAACATCCGCTACGGCAGCTTCGGCGCCTCCGACGAGGCCGTGGTCGAGGCGGCCATGATGGCCGAGTCACACACCTTCATCGCGACGCTGCCGGACGGCTACGACACGGTGATCGGCGAACGCGGAGCCGCCCTCTCGGGCGGGCAGCGGCAGCGGATCGCGCTGGCGCGCGCGATCCTCAAGGACGCGCCGGTCGTTGTCCTCGACGAAGCCACCTCAGCCGTGGACAACGAGACCGAGGCCGCCATCCAGCGCACGCTCCGCGTCTTCGCGGCCGACCGGACCATGGTGATCATCGCCCATCGGCTCTCCACGGTCCGCCACGCCAACCGGATCTACGTCATGGACAAGGGCGGAGTCGTGGCCGAGCAGGGTACCCACGACGAACTCCTCGCCCAGCACGGACTCTACGCATCCCTCTGGCAGCTCCAGGCCGGCGAACTCGCCGCCTGACCGCAACTGCCGCGCCATCCGACCGCCGACCGCGTGACGTCACCGCGGTCGGCGCGTCTCGGCGCGCCCTGCGCACACGCCTGCCCACACTCCTGGAGGTACCCCCATGTCCCGTCGCGATGGCGACTCCTTTCCCCTGACGGCGGCCCAGCGTGAGATCTGGCTCGCCGAGCAGCGCGCGCGGACAGCGCTCGACGCCTACCGCATCGGCGAATACCTGGAGGTCCACGGCCCGGTTGACGCCGAGCTCGTCGAGACCGCGCTGCGTCGGGTCGTCGACGAGATCGATGCGCTGCACGTGACCTTCGTCCACGACGGGCAGGAGCCACGCCAGGTCGTCCGTGCGGCATGGGACTGGGAACCGACCCGGCTCGACCTGAGCTCGGAGCCCGAACCCCGGGCGGCGGCCCTGGCATGGATGGCCCGGGACCGGATGCGTCCGCTGGACCTCACCCGCGATCCGCTCTTCAGCTTCGCACTGATCAGCCTCTCGCCGGTGCACCACCTCCTGTACCAGAACCACCACCACCTGGTGATGGACGGGTTCGGCCTCTCCCTCGTCCGGCGGCGGGTCACGCGGATGTACACGGCGCTGGCCTCGGGCGGCCCGGTTCCGCCGTCGCCGCTCCGTTCGCTGGACGACCTGCTCCGCAGTGAGGCCGACTACCGCGCCTCGGGGCAGTGCGCCTCCGACCGGTCGTACTGGACGGAGCGGTTCGCCGACCGGCCGGAACCCACTCAGTTCACCGGCCGAGCTTCGGATGGCGGGAGCGGGCTGCGTTCCTCGGTGGAACCGGCGGTGCTCCGCGTGGACGCGCTGCGAGCGGGGGGAGCGCATACCGAAGTCCACTGGTCCCGCCTGCTGATTGCGGCGGCGGCTCTCTACGCGCACCGGCTCACCGGGGACCGGGACGTTCTGATCGGCCTTCCCGTCACCGGGCGCGAGGGGGCCGAACGCGCCTTGCTGTCCACGCCCGGCACGATGGCGAACGTGGTGCCCCTGCGCCTGCCGATGCGACCGGACATGCGGTGGCACGACTTGGTCGCCGAGGCGGCACGGGAGGCCGACGCGGCCCTCGCGCACCAGCGTTACCGCAGCGAGGACCTGTTCCGGGACCTCGGTGTTCCCGGTCCCCGCGGGGCGGCGTACCCACTCGTCGTCAACATCTTGGTCTTCGACTCCGCGCCGAGCTTCGCCGGGCACCCCGCCACGCTGCGCTACCTGCTCCCGGAACCGACCACCGGGCTGGCCCTCTGGGTCACGGGCCGACGGGGAGACAATGAACTCCGGGTCGAACTCAAGGGTGCGCCCCAGACCTGGAGCGACGACGAACTCGCCGTCCACCAACGACGGCTGATCACGCTGCTGGACACCGTCGCGCACTGCGGCCCGCAGGAGTCGGTCGGCCGGATCGGTCTGCTCGCCGCGGACGAGGAGCGTGAGCTGCTGGCGCTGGGCGCCGGTCCGGTGGCCCGGGCCTCCGCCGAGAGCCTGCCGGATGTGTTCCGGGCGCAGGTGCGGGCGACGTCGGACGCGGTCGCGGTGGTGGGGCCGGACGCGTCGCTGACGTATGCGGAGCTGGACGCGCGGGCGAACCGGCTGGCGCATGCCCTGATCGCCTGCGGGGCCGGGCCGGAGCGGCTGGTCGCGGTGGCCCTGCCGCGCTCGGCGGAACTGGTGGTGGCCATCCTTGCGGTGCTCAAGGCCGGAGCCGCCTGTGTTCCGGTCGATCCGGAGTACCCCGCCGCCCGGATCGGGTACATGCTCGACGACGCTCGGCCGGTCCTGGTGGTGACCGACTCCCGCACCCGCGACCGGTTGCCCGAGGCCGGTTCCGCCGAGCGGCTGGTGCTCGACGCCCCGGAGACCGCGGCCATGGTGGCGGGTTGCCCGGCAGCGGATCCTGAGGTGGCTGTGGAACCGGAGCACCCGGCCTACATCATCTATACCTCCGGTTCCACCGGGCGGCCCAAGGGCGTGGTGCCGACGTACGGCAGCCTGCTCAACCTGTTCGCCGACCAGCAGCGGGCACTGTACCCGCCCCTGCTCGTGGAACGGCGCCGGCTCCGGGTGGCCCTCACCACATCGGTTTCGTTCGACGCGTCCTGGAACCAGTTGCTCAGCCTGTTCGCGGGCCACGAGCTGCACGTCCTGGATCAGGCGACCTGGACCGACCCGGACGCCTTCGTCGACTACGCCGGGCGCTGCCGCCTCGACTTCGTCGAGGCCACCCCGTCGTACCTCCAAGTTCTGGTCGCACAGGGGATGTTGGACGATCCGCGGTGTCCCGTGATGGTCGCAGCAGGCGGGGAGGCCGTCCCGGATCAGCTGTGGGAGCGGCTGCGCGCGGCCGACGGGGTGTCCTGCGTGAACCTCTACGGGCCGTCCGAGTGCACGGTGAACTCGGTCGTCGCGCCGCTGGAGTCGAGCCGGCGCCCGGTGATCGGCCGGCCGGTCGGCAACACCCGGCTCCATGTGCTGGACGGCGCGCTGCGGCCGATGCCCACGGGCGAGGCGGGTGAGCTGTACATCGCCGGCGCAGGCCTGGCACGGGGCTACCTGAACCGGCCGGGTCTGACCGCCGAGCGTTTCGTGGCCGACCCGTTCGGGCCGGCCGGCTCGCGGATGTACCGCACCGGCGACCTGGTGCGGTGGGGCTCGGACGGGAACCTGGAGTTCCTCGGCCGTACCGACGACCAGGTCAAGGTCCGGGGATTCCGGATCGAACTCGGCGAGATCGAGGCCGTGCTTGTCGAGCACCCGCAGGTCGCGCAGGCCGCCGTTGTGGTGCGTACCGAAGAGGACACCCGGCTGGTCGCCTACTTCGTTCCGGCACCCGGCACCACGGTGGCCGTGCCCGCGCTGCGCGAGCACCTGCGCGAGCAGCTGCCGGAGTACATGGTGCCCACCGCGTTCGTGAGGCTGGACGCACTGCCGCTGACGCCGAACCGGAAGCTCGACCGACGGGCCCTTCCGGCCCCCGAGCAAGCCTCGGCCGCCCCGGGCCGCGCACCGCGCACCGCGACCGAACACCTACTGGCCGGGCTGTTCGCCGAGGTGCTCGGGGTGGCTGTGGCCGGGCCGGACGACAGCTTCTTCGACCTCGGCGGGCATTCGCTGCTGGCCACCCGGCTGGTCGCCAGGGCACGGTCGGTGCTGGGCGTGGAGCTGAGGCTGAGTGACCTGTTCGACGCACCGACGGTGGCGGAACTGGCGGCGGCGGTGGACGGCGCGGGCCGGGCGCGGCCGGCGCCGGGGCGGCGCGAGCGGCCCGAGGCGATCCCGCTGTCCTTCGCGCAGCGCCGGTTGTGGTTCCTGCACCGCATGGAGGGCCCGAGCGCCACATACAACATCCCGCTGGCGCTGCGGCTGTCCGGCGACCTGGACCAGCGGGCCCTGGAAGCCGCTCTGGCGGACGTGGTCGAGCGGCACGAGAGCCTGCGCACCGCCTTCCCCGTGGTCGACGGGGAGCCGTGCCAGCGGGTGATGGACCTCGAGGCGGCATGGCCGCGACTGCGGGTGACCGAGGTCGGCGAGGGCGACCTGCCGGATCGGCTGGTGGCGGCGGCCCGGCACGGCTTCGAGCTCTCCGAGGGACCGCCGCTGCACGCCGAACTGTTCCAACTGGGAACCGACGAGCACGTGCTGCTGCTGGTGGTGCATCACATCGCCGGTGACGGCTGGTCGATGGGACCACTCTCACGGGACCTGGCGACCGCCTACGCGGCCCGGTCCGAGGGGGCGAAGCCGGAGTGGTCTCCGCTGCCGGTCCAGTACGCCGACTACGCCCTCTGGCAGCGGGAGCTGCTCGGGGAAGGCACTGACCCGGACAGCCTTCTGAGCGGTCAACTGGTCTACTGGCGGAAGCAGTTGGCGGACCTGCCCGAGCAGGTCGAGCTGCCGTTCGACCGGCCCAGGCCGACGGCGATGTCCCACCGGGGCGCCCATCTGCCGGTGCGGATCGACGCCGAACTGCACCAGGGCCTGCGCGCGCTCGCCCGTGACGGCGGGGCCAGCCTCTTCATGGTGCTCCAGGCCGGGCTGGCCGCCCTGCTGGGCAAGCTCGGCGCGGGCACCGACGTCCCGATCGGCACGCCGATCGCCGGACGCACCGACGAGGCCGTGGACGACCTGGTCGGCTTCTTCGTCAACACCCTGGTGCTGCGTACCGACCTCTCCGGCGACCCGTCGTTCACCGAACTGCTGGGCCGGGTGCGCGCCGACGCGCTGGCCGCGTACGCGCACCAGGACGTGCCGTTCGAGCACCTCGTAGAGGCGTTGAACCCGACCCGGTCGCTGGCACACCACCCCCTGTTCCAGACCATGCTCGCGTTGCAGAACGCTCCGCTCGGCACGTTCGACCTGCCGCGGCTGCGGGTGGAAGCAGACCTGGTGCACACCGGGACGGCCAAGTGCGACCTGACCTTCATGCTGGCCGAACAGCCCGACGAGGACGGGCTGTCGGGCCTGGTGGAGTACAGCACCGACCTGTTCGACGCAGCCACCGTGGAGGGGATCGTCGATCGGTGGCTGCGGCTGCTCCGCGCCGTGGTGGCCGCCCCCGGTCGGCGGATCGGCCAAGTGGACGTGCTGTCCGCCGACGAGCTCCGCGCGCTGCTGCCGGCCGTCGTCGACCGGAGCGGAGAGTTGCCGGAGAGCGGCATCACCACGCTCTTCGAGCAGCAGGTACGGGCGAACCCGGCGGCGGTCGCAGTGGTGAGCGGCGAAGTCACTCTGACATATGGCGAGTTGAACGCTCGAGCCAACCAGCTTGCGCACGCCCTGATCGCCCGGGGCGTGGGACCGGAGCAGCTGGTGGCGCTGGCCCTGCCGCGCTCGGCCGAGCTGGTAGTGGCGGTCCTCGCGGTCCTCAAGGCGGGAGCCGCCTACGTTCCGGTGGACCCGCAGTACCCGGCCGCCCGGATCGCCTACCTGCTTCAGGACGCCCGGCCGTCGTTGCTCGTGACGACGGGTGGCATCGGTGAACTGCCGGGCGCAGACCCGGTGGAACGGCTCCTGCTGGACGCCGCCGACCTGGACGGACTGCCGGACACCGACCCGGAGATCCCCCTCGATCCAGGCCACCCCGCCTACGTCATCTACACCTCCGGGTCCACCGGCAACCCCAAGGGCGTCGTGGTCCCGCACCGGAACGTGGTGCGGCTGTTCGGCACCACCCGGGAGCTGTTCGACTTCTCCGCCAAGGACGTCTGGACCCTCTTCCACTCCTACGCCTTCGACTTCTCGGTGTGGGAGCTGTGGGGCCCGCTGCTGTACGGCGGCCGTCTGGTGGTCGTGGACCACGAGACCAGCCGCTCGCCCCACCGGTTCCTGGAGCTCCTCGCCCGTGAGCGGGTGACGGTGCTCAACCAGACGCCGTCCGCTTTCTACCAGCTGATGCAAGCGGACGAGGAGGCACCGGAGACCGGCCGTTCGCTCGCCCTGCGCACCGTGGTGTTCGGTGGCGAGGCGCTGGAGCACACCCGGCTGACGAGCTGGTACGAGCGACACCCGGACGACGCGCCGCTGCTGGTCAACATGTACGGCATCACCGAGACCACCGTCCACGTGACCTACGCCGCGCTCGACCGGTCCGGCACCGCCGGCCAGGTCGGCGCGGCCATTCCGGACCTGCGTACGTACGTGTTGGACGCCCACCTGCGGCCGGTGCCCCCGGGCGTGCCCGGCGAGCTGTACGTCGCGGGCGCCGGGCTGGCCCGGGGGTACCTGAACCGGCCCGGTCTGACCGCCGGGCGCTTCGTGGCCGACCCGATCGGGCCGGCCGGTGCGCGCATGTACCGCAGCGGCGACGTCGTGCGCCGGTGTGCGGACGGCAGCCTGCGGTTCGTGGGCCGGGCCGACGACCAGGTGAAGGTCCGCGGCTTCCGGATCGAACTCGGCGAGATCGAAGCGGCGCTCGCCGCGCACCCCGGAGTCACCCAGGTCACCGTTCTGGCGCGGCAGGACCGGGCCGACGACACCCGGCTGGTCGCGTACCTGGTGGCCGCCCCGGGTGCCGCCCCGCGCTCGGCCGAACTGCGCGAGCACCTGCGGGAGCGGCTGCCGGAGTACATGGTGCCGGCCGCGTTCGTCACCCTGGAAAGCCTGCCGCTGACCGCCAACGGCAAGCTGGACCGACGTGCGCTGCCCGCACCCGACCTCGCTCCGACGAACACCGGCCGCGCGCCGCGCACGCCGCAGGAGCAGATCCTGTGCGAGCTGTTCGCCGAGGTCCTCGGGGTGGCCGAGGCCGGTGTCGAGGACAGCTTCTTCGACCTGGGCGGGCACTCGCTGCTGGCGACCCGCCTGACCGCCCGGGTCCGCGCGACCCTGGGAGTGGAGCTGGAGCTGCGCACCCTGTTCGAGACCCCGACCCCGGCCGGCGTGGCCTCCGCCCTGGCGGGTGCCCGCCAGGCGCAGCCGGCCCTGGTGCCCCACCCGCGTCCCGAACGGATCCCGCTGTCGTTCGCGCAGCGGCGGCTCTGGTTCCTGCACCAGCTGGAGGGTGCCGACGCGAACTACCACATCTCCCTGGCATGGCGGCTGTCCGGGAACCTGGACCGGCGGGCCCTGGCAGCGGCCCTGGCGGACGTGGTGGCCCGGCACGAGAGCCTGCGCACCGTCTTCCCGGCGGTGGACGGCGTGCCGTACCAGCAGGTGCTGGACGCCGCGGCGGGCCGCCCGCGGCTGGATGTGAGCCGGACCACCGAGACCGGGCTGCCGGACGTGCTGGCGACCGCGAACGCCCGACCGTTCGACCTGGCGGTCGATCTGCCGCTGCGCGTCGGTCTGTTCGAGCTCGCGCCGGACGAGCACGTGCTCCAGGTGGTGCTCCACCACATCGCGGGTGACGGCTGGTCGCTGGGCCCGTTCGCACAGGACCTGACCGCCGCCTACGCGGCGCGCCGCCGCAGCGAGGAGCCACAGTGGGCGGAGTTGCCGGTTCAGTACGCCGACTACACCCTGTGGCAGCACGAGCTGCTCGGCGACGCAACCGACCGGGAAAGCCTGTTCGCCCGCCAGACGGCCTACTGGACCAGGCAGTTGGCCGATCTGCCGGAGCAGCTCCGGCTGCCCGGCGACCGGCCCCGCCCGGCGGTCGCCTCGCACCGGGGCGGCCTCGTGCACGCCGGGCTGGACGCGGAGCTGCACCGCGGCCTGCGCGAGCTCGCCCGTGTGCACGGGACCAGTCTGTTCATGGTGCTTCAAGCCGGGCTGGCGGCGCTGCTGAGCAAGCTCGGCGCGGGCGACGACATCCCGGTCGGCAGCCCGGTCGCCGGCCGGACCGACCAGGCACTCGACGAGCTGGTCGGCTACTTCGTCGACACCCTGGTGTTCCGTACGGACACCTCGGGCGATCCGACGTTCGCCGAGCTGCTGGGCCGGGTGCGGGACACCGCGCTGGCCGGGTACGCCAACCAGGACCTGCCGTTCGAGTACCTCGTGGAGGCCCTCAATCCGGTGCGGTCGCTGGCGCATCACCCGCTGTTCCAGGTCATGCTGGTGCTGCAGAACGCGCCCCGGGCCGACTTCGCTCCGCCCGGGCTGCGCGTCGACGAGGTGGAGCCGACCACGACCACGTCCAAGTTCGACCTGGTCTTCTCGCTGTCCGAGCGGCACGCCGGAGACGGCTCCCCGGACGGGATCGACGCGTTCGTCCAGTTCGCGAGCGATCTGTACGATCCGGCCACCGTCGATACGATGGTCGCGCGCTGGATGCGGCTGCTGAGGGCGGCCGTCGCCGACCCGCAGCAGCGGCTCGGCCGCGTCGATCTCCTGTCCGTCGAGGAGCGCTGCGAGCTGCTGCCCGCCGTCGAGGGCGAGGCGGTTGCCGCGAGCCTGCCGGAGATGTTCGCGGCGCAGGTGGCGGCGACGCCCGAGGGCGTTGCTCTGGCCTCCAAGGGCATGGAGTTGACGTACAGTCAGCTGAATGCGTGGGCGAACCGGTTCGCGCATGCGCTGATCGCGCGGGGTGTGGGTGCGGAGCAGATCGTGGCGGTGGCATTGCCGCGGTCGGTGGAGTTCGTGGTGGCCGTCCTGGGCGTCCTGAAGACGGGAGCCGCCTATCTGCCGGTGGATCCGGCGTATCCGGAGTCGCGGATCGCGTTCATGCTGGAGGATGCACGGCCGACCGTTGTGGTCGACGACCCGGCGACGGTGGCCGACGTCTCCGAGCGGCCTGATACCGATCCTGCCGTCGCGGTGGACGCCCGGCACTCGGCGTACGTGATCTATACGTCCGGCTCGACCGGACGGCCCAAGGGCGTGGTGGTGAGCCACGCGGGCCTGCGGGGAATGGTGGCCGAGCAGGTCGAGCGGCTCGGCATCGACGCGGCCAGCCGGGTGCTCCAGTTCTCCTCGCCCAGCTTCGACGTCTCGCTGTGGGACCTGTGCGGCGCCCTGCTCACCGGTGCCACCCTTGTGCCGGCACCCGCGACCGAGCCGGTCTCTGCGCTGACCGACCCGAGCCTTGCTCTCACCCATGCGACGGTGCCGCCGTCCGTGCTGGCGGCGCTGTCGCCGGACGCGGTGGCCGTGCCGACGTTGGCGGTTGCGGGTGAGGCCTGCCCGCCGGAGCTGGTCGTGCGATGGGCGCCAGGGCGGCAGATGGTCAACGCGTACGGTCCGACCGAGACGACGGTCATCGCGACGATGAGCGAGCCGCTGTCGCCGGGGTCGGGCGTGCCGCCGATCGGCCGTGCCGTCGCCGGATTCCGGGCGTATGTGCTGGACCAGCGGCTGGGCCTGGTGCCACCGGACGTGACCGGGGAGCTGTACGTCGCCGGCCCGGGGCTCGCGCGCGGCTACCTGAACCGGCCCGGGCTCTCCGCGGGGCGGTTCGTTGCCTGCCCGTTCGGCACGGCAGGTGAACGCATGTACCGCACCGGCGACCTGGTGCGCCGACGCGCTGACGGCCAGTTGGAGTACCTCGGCCGCGCCGACGACCAGGTGAAGGTGCGCGGCTTCCGGATCGAACTCGGCGAGATCGAGACAGCGCTGGCCGAACACCCGCAGGTCGGCCAGGTCGCGGTGATCGCCCGGAAGGACCAGGCGGAGGACACCCGCCTGGTCGCCTACCTGGTGCCCGCCACCGGCGCCGAGCTTCGGCCGGAGGAACTGCGCACTCACCTCCGCGAGTGGCTGCCGGACTACATGGTGCCCGCCGCATTCGTCGCCCTTGACGCCCTGCCGTTGACGGCCAACGGCAAGCTCGACCGGCGTGCCCTGCCCGAGCCGGAGTTCACCGGATCGCGGGTCGGCAGGGCGCCGCGCACCCCACAGGAGCAGGTGCTGGCCGAGCTGTTCGCCGAGGTCCTGGGCCTGACGCAGGTCGGCGTCGACGACAACTTCTTCGACCTGGGGGGACACTCCCTGCTGGCCACCCGGCTGGTGGCCCGGGTCCGGGCGGCCCTGGGCGTCGAGCTGGCGCTGCACACCCTGTTCCGAACCCCGACGGTGGCTGGGCTGGCCGCCGTTCTGGGTGGTGCCGACCGAGCCAGGCCCGCCCTGGACCGGGCGGAGCGGCCCGAGCGGGTACCGCTGTCGTCCGCGCAGCGGCGGCTCTGGTTCCTGCACCAGCTGGAGGGCGCCGGACCGATCTACAACATGCCGCTGGCGTGGCGGCTCTCCGGGCCGCTGGACCGGGTGGCTCTGGAGAAGGCGCTCGCCGACGTCGTCGACCGGCACGAGAGCCTGCGCACGATCTTCCCGGCGGCGGACGGCGTGCCGTTCCAGCAGGTGCTGGGCCCCGGGGCGGTGCGGCCGAAGCTGCGGGTCGCCCCGGCCGGCGAGACGGACCTGCCGGAGCTGCTGGCGGCGGCCGCGGCGCGCGGATTCGACCTCGCCACCGAACCACCGCTGCGCGCCGAGCTGTTCGCGGCGGCGCCGGACGAGCACCTGCTGCTGGTGGTGGTCCACCACATCGCCGGTGACGGCTGGTCGCTGGGCCCGTTGTCGGCCGACCTGGCCACCGCGTACGCGGCGCGCTGTCGGGGCGAGGAACCGCAGTGGGTGCCGCTGCCCGTCCAGTACGCCGACTACACCCTGTGGCAGCATCAGCTGCTCGGCGACGCGGGCGACCAGGACAGCCTGTTCGCCCGCCAGGCGGCCTACTGGACGCGCACATTGGCGGACCTGCCGGAACAGATCCGGCTTCCTGCCGACCGCCACCGCCCGTCCGCTCCCACCTACTCCGGCGGCCACCTCGCGATCGACCTGGACGCCGAGCTGCACGCCGGGCTGGTCCGCCTGGGCCGGGAGCACGGGGCCAGCGCCTACATGGTGTTGCAGGCCGCGCTGGCGGCGCTGCTGGACAAACTCGGCGCGGGAACGGACATCCCGGTCGGCAGCCTGATCGCGGGCCGGACCGACCAGGCCCTGGACGACCTCGTCGGGTTCTTCGTCAACACCCTGGTGCTGCGGACCGACACCTCGGGCGACCCGACCTTCGCCGAGCTGCTGGGCCGGGTCCGGGAGAACGCACTGGCCGCGTACGCGCACCAGGACCTGCCGTTCGAGCACCTCGTCGAGGCCCTCAACCCGGCCCGGTCGCTCGCCCGCCAGCCCCTGTTCCAGGTCATGCTGGCGCTGCAGAACGTGCCCCGCACCGAGTTCGCCCTGCCCGGCCTGAGCGCCGAGACCGTACTGGTGCGGACGCCCACGGCGATGTTCGACCTCGCCATCCACCTGCTGGAGCGCGGCGGCACCGGCGGGTCGGCCGAGGGCATCATCGGGAGGGTCGAGTACAGCACCGACCTGTTCGACCACGCCACGGTGGAGGCGCTGGTCGCCCGGTGGCTGCGCCTGCTGGCGTCGGTGGTCGCCGAGCCGGACCGGCCGCTGAGCCGGATCGACGTCCTTGCCGCCGAGGAACGGCACGAGCTGCTGGTCGTGCGCAACGACACCGCGTGCCCGGCTCCCGCCGCCGGCCTGCCGTCCCTGTTCGAGGCCTGGGTCCGGGCGACCCCGCAGGCCCCGGCGGTGGTGTTCGAGGACACCTCGCTGACCTACCACGAACTGAACCGCAGAGCCAACCGTCTGGCGCACGCGCTCATCGCGCGCGGGGTGGCACCGGAGCAGGTCGTCGCCCTGCGACTGCCACGCTCCCCAGAGCTGGTGGTCGCCGTCCTCGCGGTCCTCAAGACGGGCGCGGCGTACCTGCCGATCGACCCGGACTACCCGGCCGCCCGCATCGCGTACATGCTGGAGGACGCGCGACCGGCTGTGGTGCTCGACGACCTCGCGGCCGTCACACCGGCCGAGGAGCAGCCGGAGCACGATCCGACCGTCGCAGTGGACACGCGGCACCCGGCCTACGTCATCTACACCTCGGGCTCCACCGGCCGGCCCAAGGCCGTGGTGATGCCCGCCGCCGGGCTGCTGAACCTGCTTGCGTGGCACCACGGGGCCATCGGTGGTGAACCTGGCACGCGTACCGCGCAGTTCACCGCGATCAGCTTCGACGTCTCGGTGCAGGAGATGCTCTCGGCGCTGCTGTACGGCAAGACTCTTGTGGTGCCGACCGAGGAACAGCGCCGCAGCGCCGAGCTGTTCGCCCGCTGGCTGGACCGGCACGCGGTCGAGGAGCTGTTCGCGCCCAATCTGGTGGTCGAGGCGCTGGCCGAGGCCGCCGAGGAGGCCGGCCTTGAGCTGCCGAACCTGCGGCTGATCGCGCAGGCCGGCGAGGCGATGCGGCTGGGCGGTGCCGTGCGCCGCCTCCAGGCCCGGGTACCGGGCCGGGTGCTGCACAACCACTACGGCCCCGCCGAAACCCACGTGATCACCGCCTACCCGTTGCCGGCCGACCCCGCCGACTGCCCACTGACGGTGCCGATCGGCCGCCCGATCGCCAACTGCCAGGCGTATGTGCTGGATTCGGCCCTGCGGCCGGTCGCCCCCGGGGTGCCGGGCGAGCTGTACCTCGCCGGTACGGGACTCGCCCGCGGCTACCTGAACCGGCCCGGGCTCACCGCCACGCGGTTCGTCGCCAACCCGTACGGTCCGGCCGGTGGGCGGATGTACCGCACCGGTGACCTGGTCCGCTGGCGTGCCGACGGCGAGCTGGAGTTCGGCGGCCGCACGGACCACCAGGTGAAGGTCCGCGGGTTCCGGGTCGAGCCGGGCGAGATCGAGGCCGAGTTGGCCGCGCATCCGGGTGTCGCCCAGGTTGCGGTGCTCGCCCGGGTCGACCAGCCGGGCGAGAGCCGGATCGTCGCGTACGTGGTGCCCACGACCGGGTCCGGGGCGACGGCTGCGGCGCTGGCGGCTTACCTGCGCGACCGGGTGCCGGACTACCTGGTGCCGTCGGTGTTCGTGCTGCTGGACGCGCTACCGCTGACGGCGAACGGAAAGCTGGACCGGGCGGCACTGCCCGCGCCCGAGCCGGGTACGGCCGAAAGTAGCCGCGCGCCGCGCACGCCGCAGGAGCAGATCCTGTGCGAGTTGTTCGCCGAGGTGCTGGGCGCGTCGCGGGTCGGGGTCGACGACGACTTCTTCGACCTGGGCGGGCACTCCCTGCTCGCCACCCGGCTGGTCTCGCGGGTCCGGGCGTCGCTCGGGGTCGAGCTGGAGCTGCGCAGCCTGTTCCGGACGCCGACGCCCGCCGGGCTCGCGGCCGGGCTGCCCGACGCCGGCACCGCGCGGCAGGCCCTGGTTCCCCAGCCCCGCCGCGAGCCCATGCCGCTGTCGTTCGCGCAGCGCCGGCTCTGGTTCCTCCAGCAGTTCGGGACGCCGAGCGCCACCTACCACATGCCGCTCGCCCTGCGGCTGTCCGGCGGCCTCGACCAGGCCGCGCTGAGTGCCGCGCTCGCCGATGTGGTGGCCCGGCACGAGACCCTGCGCACGGTCTTCCCGCTCACCGCCGACGTTCCGCACCAGCGGGTGCTCGACGCCGCCGAGGCCGCCGTCCCGCTGGCGGTGCGCGCGGTCGGCGAGGCGGAGGTTCCTGCCCTGCTGCGCGAGGCGGCGGTGCGGGCATTCGACCTGACGTCGGAACTGCCGTTGCGGGCAGAGCTGTTCGCGCTCGCACCGCAGGAGCATGTGCTGCTGGTGGTGATGCACCACATCGCCGGTGACGGCTGGTCCATGGGTCCGCTGGCCCGCGACCTCGCCGCGGCCTACGCCGCCCGGCGGGGCGGTGGGACGCCCCAATGGTCTCCGCTGCCGGTGACGTACGGCGACTACACCCTGTGGCAGCACGAGGTGCTCGGCGACGAACACGACACGGACAGTGTGTTCGCGCGCCAGGTCGCCTACTGGACCGAGGCGCTGGCCGGGCTGCCCGACCAGGTGCATTTGCCGGTCGACCGGCGGCGTCCGGCCGCCATGTCGTACCGCGGCGACCTGCTGGACGTCCGGATCGAAGCCGAACTGCATGTGGCTCTGTTGGAGTTGGCGCGGCGCACCGGCACCAGTCTGTTCATGGTGCTTCAGGCGGGCCTTGCCGCGTTGTACACGCGGTTGGGTGCGGGGACGGACATCCCGATCGGCAGTCCGATCGCGGGGCGCACGGACGAGGCGCTGGATGATCTGGTCGGGTTCTTCGTGAACACGCTGGTGCTGCGCACGGACACGAGCGGTGATCCGAGTTTCGCCGAGTTGTTGGGGCGGGTGCGGGAGACGTCGCTGTCGGCGTTCGCGCATCAGGATGTGCCGTTCGAGCACCTGGTGGAGGTGCTGAACCCGTCCCGGTCGCTGTCCCACCACCCGCTGTTCCAGACCGGACTGGTCGTACAGAACGCGCCGGGGGGCGACTTCGACCTGCCCGGCTTGAGGGCCACCGGGATGGCCGTGCCCACCGGGACCTCCCGGCTCGACCTGACCTTCGGGCTGGCGGAGCAGCACGGGTCCGACGGCGCGCCGGCCGGCCTGAGCGGTGCGGTCGAGTACAGCGCCGACCTGTTCGACCGCTCGACGGTGGAGACCCTCTTCGTCCGGTGGACCAGACTGCTGGCCGCGGTCGCGGCCGCTCCGGACCGGCCGATCGGCGGGGTCGACCTGCTGTCCGACGAGGAGCACCGCGAGCTGCTGCCCGCCGCCGAGAGTGGGACTGCCGCCACGAGCCTGCCGGAGATGCTCGCGGTGCAGGTGGCGGCGACGCCGGATGCGGTCGCGCTTGTCTGTGGCGATGTCGAGCTGACGTACGGTCAGTTGAATGTTCGGGCGAATCGG
>NZ_JBIURV010000058.1:0-37066 GCF_044741025.1 Streptomyces sp. NPDC088246
CCGCGTCGGCGAGAACCAGATGCGCACCCTCCTCCAGCAGACCCGCCCCCTGCTACAGCGACACGGCCACCACAGCGACCCGCTCCCGGTCCGTCTTATCGACCCCAGCGAACTCGCCCGCTACGTCATACACGCAACGACAACAGACGATTGACCCGACACGCACCAGTAATTTCTCGACGGCTCCAGGACGGAACCAAGACCGCTTGGAAGGCCGAGTGCGAGAGCGGCATGGTGACGCCGCCGGACTACTGGGCGCTGCCCGAAGGCCGCAACAGGGCGCGGGGCCACCTCGCCGGCTGCCAGTTTGGTGGGTCCGGTACGGACCTGCGTAACCTGGTTCCTCTGCACCGGGCCGCGAACAGCCCGGCCATGAGCACCTCGAGAATCGGATAGCCAATCAGATACGCGGCGGTCAGGCCGTGCGCTATGAAGTGACGCCGGTGTACTCCAAGCCCACAGGGGTTCCCGACGTGGTGCACATGGAAGCTCACGGAAATCGAGGCATGGATGTCGACTGCTGGATCATCAACAGGGCAGGCGCCGATTCCGCGGTCTGCTCCTCCGAAGACTACGAGAGGTGACCGAGGTGCCCGGGTCAATTGAGTCGTTCCTGGGCGAGCGGGAGCGTTTCCGCCCGGCTTCTGCCGAGTCCTGGAGGTCTGTCGAGACCTGGCTGGGCAGGGAACTTCCGCCCGACTACAAAGACCTGGTGGACGGCTACGGCGATGCGGTCCTGCTCGGCCACCTCTTCCTTCCCCATCCCGATGGAGGCGACCCTCTGCTGACCTTCATACAGGAGGAGCGGAGGTACTTCCACTCCGCGTACGGCGAGGTCCAGAACATTCCTGAGCTGCTGTCATTGGCGTGGGACCAGCTGATGCCGTGGGCGTATCACGACTGGAACGGAGACGTGTGTCTGCTGGTCCCACCGCTGGCCGGGAGTGACTGGTCTGTGGCTGTCGCGTTTCGCCAGTGCCCGGAATTCCTGATCATTCACGGAGGCGTCACCGAGTTCATACGGCTCCTGCTGGAGGAAGGGCAATTCCCCCGAGGGTGGCCCTCCGGGCGCCCGCTGTGGAAGTCGATGGACGGCAGTCCTGTCGTGTGAACAGTGACTTTGTCGGGGATCTTGGGTGGTCGGGTTCAGCTACCGAGGGTTCGCCAGGACTTCGGCCGGGGGATCTGGTTCTGATCCAGGAAGGTCTGGAAGGCGGTCGGCGGTCTCGGTGGAGAGGCTTCCGCGGTCACTGATCGGCTGCTGAGGCGTTCGATGTTCACAGTGATGGCCGTGAGTACGTGTTGCAGGTGGGTTTTCGACCTGTGGGGCTCGAAACGTCGTCGCTGCAGGTCACGCGGCGTATCGATACTCGTTGATGATGCCGCCGAGGACCCTGGTGCGGAGTAGGCTTCGGTCGTCGAGGTCGTGCACGATTGCGGGCTGCTCGGTCGCGTTGGGCGGTAGCTTTTGCCGGGATCGGTGCGGCCGGTGTCCGTTGTAGTGGTCCTGGTAGTCAGTCAGGACCTTCCTGGCGTGGTTCTCGCCCAGGATCAGGACGTGGTCGAGGGCCTCGCGGCGGATGGTGCCGATCACGCGTTCGCAATGCGCGTTCATGCGCGGTGCCCGGGGCGCGCTGAGCAGCACTTCCGTGTCCTCGGCGGTGAAGACGGCATCGCAGGCGTCGGTGTACTTGTTGTCGCGGTCGCGTAGCAGGATCCGGGGCCCGTGCCCCGCTCGCCGAGGTCGGCAGCGATGTTCCGGGCCTGTTGTACCGCCCACTGCGCGGTGGGGTGCGTGGTCACCGCGGTGATGTGCAGTTTCCGGGTGCCGTGCTCGATGAACGCCATCGCGTACAGGCGCTTGCCCCGGGCCGTGTCGATAGGGAAGAAGTCCGCGGCAAGGATCCCCTGAGCCTGCGCCGTGAGGAAGTCGCGCCGGGTGGGGCCGGAGCGGCGCGGGGCCGGGCCGAAGCCTGCTGCGTGCAGGATCTCCCAGACCGTGGAGGCCGCGATGGGGTGCCCGAGTCGGGCCGGTTCGCCCTGGATGCGGCGGTGGCCCCAGCGGGGATTTTCATCGGCCAGGCGCAGCACGAGACTCTTGAGTGCGGCCGCCGTCGGCGGCCGTCCGGTGCGAGAGCCGCGGGCGCAGTAGTCCCACTTCCTGGCGATCAGTTTGCGGTGCCAGGCCAGCAAAGTGCCGGGGGTGACGGGGAAGACGGCGGCCCAGCGGCCACGCGGTATCAGCGAGCTGAGGGCGGCGAGCCAGAATCGGTCGGCCGGCTCATAGCGCACCCTGCCCTTCACATGCCTGCGCAGGATGGCATTCTCGTGCCGCAGCACCAGCAGTTCGGCATCCTTGGCGGTGTCTCGACGCAGTAGGACCGCGGGGACGGACAACAGCGCGCGGGCGGACATCATACAAGGTCCCGGCCCCAGCTACGCGAGCACACTGCGCGTTCTCGACGTAATGATCAACAGACAGCGAATGCGCCGAATTCGTCAACTTCCGTCCACCCCGCATCACCCCTGCGACCCGCACTCGGCCACGGGAATCAAGTCACCCCTGTGACCTGCACCGATAGTGGCTATCACACGGTTCAGCAATCTTCGACGCCGCAGCCTCGGCCGCACCAGCGAACCCCTCGTCAGGTAACTCGTGCGGCGCTCCCACGCACGTTGCTCTTCGCGACAGGCGACCGTGCAGGTAGGAGGGGAAGACCCGACGAGAGACCGTCCGATGCCTCAAACGCTACGCCGTGCGCGAGGTGTTTCACCTGGTCAGGCCCGCCCAGCCACGACCCCTGTTATAGGGGCTGTGTGAGAGATGCGTACCCCCGTCGGGGGCGGGGCGGCTACGTCCCTTCTGCTGGGGGCGGGCGTTGACGACGCTTCGGGTGCGTTCAGTGAGGTTGCCGTCTGCGGATGGGGAGGACGCTCAGGGCCATGACGGTGCCGTCGTCGTGGAAGGAGATCGGCCCGTTCCATCTGCCGGTTTTGTGGGTGTTGTGTGGGGTGGAGCGGCTTTGGAAGGCGGCTTGGCGGTATTCCTCCACGCGGCCCTTCTTGATGAGTTCGTACAGGGGCTCGGCCATGCCGGAGAATGCCTCGATGCGTACGGACCCCATACGGAAGACATGGTCCGTGCCGACGAATTTCGTGCCGCCGACTTGGATGTCTGCGTCGTCAACGCTTGATGTGGCGGCGAAGGTGGGCACGTCGTAGTGCTGTCGTCCCTGGCGCGTGGTGAGGTACTGGGCGGTTTGGGGTCCGCCGCCGGCCAGAGCGGTCAGGTTGGCAGCTCCGGTACGGGCCAGGAGCTGACCGAACCAACCGCGGTCGGCCTCGGCTACTTGGAAGCCGTCGGCGGTCCGTGCTCGTTTCCCGTCGCGGGCGGGTATGTGAATGGCGTTGGGGTAGGGGATGCCGACCTTGTCCCGGATCTCTATATCGGCGTTTCCCGGGGCACCCGGTGTGCGGAGGGGGAGAAGGGATTCGCCTCGCGCCTGCAGGGCATTGACCACGATTCCGCCCTGCCCCATGAGTTCTGTGGACAGGATCAGGCACGGCGTCGTGTTCCACGGGCCGATGTGCATGCCTTCGGTCAGCTCGGCGCCCTTTGCAAGTTGCTGGACGGTGGTGCTGCGGGTCCGCCCTCCTCGTTTGCTCGGCTTCTGGTGGTTTCCTCGGCAGGCTACGAGTGTGATTCTCGACGGCTCGCCGGGTTTCCACGCTTCGATGAGGTAGTCGGGGCGGGGCCGTGAGGTCTTGTTCCGTTGTGAGACGTTCAGGGGCCAGCCGGCTCGCAGGGCGGTACTGGTGTCCACGACCGAGGTGACGTGGTCCGGGTATCTTTGTTTCACGATGTGTTCTGCGACGGCGAGTCCGAAGCCGACGGCCAATTCCCGGGCCTGCATGGCCTTGTACCAGCGCTCGGGAGTGCGGCCCTTGTCAGTGAGATCCATGGAACCGGCACGATTGACGCCCAGCGCCTCGCAGAACTTCAGGCTCAGCCAGTGTTCCGCGAGCCCGCGCCCCATTCCCTGACCGGCCAGTACGTAGCCACGCGCCACGGCGTGCAGCACCTGCCACGGCGTCGCCTCCGCACTCGTGTAGTACAGACAGCAGGTGTTGCGCAGATAGACCAGCCGTTCCGGGCCGTCCGGCGCCCGTCGGACCCGCACCACCTCGCCCAGCGTTTCGAGTCCGCCGGGTGCGGTGTCCACGAACTGCCGCCAGCGGGCGGCCAGCAGATCCACCCGGGCGCCGTACGCGCACAGCGCCGCGGCGCAGCCATGGGCGATCCCTCCGCTCAACTGCCTGGCCCCGGCGCGGGTACGGCGGTGCAGTGCATCGGCGATGGGCAGCAGATGCCCGTCGAGCACGGTGCGGTGCAGCAGCCGTACGGGGTCCTCCCCGGCCCGGGGCAGCAGCAGCCGGGCCCTGCGCACCCGGACTCCGCCGATCCCGTGCGTGGCGGGGCGCACCAGGACATTGCCGGACCGCATGTCCGGGACCTCGTCGTACAGCGCCCAATGGAGCATGGCGGCGGCAGTGACCCAGCCCGCGTACACCGCCATCAGGGTCAGCGCGGTCGCATGACCGGTGCGGTGGCCGCTGCCGGTGCGCTCGCGCGCCAGCAGATTGGACAGCTCCACGCCCGCCGGGTCGGCCAGTCGGTCGGCTGCCAGCCACAGCCCTGCTTCGCCCGCGAACGGTTCGCCTTCGGTGACCTGCCAGCGTGGCCCGTGCGGCAAGGGCGTCCAGACGGGGGAAGTGTCGTCGCTCATGACAGCGGGAGGTAGACGACGTTGGGCGAGCCGGTGACCGGGTGGACGCCGATCCGGGTTCGTATCCCGTAGACCTCGGCCAGCAGTTCTTCCGTCAGTACCGCGTGCGGGGAGCCGGATGCCACCAGTCGTCCGGCGCTGAGCACGAACAGCCGGTCGCAGTAGGAAGCGGCCAGGTTGAGGTCGTGCAGCACCAGAAGATTGGTCGTGCCCAGCGTTCTCACCAGGCCGAGGATCTCCAGCTGGAAGCGGATGTCCAGATGGTTCGTGGGTTCGTCAAGCGCCAGCAGCCCCGGTTCCTGGACCAACGCGCGTGCGATCAAGGTCCGTTGCCGTTCCCCGCCGGACAGCTCTTCGAACCGCCGGTCGGCCAGGGGCGCCGCGCCGACGCGCCGCAGCGACTCGTCGATGCGGCGGGCGTCGTCGGCGTCGTCCTGCTCCCAGAACCGCTTGTGTGGGCTTCGGCCCATCGCCACGACCTGGCGTACGGTCAGGCCGAAGGTGCCGGGGCTGTCCTGCGGTACGACGGCGACGCGGCGGGCCCGTTCTTTCACACCGAGGGCCGCGGCGTCCGCTCCGTCCAGCAGGACCCGACCCGCTGCGGGGCGCAGGGCGCCGTAGACACAGCGCAGGAAGGTGGTCTTGCCGCTGCCGTTCGGCCCGACCAGGCCGACCGTCTCGCCGGGGGCGGCGTCCAGCGTGACCGCGTCGAGCAGGGTACGGCCGGCCACCTCGTAGCTGATCCCGTCGGCGGCGAGCGCCGTCGGGGACGGTGCCGGGCTCATCCGGTGATCCCTTCGGTACGGCTGGAGCGGCGCAGCAGCCAGAGGAAGAACGGGCCGCCCACCAAGGCAGTGATCACTCCGGCGGGAATCTCTTCGGGGGCTGCCACGGTCCGCGCCAGCAGATCGGCCAGCAGCAGGAAGGCGGCCCCGCCGAGCGCGGTCACCGGCAGCAGTCTGCGGTGGGACGCGCCGACGATCATCCGGGCGGCGTGCGGGATCATCAGGCCGACGAAGCCGATCGCCCCGCTGTAGGCGACCAGCACGCCGATGATCAGTGACACCAGCACGAAGACCCCGCCCCGGAAGCGCCCGGGGTCCAGGCCGAGGCTGCGTGCCCCTTCCTCCCCGGTCAGCAGCAGATCCAGCGGACGGGCCAGGCTGATCAGGAGCACGGCCCCGACGCCCAATACCACGGCGGGCAGAGCCAGTTGGTCCCAACGGGCGCCACCCAGGCCGCCCAGCGTCCAGAACAGGATCGCCCGCACATGCTCGGCCCGGGAGGACAGCACCAGGATCAGGCTGGTGAACGCGGACAGCACGTACTGGATCGCCACCCCGGCCAGAATCAGCCGGCCCGTTGTCATGGTGCCGCCGCGCCGGGCCATCGCGTAGACGGCGACCAGCGCGGCCATGGACCCGGCGAACGCTGCAACGGGCAGCGCCACGTCGGTGGCCACCCCGGCGCCGACCCCCAGCACGACGACCACGGCAGCGCCCGCCGACGCCCCGGACGAGGCGCCCAGCAGAAACGGATCGGCCAACGGGTTACGCACCAAAGCCTGGAGCACCGCGCCCGACAGGGCCAGCCCGGCGCCGACGACGGCCCCGAGCAGCACCCTGGGCAGCCGTACCTCCCACACGATCGTCGGGTACGCACCAGTGCGTTCACCACCCAGGACCGTACGCAGCACCTCGCCCGGCGGAATCCGTACCGGGCCGAGCGCCAGACCGGCCACCGCCGCCGCGAGCAGCAGCACCGTGAGGGCGCCGATCACGACGGGGGTCGAGCGGAGGACGGACTTCGGACCGGGGTGGGCGGACTCCGCGCTCACGGAGTGCCGGGGTGCAGCTGCCCGGCCAGGTCCTGCACGGCGTCGGCGACCCGAACACCGAGCACGGCCGAGGACAGCGGGAGTACCGCGAACTTCTTGTCCTTGATCGCCGGTACGTCCGCGAGTGCCGGATCGTTCAGCAGCCGCTTCTTCTTGGCCGCCACCGTAGTGCCTCCGTAGTCGTAGATCACGACCACCTCGGGCTTGCGCTTGATGACCTGCTCCCAGGACACGTCGCCGAAGGTGGCGTCGAGGTCCGCGAAGACGTTCCTGCCCCCGGCGAGCCGGACGATCTCGTTGCCGATGCCCTTGCCCCCCGCCGTGAACGCGGAGCTGTCGCCGGAGTCGTACACGAACACCGAGGGATGTGAGGAGCCCTTGAGCTCTGCCTCGACCGTCGTGATCTTCTGTCGTTCCTCGGCGATCAGCTTCTTGCCGCGCTCCGGTACGCCGAAGACCCTGGCGACTTGGGTGATCTCGGTGGCGAGCTGATCGATACCGACCTTGCCCCTGGTGCAGTTCTCGATGTTCAGCCGGGTGTTGATGCCGTCCTTCTGGAGCCCCGCCCGGTCCTGGCCCTTGGCCTTGTCGAAGGCGCTGCTGTACCCGCCGTAGACGAAGTCGGGGTTGGCGCCGAGCAGCACCTCCTTAGAGGGGTACTCCTTCGCGAGCACCTTGGTCCTGGCGTACGCGGACCGGTACTTCGGCAGGATGCTGTCGTCCAGGTAGGCGGTCCCGGCCAGCCGGTCCTGGAGCCCGAGGGCCAGCATGATTTCGGTGACGTGCTGGTTCATGGTGACGACCCGCTTCGGCGGGGCGTCGAAGGCCGTCTTCGTACCGCAGTTGGTGACCGTGTAGGGAAAACCGTCCGCGGCCGGTGCGTCTTGTGTCTTGCCCTCGCCGCCCGTGCCGGAGCCGCAGCCGGTGAGCGGCAGCAGAAGCAGCGGTATGAGCGCGAGTGGTACACGGCGGATCCGGAGCATGGCCGAGCCTTTCCGGGGGATGTCCTCGTCCCCTGGGTTGTACGAGAAGGCGGCGCGGCCAGTATCTGGCTTCCGGGCTGCTGCAGCCCGGTCACAGTGGCGGGACCGTACCGGATTCACACCGGTTTCCTGACGCGCGTCGCCTGAGTTTTCGGAGCCCATTCTGTCAGACCGCAAATTCCGGCAGGCCCTCAGCCGCCTTGCGCTGCCCTCCCCGGTCGGCCCCGGGCGCCGACGTCCGCGACGACGACCGGCACCGCGGATGCTGGGTCGCAACCAGTGCCACCTCATGACTGCTCTCGCCAGACCCCGTCATTGCACCTGGCCACGTCAACCTGAGGTTGGAAAGGAGTGATCGGCCGTCCGGAGTCTCACCCACATGGGCATTGGCCTGGACGCGGGACGAGAAGCGGTGATCACGTTGAGGGAAACACAAACGCCACGGCACGGGCGTCCAGGTCCTCACCGATCCGTTCGCGCGCCGGCTCTGGGCTTCGCTCGCCCTGTCCGGCTCGACCCACGACCTGACCGCCGCCCGGCAGTACGGAATCATTGAGGCCCTTGCAGATGCGGGACTCAAGCGGTGGGACAGTTCGGGTCTCGTTTCGGGCCACCGCCTCAAGAGATGGAAGCGCCGCCACAACAGCAGCCCCGCCAAGATCCGGCCCCGGCGAACGGGCCACGGCCGCCTTCAGGGGCCGGCGACTCCTCCGAAAGCTCCACCGCAGCACCAATCGCAGCACCGGCGTTGCGAAGGCCGTCCTCACCCTTCACTACGCCTCAAGCTGAGATTGGAAAAGGCTCACTGGCGTGACCGAGCCGGAATCGTACCGGCTTCGCTGCAGCGCGGGCCTTTCGCTTCGCCCGCATAGTTGGACGCTCTGGCAATCCCGCCGCGTCATGCCGTGCTCTGGCGACGTTCCGTCAACCGGCCTTAGCCTCGCGCTTTCGCGCGCCCAGCAGACTGGAGGTCTTGATGTTGTAAGTGATCTTCGGTCGTAAGCTCGTTGTCGCCTGCCGGTGTGAGTCCGGTCCGGGTAGCTGCCAGGAGGCCCGGTAGCAGACTGGCGGGGTCGGGGGGAAACGCCCGGCGGGACGCCTGGGCCAGCAACAGCGAGCCGATGCTGGGCGGGGAGCGGAACGACGCCTCGTTCATGGGCTATCGGGATCGAGGCGGATCTGCTCAACGACGACCGTATCGCCCGTGCTCTGGACGCGATCGCGCCCCAGCTTGACGGCATCGTCGGCAGTGTGGGAGCGAGCGCGATCGCCGAGTTCGGCATCGATGTCTCGCGCCTGCACTGGGACATGACCAGCATCTCCCTGCATGGCGCCTACGAGGATCCGGAAGATGGATTCCCGCAGGCCAAGTACGGTCATCCGAAAGACCGCAGGACAGATCTCAAGCAGATCCAGGCCGGGATCGCGATCTCCGGTGATGGCGGCATCCCCGTCTTCCACCGCGCCTACGACGGCGGAGCCGGTGAAGTCGCCCAGGTCGTCGGGGCGATGACGTCTCTGCGCAAGCTGGCCGCACCCCGCGACTTCCTGATGGTCGGCGACTCGAAGCTGGTCTCCTACCCCAACCTGCTGGCTCTGGCGGAAGCACAGGTGCGGTTCATCGCTCCGGCGCCCGCGGCCAAGATCCCCGATGACCTGTATGCCGGCCTCGACATCGAGGCAGCCCCTCTGGTCGACTACACCGCCGAGCGGGATGCCAAAAAACCGCATGAGCAGCGCGGACGCTACCGCGTGCTGGAAGACACCCAGACTCTGGCCGGTCCGCGCAAGAGCGACCCGCAGATCACGGTGCGTCGGATCCTGGTCCATTCCACCGCCAACGCCACAGCCCAGCAGGCGGCCCGGGCCCGGCGCCTTCAGCAGGCTGGTGAGGAACTGGACAAGCTCCAGCGCTCCTGCGGCAGCCGCTACTACAGCACCGCTGAGAAGGTCGCCGCCCGGATTGGCGTGATCGTCAAGAAACGGCGCATCGCCTCCTGCCTGGTTGCCGTCATCGGCGCCGACATAGCCGGACGCCCCACCCTGACCTGGCACTTCGACCAGGACATCCTGGCCCGGGAAGCCGCAGCGGACGGCTGGTACGCACTGCTGAGCACCCTTGATCCCACCGAGGCCGACGCGGCGGAGGTCCTGGTGCGCTACAAGGGCCAGCCGATGGTCGAGCGCCGCTACAGCGACTTCAAGGGCCCGCTCGCCGTGGCCCCGGTGTTCTTGCAACACAACCGCAGGATCTCCGCTCTGATCACCGTGATCTGCCTGGCCCTGCTGGTGTTCTGCCTCATCGAACGCCAAGTCCGTCAGGCCCTCGGCGGCAATCAGACGATGCGCGGTCTCTACCCCGACAACCGGGCCGTCCGCCCGACCGGGCGCATGATCCTCTACCACCTCGCCGGCCTGCGGATACGAGCCGGAACAACCAGCGACCCGCCAACCATTCTGATCACCCGCGGTGTTCAAGCCCACCTCCTCGAGTTACTCGGCATCGACGAAACCCGCCCCCGCTGGCTGGAAACCTGAAACCCCATGTGCGAAGTCCGGGTCTAGGGTCCGCTAGAACCCAAGCACCCGGCCGGGGGCCCACCCTCCTCACGCCCTGGCGGCCGCACCACCTGCCCCCGGGCGCAGCACCGGCAGTCCGGCCCGCAGCCGTTCCAGGAACTCCGGCACATCGATGCTTTCGTCTTCCGGGTCGACGACCTCGGCGACGAACGCCTCCACGATGTTCTCGCTGCCGAAGTCCGCGTCGTCATCGTCGCCATAATTGTCCACCAGGCGAGCGCCGGGGGCGGAAACGCGGAGATCGTGGTCGTAGTTGATGACCCATGGGGTCTCTATGGTGCGGGTCTCCAGGATGCCGTTGTTGTAGTCGCCGTAGACCAGATGGGTGAAGGTGCCGTCCTGGATGTAGATTTCGCAGTCGCCGCCCTCCAGGGTCTCGGCCCGGGTGGTACCGCCGACGTAGAGCCCCGGCAGAGACTCGTAGAGCGCGATCGGGCCGGACACCGTCAGATCGCCGGTGATCACCACCAGGTCCACGTCGTCCAGACTCCCGATCCCGGCGACGGCGTCGAGGAAGCCCCCCTCCAGTACCAGATTGCCGTCGAAGAGCAGGACATTGTCGTAGTAGCGCTCGAAGGAGGCGGAGAGAGCCTGCACAAGGCGAGTGTCGGCCTCTGCGAAGGAGAGGCGTTCGGGTGCGGAGTTGTTGGCCATGTGGGCGACGATAAGACACGGGTATGACAGTCCTTCAATGCCCTTCTGGTCTAGCCGGTGGCGGTGCTGCCGGTGCTGTTCCACCTGCTGTGGTCGCACGAACTGGTGGTGGAGCGGGCCCAGGCGAAGGCAGAGGAGCTGGGGGTGAGTCTTCGCACGGTGCAGAGCCGGCGGTCGCGCTATGCCCGCCAGGGGTTATGGGGGGCTGGTCGATCAGCGGCCGGTGCGGGTGACGGAAGCGATGGGCAGGGCGCGGCTGGTGGCCGCGGTCCGCCAGGTGCTGGATGCCGAGACGCATACTTCGCCTGACCGCCGCCGTGAGTCTCCCCTCCCAATCCGCTGTGACCCGCCTCGTCGAGGTCACCCTGGTCGGCCTGCGGCGCCCGGCCCCCTGAACTCCCTGTGTCGCCTGACAGGGGCTCCTTCCCCGGTCAGGCGACACGTGCGTTGCGAGCGCGCGATGATCTCGGCGGGTTCAGGTTGCGTTCGCCTTGGTGGGCTGCTCCTCGCTGTGAGTGGAATCCGGCGCGGGGGCTGTGCGCAGGGTGAGCAGTGACGCGAGTGCGCCGACGGCGGCGAGGGCTGCTGCGCCGAGGAAGGCGGCGGAGAACCCGTTGGTGAGTGCTCCGGGGTTGCCGAGTTCGCGGGCGCCGTACGCCGCGGACACGGCCGTCATCGCGGCCAGTCCGAGAGCGGAGCCGACCTGGTAGCTGGTGTTGACGATGCCGGAGGCCAGGCCGCCTTCTTCGGGGCGTGCACTGGACAGTGCGGTGCCGAGGGAGGGGATGAACGCCAGCGACATGCCGGCCGCGGCCAGCAGGGAGGCGGGCAGGACGTCGACCCAGAAGGTGCCCTCCGCCCGGGCGAAGGACAGCCACAGCATGCCTGCCGCGAGGGCCAGCAGGCCGGTGACGATCAATGGCTTGGTCCCGAAGCGGGCGATCAGGCGGGGCGCCAGGACGATCATCATGATCATGATGGCGACCGTCATGGGCAGCAGGGCCGCGCCGGAGGCGAAGGCGCCCAGTCCCAGGACCTGCTGGAGGTAGAGGTTGAGGAAGAACCACATCGGGATCCACGCGGCGGCCATCAGCAGTTGCGCGATGTTCGCTCCGGCCAGGTTGGGGGCCCGCCAGATACCCAGCCGCATCAGCGGCTCGCGGCGCTTGGACTGGATGGCGATGAACGCGGCGATCAGGGCCACGCCGGCCAGCAGTACGAGCCAGGTCTGGGCTGAGCCCCAGCCGGTTTCGGGGGCACGGACGATGGCGTAGACGGCGGTGGCCAGTCCCACGGTGACGGTGGCCGCTCCCGCGAAATCGACGGAGCCGCGGCGGACCGGGGCCGAGGGCATGACAGCCGGGGTGGCAGCCAGCACGACCAGGGCGATCGGGATGTTGATGTAGAACACCCAGGGCCAGCTGGCGTACTCGGTGATGACACCGCCGAGGAAGACGCCGGTGGTGCCGCCTGCCGGGGCCGCGGCGCCGTACAGAGCCAGCGCCTTGGTCAGCTCCTTGGGGCGGGCGCCGAAGAGCATCATCAGCAGGGTCAGGGCGGAGGGGGCGATCAGCGCGGCACCGATGCCCTGCAGGGCACGGCCGGTCAGTTCGACCCAGACCTCAGAGGCGAGGCCGGCGACCAGGGATCCCGCGGCCATCACGGTCCAGCCGGCAACGAAGATCCGCTTGGCGCCGAACAGGTCGGACAGCCGCCCGCCGAGCAGGAGAAGCCCGCCGAAGGCAACGACGTAGGCGTTGAACACCCAGGACAGGCCCTCCGGGGAGAAGCCCAGGTCAACCTGCATCTTGGGGAGAGCCACACCGATGATGGACGTGTCCATGATGACTGCGAACTGGGCCAGGGCTATGAGGACGAGCGCCGTCCAGCGGCGTGGACTTGGAGGGGCGGTTGGGGTTGACATAACTATCTCCTATACCGGAGGGGGGTATATCTTCTCGGGTCAGCAATATACCCCCCTCCGGTATCACGAACTGCCCCGGTCCCCGAATCGCCAGCGGCTCTTCCCCGTCTGGGAGCGACAGGTCGAGGTCAAACGTCACGGTCGTAGGCGACCACCACCCAGCGACGCCACGGCGGCGACCTCGCCGCCGTCCTGCAGCAACCAGGGCGACCACGTCACGAAGAACCGTTCCGCACATGGACTCGCGGAGTACCGTCGGTACGCGCTCACCGCCGCAGGTCTTATCCCGAGGCAGTCGCTTTGACGCCGCTGATCGCCTCGCCCCACTGGCCGCACCTGGCCGTTGGCGCCGCCACCAGGAAGTCCTGTTTCTTCGCCGAGGTGGGCAAGCGCGTTCTCCTTCGGGAGGGAAGGTCGTGAGAAGGCGCAGAACTCCCAGACAGAGCAGCGTGGTTGCGGCACCAGCGCCCGAAAGATGCAAGATCGAACTGCACGGGCCAGACCGCCGCCGACCACAGCAGTCCTTCATCGCCCAGCTAACGTTCCGCGCACGCATACAGCGATGGGGAAGAAAGGGTCGAGATCCCGGAGGCCGGACATCTCGCATGGCAATGGGCGCCATTCGGCGGCTACTTGCTCTGCACGTTCAGTTGTACGTGACTGGGGACACAGGTGTACGCCGACAGCGCTGCGACAACGGCCAAGAATTCCACGTGCCCGGCGGACGTGTCGAGCCTGGTGAGACGGCTGCCGAGGCAGTCGGCCGTGAGGTGCGGGAGGAGACTGGACTGCGGGTCAGTGTCGGTGAACTGCTCTGGGTCCGCGAGTCCCCAAACCCTGTCCGACCGCTCGGAGTTTCCACACCGGTAGGCCGTTGGGGGACCGATGGCGGTACAGCTCCGCGACGACCATCGCGCGGATGGCAGGGTCGGCGCGCGGCTGGAACGTCCAGGTGGCCGCGGCACATCCCATGGTCAGTTCTGCGTGGGTGAGGGCACCGCATGTTAGTCCGGTGTCGACGTCCATGTTGATCGCGATCGTCATGCGCTGGACGTGCTCTGGGAGTGCTGTGAGGTGGATGGCGGCGCGCTCGACGGTGTGGGTGCCGTTGTTCTGCTTGCCCAAGAGGCGCGCGGCCCCATGGGCGCCGGACGGCTGGTTGTAGAAGACGAAGTCCTCGTCTGAGGCGACCTGGCTCTGCTCGTCGGTGAGGAAGAGGGTGAGGTCGGCGTCTGCGCCGCCGAACCTGAATGCGATGGTCAGTCCTTCCGCTGCCTCGTCGGGCAGTGTGAGGTTCTGGCCGGGCGTGAGGGCCGTCGGAGCAGGGGGAGCGGGATCGCCGGTGGCGGGCGGTTGGGCCGAGGGCGGGACCTGGTTCTTCCACTCGGCGAAGGTGCGGATCTGATAGTGGTCCGGGGCCGGCGCATCGGGGGTGGCCGGGACATTGGCACGGAGGTCGCCGTCCAGGCCGGCCAGTGTGGCGTCGGCCGTGGCGGCGTCGTCCTGGGCGTGGTCGAGCAGGCTCTGCAGGCCGGAGAGTCGACTGGTGTCCAGGGGTTTGATGGTGCTTGACAGGTTTCCGGAGGCGGTCGTGGTGACGGCGCAGGCGACGCCCTGGCCGATGTCGAGGAATCGCAGGGCGTCCTCGGGCTGCTGCCAGGGGCCCGGCTCGATGGCCTGGCGGGTCCACCGGCCGTACGCCACGAATCCCAGCCGCTGGGTGTCTGGCATGCGGGTGATTACCGCGAGGTCGATCGCGGTGATCCCCGGGGCGACGGCGAAGCCTTCCTTGAGGGTGGCGATGATGTTGGATCCCATGGCCGTGAGCCACCAGAGGACCCGGTCGCGCTTGGTGAGCGTCTTCAGCGTGGGGCGCCCGCTGGAGGTGACGCCGGGGGTCTGGTCGGGCAGCGAGTCGATGTCTTGCTGGCGCATCACCACGGACATCGCGGAGCCGTCGACGCCGACCGCGCAGCCAGCGGCGGGGTTGTCGGAGAAGACGTAGTTGACCGTTTCGCACACGGTCGCCTCGTCGTTCGCGACGAGGGACTGCCACCACTGATGCGCTTCGGCCGTCAACTCCCCGTGAATGCCTTGCAATCTGGCGAGCTCGGTGGCCAGGTAGCCTGGCGCGTCCTGCTCTGCCCGCCGTTTTGCCTCCGCGCGCTCAGCACGCGCGAACACGCCGAGACCTGCCAGGTGGAACGTCTTCGATTCGGCCAGCGCCCAGGGCAGCCCGAGCTGCGGCGGGCCGGGCACGACCGGCGGGTGCGCGGGGGAGAAGGACTGCAGATGCACGCGCGTCATCTGCTGACGCAACTCCCGCAACTGCGCGATGGCCGCTTCGCGTTCCACCTCCTCCTGAGCCCGCTCGGCCTGCCGGCGAGCCCGTTCCAGCTGCGCGCCCGAAGGCGCGGAAGCCCGCGGACGTGAACCGGAGCGTGTGGTGCGACTCGTGCTGGTCCGGCGGCGCCCGCTGCTCAGTGCGCTGGAGGCGTAGAGGGGACCCATCCCAGATGAGAGTGTGGTCCTGGGCGACCTGCGGATGGCCGCAGTAGTAGCGATCGGCCAGGACGATCAGGCCCGGCCGGATCGCACCGCGCCGTACCAGTTTTTCCATGAGAGAGCTCGCCGGCAGAAAGCGGTCCCCAGGCGGCGTCGATGATGGCCCGAGTTCCGCTCGCGATCAGTGTGACCAGACGGATCTTTGGATAGCGCCCCACTGCCTTGCCGTTGCGGGGCGGCTCGCCGAATGCGGCCCGGTTGGCAGAGGTGTCCGCCACGTCCAGACTGGTGCCATCCACCGAGACCTTCAAGAGTGCCACCGTGCGCCCGAACGCCATCATCCCCGGGCCCAGTTGGTCGGCTTGGGTGCCACACAGCGACCGGAATAGCATCTGAAGCGGTTCTCGCCCCAGGCGCCGCCGCGCCTTGACGGCAGCCGAAACCGTGGGGACCCGGAACTGGCCAATACCGATGTCTCTGCGGAGCTGCCGGAACAGCTCCAGCAGCACCTCGGCATACCCCTTCCCGGGGTAGAACCACAGCGCCAGGGTGAAGTACAACGTCACCCTGGCCGGCAGGGCACGGACGCGTTGTTGCCTTCGTCCGCACCGGTCGATCACGTCATCCAGCAGTCGAGCGGGCAGTAAGTCCCCTACGGCGCCCAGCCCAAGTCGGTCGAGAGGGTGAACCACGGGATCGAGATGGATGGACTGCTGTGTGGCGGTCCCGGCAGCCGCAGTGCCAGCATGGTCGGGCAACGGGGTCTCCTGACGACAGTTCTCTTGGCCGAGGCCAGTCGTCCCAGGTGGTCCCGTTGTCCGTCAAGGGGCACTTCCCCGCCTTAACTCACCGGCGTTGGTCTATGCCCCACGACCGCGTCTCGTCGATCAGGTCCAGGGCCACAAGCCCTGCTGGTAGAGCGGTACACCACCGGACGCGGCGACGGAAAGATCCACGCGAACGCCGAACTCGGCATCACCACCGCCCCGTCCGCTGTCACCGACACCGCCGTCCTCGCCCGCTGCGTCGGCGGCCAGTGGGCCATCGAGGCCCAGCACTTCGTCAGAGACGTGACCTTCGGCGAGGACGCCTGCCGCGCCCGCACCGGCGGCCTGCCCCGGGTCCTGCCAACCCTCCGCAGCCTGGCGATCAGCCTCGCCCACCTCGCCGAGTGGACGAACAACGCCGCCGCCCACGACCACTACCGCAACGACCCCGCCGACGCCCTACACGAACTCGGCCTCACGACGTGAGCACACATCACGCCTGGCCGGGACCCTGAGTGTCTTGAAGGAAAACTCCACCGACAACAGGTCGATGTGCTGCCGACCTCGTTTGCAGCCGCGGATGCCCCGGATCGATCCGGCATCGGGAATTCTGATGAATGATCCCTCGTCTGCGAGCGCGCCAACTCCCTGCTCAAGACGACCTTCAAGGTACTGCGCCGGGTCTGCCCGGCCCGCAGGGGAATCCGTTCGCGCAGCCGGTGCTGGAGGTGCCCCGTCTCCGGCACGAGTCATAAGTGTGGAAATGGAGAGCCTTTCCCTGCGCTCCTGTACGTAAACCGCGATGGAATGCCCTGGAGATATCTTGACTCCCCCAATGGCTTCTCCGTACACGCAACCGTCTCCGCTGCCCGCCGGAAGGTCACCTGTGCCGGTGCCGGTGCCGCGTCGGCAGCAGTGGACAGAGAGAGCTGTTCGGCCAGGTGCCGCCCTTGTGCGGTTGGACGTGGCGGTGGCCGACCCTCGGCGGTGGACGCGCGGGGCGCCGTCCCGCTCGCCATATGCCGGACAAGGCATCCTTTGTCGGTCGTGCCGGCCGTGTCGTCCCGGTGCGATCAGGGGAATTTGAGTGTCATGCGAAGGGAGGGCAAGGTCAAGAACGCGCCAAAATTGATCCTTGACTCGAACTTAACGGGACTGTTAGAACATGTGGCGGAAAACAAGGGGGTTTCCGCATAATGCAGTGAGAGCAGGTCGGGGGGCTGCCTCAGGTATTTCTGTCGGGGGATTCGGGCGTGGGCCCTGTGTGCCTGCGTATCAGCAGCCGAGCTTATTGTCGGCGTCGGATTGATTGTCTGAATTCGGTCTGCCCGCTTGTCATGTCAGCGTGGTGGTCCATCGGCGCTTCTTCTTCTTCTTGCACGGCCATACGGGTAATCGGCGTGTACAGCACGCCTGCTCGTGCACTTCTCTGCCTACAGGCCAACAGATCGGTGCGGTTTCGTGAAAGTATATCTAGCCATTTTGCGCCTCAGGGACTACAGATTGCTCTGGTCGGCCCTGGTGCTAAATCTCCTGGGGGACGGCGCCACCTATGCCGCGCTCGCCTGGATCACGCTCGACAAGGCTGGCGCGGCCGGTCTGGGCGTGCTGGGCGTATGTCTCACCCTCCCCGTGATCGTGGGAGGCGCGTTCGTCGGACCACTGCTCGACAGGTTCTCCCGGCGCATGCTCTTCATCTCCGACTCGGTCTTCCGCGGTTTCGTCGTCGCGCTCGTCCCGCTGCTGGAGCTGGCCGGCGCGCTGCAGATCTGGCACCTGTACGCGGTCGCGCTGGTCTACGGCCTGCTGAAGATCATCCCGCTGGCCGGCACCCCGGCGGTGCTGCCCGAACTTGTCCCCGAGGACAAGCTCCAGGCCGCCTCCGGACTGGAGGCCACCGCGATGGGTGCCGCCAACGTTGTCGGACCCGCTCTCGGCGCGGTGCTGATCACAGCGATCGGCGCGCAGAACGTCCTGTTCCTCGATGCCGCCACGTACTTCGCCTTCGCCCTGCTGATCAGCATGATCAAGGCGCCCCTCGCCCGTCCCGAGCCGACCGGCGACGCCCCCGTCGACAAACCCGGCTGGGGACCGGTCTTCAGGCTGGTCACCCGCGACCGCTTCCTGCTGGTGCTCACCCTCTCCTTCGGTGCCTTCAACGTCTCGGCGGGCGCCCTGGTGGTCGCGCTGCCCTGGCTGGCCAAGGACGAGTTCCACGGCGGTCCCGGCGTGCTCGGCCTGATGCTGGCCGTGATGGCGGTCGGCGAGCTGATCGGCTCCCTCGTCTCCGGGGCCGCGAAGACCTCCGAGAAGCAGATGCTCCGCATCGGCGTCCTGCAACTCCTGTCCGGGGCCGTGCTGTTCCTCCTGGTCCCCAAGGCGCTTCCGTTCATCCTGATCGGCCTGGTGCTCAACGGCATCCTGTCCGCACCCATGACGGTCCTCGGCGGTGTGGTCCGTATGACCCGCGTACCCAACGTCATGCGCGGCCGGGCGATGACACTGATGCGTACCGTCATGGCCGGTGCGCTGCCTGCCGGTTCCGCCCTCGGCGGCGTCCTGCTGAGCGGCGACCACTACAGCGCCCTCATCCTCGTCGTCGCCTCGCTCGCCGTCCTGCCCGGCGCCCTCACCCTGGTCCTGTTCCGCAACCACCCCTTCCGGCTGGGGGTGACAGCAGACCATGACCAGCTTGAGCAGCGGGACACCGACCCGGACGCCGACTCCGTCCCCGCCGGTTCCTGAACACCGGCCCGACACATCGGGCGACGCCGTCCTCCTCGTCACCGACCACCCGCGCACGCGTGACGCCGCCGAAGCACCCTTCGCCTCGCTGCGCCTGCCGAACGCGGCCACACCGCACGACCTGGCGGCCTTCGCAGTACTCCTGCACCGCTACACCGGCCAGCGACGGCTGCTGATCGACGCGGACCTGAGCGAGAGCGGCTCCGGGTCCCTGACCCTCGCCATCGACCCGGACGAACCAGTCGCCGCTCTGCTGGCCCGGACCGCCCACGCCGTGCCGCGCGGACGGCCCACGGGGATCGCCGTACGCTACGCGGACCATCCGGTGCCGGAAGGGACCGAGGAACTGGGTCTGACCCGCGACGGAGCCGATCTGGTCCTGGGGTACCGGACCTCGGTCTTCGACGAGCCGACCGCGCGGCGACTCGGTGGCCATCTCCTGCGCGTCGCCGGCTTCCTCGGCCGGTGCCCGCAGGCACCGGTGCACGAGGCCGACCTGCTCGGCGACGAGGAACGGGCGCTCATCCTCGGTGTGTTCAACAACACGGCCAGGCCGTACCCGGACACCGCCACCATCCCAGCCCTGTTCGGCGAACAGGCCCGGCGCACGCCGCAGGCGACGGCCGTCACCGATCGCGCCGGGCGGCTGACCTACGGCGACCTCGACGCGGCCTCCGACCGGCTGGCCCGTGCCATCCGGGCGGTCGGGGCACGCCACGGGGAGCGGGTGGGCCTGCGCACCGGGCGCACCGCGGACCTCGTCGTCGGCGTGCTGGGCATCCTCAAGGCGGGCTGTGCCTACCTGTCGCTGGAGAGCGGCCACCCGGCCCGGCGCACCGAGTGGCTGCTCGCCGACTCGTCGGTGCGGGTCCTGGTCGCGTCGCCCGACATGCCCGTGGACTTCGCCTTCGACGGTGCGGTGCTCGACCCCTCGGCCCCCGGCCCCGAGGCCCCGCGCCTCGTCCCCGAGGCCCCGGCCCCCGGCACGGACCAGGGATCGGCGGCCGACCTCGCGTACATCTGCTACACCTCCGGAACCACGGGGCAGCCCAAGGGCGTCGAGGTCACCCACCGCAATGTGGTGCGGCTCGTCAAGGGCACGGACTACGTCCGTTTCGGACCGGACCTCAGGGTCCTGCCCACCGGCTCCATCGCCTTCGACGCCAGCACCTTCGAGCTGTGGGCCCCGCTGCTGAACGGCGGCAGCGTGCACCTGGCGGACTCCGACATCATCCTCGACGCCCGCGCCCTCGCGCGCGAGCTGAGCGCACACGACGTCACCACCCTGTGGCTGACCTCGCCGCTGTTCAACCAGCTCGTGGAACAGGACCCCACCGCGTTCCGCGGGCTGCGCGAACTCCTCGTCGGCGGTGACGCCCTGTCGTCCGTGCACATCGAGAAGGTCATGGCGGCCTGCCCCGGCGTCACCCTGGTCAACGGCTACGGCCCGACGGAGAACACCACGTTCTCGCTCACGCACCGGATAGGCCCCGACGACCTCGGGCGGATACCGATCGGGCGTCCGATCGCGCACTCGACTGCGTATGTCCTCGATGACCGGGGGCGGTTGTGCCCCGTCGGGGTGCCCGGAGAGTTGTGCCTGGGCGGAGACGGTGTCGCGCGCGGCTATCTGGGCCGGCCCGAGCTGACCGCCGAGCGCTTCGTCGAGGACGTGCTCTCCCCGGACGGCGGACGGCTGTACCGCAGCGGTGACCTGGCTCGCTGGCGCCCGGACGGGGTCGTCGAGTTCCTCGGCCGACGCGACCATCAGGTGAAGATACGCGGGTTCCGTATCGAACCGGCCGAGGTGGAGAAGGCCATGCTCGGCCACCCCGGCGTGGCGGAGGCGATCGTGATCGCCCGCTCCCGTCCGGGCCGGGGGGACAAGTACCTCTGCGGCTACTACGCCGGGCCGCGGCCGCCCGCGCAGGAGGACCTGCGGGCTCATCTGGACCGGGCGCTCGCGCCGCACATGATCCCCGCGTACCTCGTCCCGCTCGACGCGCTGCCGCTGAACCACACCGGCAAGGTCGACCGTGCGAGCCTGCCCGACCCGGACGGCGGCCACCTGCCGCCGGACACCGCCTTCGTCCCGCCTGCGGACGACATCGAGCGGAACCTGGTGGACCTCGCCGAACGGGCCCTGGGCACCGCCGGCATCGGGGTCGCCCACGATCTGCGCGACCTCGGCGCCGACTCCCTCACCGCCACCCTGATCGCCGCCGGCGCCCGCGAGCGGCTCGGACGCGAGTGCCCGGTCAGCGCCGTCCTGCGGTCCGGTACGCTCGCCCGGCTCGCCGCGCTGCTGCGGGAGAGCGCCGCCGCCACCGCACCGGCGATCGAGCCCGCGGCCGAGCGGGCGGCCTACCCCGTCACTCCGCAACAGCGCCAGCTCTACTTCGAGCAGCTCAAGGACGAGCGGGCGGTGCACTACAACGTGCCGCTCACCCTCGAACTCCCCGCCGACACCGACCCGTTGCGACTGGCCGAAGCCCTGCGCCGACTGGGCCGCCGCCATGACGCGCTCCGCACCCGGTTCGCCGTGGCGGAGGACGGTCAGGTCACGCAGTACATCGACGCCGGCATCGAGCCGGAGGTCCGGGTGTACGACGGGGAACCAGGACCACTCGCCGGGTTCGTGCGGCCCTTCGACCTGGGTCGGGCGCCCCTGTGGCGGGCGGACGTGTACCGCACCCGGACCGCCGTGACCCTGCGCCTGGACCTGCACCACATCGTCGTCGACGGCTTCTCGCTGACCCCGCTGCTGGAGGACCTCGCGGCCCTGTACGCGGGCGACGAACCGGCGCCGCCCGCGCTCCAGTACCGCGACTACGCCGTCTGGCTGGCCGGACCTGCGGGAGGCGGCCTGCGGGAGTCCCAGGAACCCTACTGGCGGCGGCTGTTCGCCGCTCCGCCCGACCGGAGCGATCTGCCCACGGACCTGCCCCGGCCCCCACTGCGGACGCTTGCGGGCGACGCCGTCGTGTTCGACCTCGGCCCGGAGCGCACGGCGCGCCTCAGGGAGCTGGCCAGACAGCGGGAGGTCACCCTGTTCGCGGTGCTGGCCTCGGCGTACGGCATCCTGCTCGGCCGGCTCAAGGGCACGGTCGATGTCACGATGGGCACACCCGTCTCGGGCCGCACGGCCCCCGGACTGCACCGGACGGTCGGCATGTTCGCGCAGACGGTCTGCCTGCGCGGTGACGCGGACCCCGCCCTGCCCTACGACACCTATCTGCGGCGTACCGCCCGCACCGCCGAGGAGGCCTTCGCCCACCAGGACTTCCCCTTCGCAGACGTGGTCGCCCTGGCGGCGCCCGTACGCGACTACAGCCGTACCCCGCTGTTCGACGCGCTCATCGCCCTGCACAGCGGCCGCTATCTGTCGATGGACTTCCAGGGCGTCCGGGTGCCGCTGCGGCTGGAACAGACCGGGCAGGCCGTCTTCGACCTCAACATGCAGATCCACGAGGACGCGGGCATCCTGCGGGTGGCCTGGGGCTATGCGTCCGGACTGTTCCGCCGGGACACGGTGGAGAGCTGGCGCGAGGACTTCACGGCCCTGCTCGACGCGATCACCGACGAGCCGTCGGCCGCACTCGGCGCGCTGTGTCGCGGCCGTCCCGCGTCCCCCGCACCGGTGGTTGTGGACGCCGGCCCCGACTTCGACTTCGACTTCTGACCCTCCGGGAGCCTGCCCCGACTTCGACCTCTGACCCGCCGGGCGCGCGCCCGGCCCTCTGACGCCGTCACCCCCACTGTGCCATGGGCGGCCCTTTGCGATCCGTCGATCACTCCATGTTCACGCCTGATCACACACCGCTTCAGCACAGGAGGCATTGCATGAAATCGCTCGACCACGAGCCGGCACTCGCCGCACCGCACGCGCAGGCCGACCACTGGCGATCCCAGCTGGCCTCGCTCACGGAGCCCTCCGGCTTCCTCGCCGACTTCCGGCCGCGGGCCAGCCGTACCGGGACCGAGGCGCGGACCGGTACTCACGCCCTCCGCCTCGGTACGGCCCTCACCGAACGGCTCGACCGAATCAGTCGCGGCAAGCCCGAGATGCTCCATGTCGTCCTCACCAGCGCGCTGGCCGCCCTGCTGTGCCGCCACACCGGCCAGGACCAGGTGGCGGTCGCCCAGCCGACGCGGGGAGCCGCGCCCGAGTTCGCGGGCGGTCCGCTGCTGGTGCGCGTGACGCCCGACGGGACCCTGCGCGAGCTGCTGACCCAGGTCTTCGCCGCCGTACGTGAGGCCGAGCGGCACCAGGACTTCGCGGTGGCCGCCCTCGCCGCCGAACTGGGGCGTGCCGACGTCTTCGAGACCGCGCTGGAGCTGGCGGGGTTCCACGACCCCGGTTACGCCGCCCCCGGCGGCACCCGGTTCGTTGCCGCACGCGAGGACGGCGAACTGGTGGTGAGCCTCCATTACGACCGCCACCGCTTCGCCGAGGCGTCCATGCGGTGCGTCGGCGCCCAGTACGCGCTGCTGCTGGAGGGTGCCACGGCCGAGCCCGACCTGCCGGTGAACCGGATCGAGCTGCGTACCGCCGAGGACGACGCCGTCGTCGAGGCGAGCAATGACACGCGGCAGCCCTTCGACCAGGACGCCACCCTGCACGGCCTGTTCGCCGCCCAGGCGGCCCGCACTCCCGACGCGCCGGCCCTCCTGACCGACGACACGACCGTCACCTTCGCCGAACTCGACGCCCGCTCGGACCGGTTGGCACACACACTGCGCGAGCGCGGGATCGGCCCGGACGCCGTCGTCGCCCTGATCGCGGAGCGCTCGGCGGAGCTGATCACGGGCATCCTCGCCGTCCTGAAGGCGGGTGCCGCCTATCTGCCGGTCGACCCCGCCTACCCGCGCTCCCGCATCGACTACCTGCTCGCCGACAGCTCCGCCCGCCTCGTCCTGCACCAGGCCCGCTTCGCCGATGCTGCCGGCGACACCCCGAGGATCGACCTGGACGACGAGGCGGCGTACGTGGGCGGCACCGGCCCCGTCGAACCGCCGGCCGGCGCCGGTGACCCCGCCTACGTCATCTACACCTCCGGGTCGACGGGGCGCCCCAAGGGTGTCCAGGTGGAACACCGCAGTGTCGTCAACCGACTGCACTGGATGCAGCGCGCCTACCCCGTGGGCCCCGGCGACGTCCTGCTGCAGAAGACCTCCGTCTCCTTCGACGTCTCCGTCTGGGAGCTGTTCTGGTGGTCCTTCACCGGAGCCGCCCTCGCCCTGCCTGCCTCCGGCGCCGAGAAGGACCCGACACAGCTGCTGGCCGTGATCGACCGGCACCGGGTCACCACCGTGCACTTCGTGCCCTCGATGCTCACCATGTTCCTGGGACACCTCGCCCGGTTCGGCGACGGCACCGGACTCGGCACCCTGCGGCAGGTCTTCACCAGCGGCGAGGCGCTGAACCCGGCCCAGAGCGAGAAGTTCGCCGAACTAGTCCCCGGCGCCCGGCTGGTCAACCTCTACGGCCCCACCGAGGCGACGGTGGACGTGACCCACCAGCCGGTGGCCGGGCTCGGCGACCTGGCCCGGCTGCCGATCGGTCGGCCCATCGACAACATCCGGCTGTATGTGCTGGACGCCGAGGGACAGCAGACCGCCGTGGGCATCCCCGGCGAACTCCATGTGGCGGGCGTCGGCGTGGCACGCGGCTACCTCGGGCGGCCCGAGCTGACCGCGGAGAAGTTCGTCACCGGCGAGGCGGTACGGTCCGCGACCGGCGAGGAGCGGCTGTACCGCACCGGGGACCGGGCCCGCCGGCTGCCCGACGGCACGATCGACTACCTGGGCCGGATCGACCTCCAGGTGAAGGTGCGCGGTTTCCGGGTGGAGCCGGGCGAGATCGAGGAGCGGCTGTGTGCCCACGACCGGGTGCGGGACGCCGCGGTCGTCGCCGTGGACGACGGATGGCAGACCTCGCTGCGCGGCTTTGTCGTCCTGGACGGCGAGGCGAGCGAGGCGGCGCTGAAGGAGCACATCCGCCAGGAGTTGCCGGAGTACATGGTTCCGGGCCGCGTCCTCGTGCTGGACGAGCTTCCGCTCACGCCCAACGGCAAACTGGACCGGGCGTTCCTGCGCAGCCCCGAAGCGCTGCGCAGGAAGGCGAGCGCCCATGTGGCGCCGCGTAACGAGCGCGAGGAGACCCTCGCCGGCATCTGGCGGGAGGTCCTCGGTGTCCCGCGGGTCGGTGTGCGCGACAACTTCTTCGCGTTGGGCGGCAACTCGATCCACTTCGTGTCCGTGCTCGCCAAGTCCCGTGCCAGGGGTCTGGACTTCACCTTCCAGCAGCTCTTCCGGCACCAGACCATCGCACAGCTCGTGGAGTCCATCGACGGCGGCGACCCGTCCGCGACCGTGGTGGCGGACGTGGCGGCCCGTGGCGCCTTCCAGCCGTTCGAGCTGATCTCCGAGGCGGACCGGGCCCTGCTGCCCGAGGACGCGGAGGACGCCTACCCGCTGTCGATGCTCCAGGCTGGCCTGATCTTCCAGACCGAGATCACCGGCGGTCTCGGCCAGTACCACGACGTGCTGAGCTACTCGATCACCGGTGCGTTCGACGCCGACGCGTTCACCGAGGCCGTACGGCGATTGACCGACCGGCACCCGATCCTGCGCACCACCTATCACCTCACCGGCTACAGCGAGTTCCTCCAGATCGTGCACCGCGAGGTGCCGCCGCCACTGACCGTCGACGACCTGCGCCACCTCGACGCGGACGGGCAGGAGGTCTGGCACGAGCGGTGGCTGGCCCGCGAGAAGTCCCGCGCGTTCGTGTGGGAGGAGGGCGGCCTGGTCACCCTGCATGTGCAGGTGCTCGGCGAGGAGCAGTACCGGTACACGGTCAGCCAGCACAACTCGGCGCTGGACGGCTGGTCCATCTCGCTGCTGCACACCCAGCTGTTCGAGCTGTACCACCTGATCCGTGAGGGCCGCGAGAGCTCCCGCCCGCCGGTCGACAACCATCTGCGCAACTTCGTCGGCCTGGAGCAGGAGGCGCTGCGTTCCGCACAGTCGCGGGACTTCTGGCGCCAGGTGATGGAGGACCCGCGGCCCGCCTCCGTGCCCCCCAGGCCCGGTGCCGGGCACACCGACGACTTCACCGTCGTCCTGCGTGACGTGCCGCTGCCCGAAGGCCTCGCCCAGCGCATCGAAGCCACCGCCGACGCCCTGTCGGTGCCCTTCAAGGACGTCCTGCTCGCCGCCCATATGAAGGTCCTCGGACTGGTCTCGGGCCAGGACGCGGTGATGACCGGGTACGAGCACAGCGGCCGGCCCGAGCTGCCCGGCGCGGAGACCACGCTCGGCCTGCATCTGAACACCGTCCCCTTCCAGGTGGCCCTGGCGGGCGGCAGCTGGGCGGACCTCGTGCGCCGGGTCTACAGTGCCGAGCTGGACCTGCTGCCCCATCGCCGCTACCCCATGGCGAAGATGAAGCAGGACCTCGCCACTCAGCGCACGCTGTTCGAGACCACCTTCAACTTCACGCACTTCTACCTGCTGAAGAACCTCAGGCAGCTGCCCGAGTTCTCTCTGCTGGGCATGCGCGTTGACTCGGAGACCGAGTTCCCCTTCCGTACGGAGTTCTCCCGCAACTTCTTCTCCGACGAGGTCGAACTCTGCCTGCACTACCACACCCACCTCTACGACGAGGAGCAGATCGACCGGATCGGCGGCTACTTCGTCCGCGTCCTGCAGTGGATGACGAGCGAGCCGGACGCGCCGCACGAGGCACGGCAGTTGCTCGCCGAGGAGGATGCGGCACTGCTGGGCCACACCGTCGCCGGACTCCGTACCGAGGTCGGCGCGACGGACTCGGCCGCCGGCCCGGCCTCCGCGGCGACCCTCGCCCGCATCCGTACGGCCTGGGCGTCCGTCCTCGGCGTGCCGGACGAGGAGATCGGGGCCGACACCGACTTCTTCGCCCTGGGCGGCAACTCGCTCTCCGCCCTGCGTGTGGTCCTGGAACTGGACGGCCTTGTCACCCTCTCCCACATGACCCGCGTGTCACGGCTGGCCGAGCTGGCCGCGCTCGTGGACACCCGCGAACAGAACGACGAGGAGGAACTGCTGCACCTGCTGTCGGCCACCGCCGAAGGAGCCCGCGCGGCGGTGATCTGCGTGCCGTACCCCTGCGGTCACCCCGTCAACTTCAAACCCCTCGCCGACGCCATCGGCGAGCTGACCGGCGAACTGGTCGTCTACGGCCTCGAACCGCCCGGGCACAACCCCAGCCGTCCCGGAGAGTTCACCGATGTCATCGAGACGGTGGAGCGGACGGTGGCGGAGATCGAACGGAGGGCCGACCTGCCCCTGATCCTGTGGGGCCACTGCGGTGGCGCGGCGGTGACCGTCGAGCTGGCCCGGCTGCTGGAGGAGCGCGGCTTCGACCTGCGGCACGTCTTCATCGGCTCCAAACTGCTGCCGCCCGCCGCCGAGATGCGCGAGTCCGTCGAGATGATCGAGAGCTGGACCGACGACGAGATCATCCGCTACATGGTCGAGGAGACCGGCTACAGCGAACTGGACGGCCTCGATCCGCGGTACGCGTCCTTCACCGGAGATCTTTTCCGGCACGACGTGTGCGGGGGCTACCGCTACTTCATCGGCCTGACCGACAACGGGCCCGACTGGCGGATCGAGACCCCGGTCACCGTCGTCGTCGCCGACGACGACAAGGGACTGACCCACGCGGCCGAGGAGTTCCGCTGCTGGGAGCGCGTTGCCGACCACGTGGACTTCCACCGGCTGGCATCGGGCGGCCACTACTTCGTACGCGGGAACCCCGCCGGGACCGGAGAACTCATCCGACGGGTCTGGGCGTTCGCCGCCGAACAGGAGAACTGACATGCAGATTCCCGTGCTGTGCTTCCCCTTCGCGGGTGCCGGTGCCTCCGCGTTCCGCCGCTGCCAGGAGTACGGCAGTGACACCGTCCTCATCACGCCCGTCCAACTGCCGGGCCGGGAGGAGCGATTCGGTGAGGAGCCGTACACCGACGTCGTCGCGGCGGTGGACGACCTGCTGCCGTCCGTGCTGGACCAGGTGGCCGGCAGCCCGGCCGTGGCCCTCTTCGGGCACAGCCTCGGCGCCGTCCTCGCCTACGAGATGGCGCACCGCATCAGCGCGCTCGGCCGGCCCGAGGTGGTCAAGCTGTTCGTCAGCGGTTCCCCCGGCCCCTGGACGCAGCGGGAGACCCGCGCCACTGGCCTGAGCGACGAGGAGTTCCTGCGCCAGGTCCGCGACTTCGCCGGCTACTCCCACCCCGCGCTCGAACACCCCGATCTCCGGGAGATGCTGCTGCCACCGTTGCGGGCCGACGTCGAGATGCACGAGAACTACCGGGCGCCCTCGGACAAGCCGCTGACGGTACCGGTGGTCTCCGTGCGGGGCGCGAGCGACGAACTGGTCTCCCGCGAGGAGGCCGCCGAATGGGAAACCTCCACCACGGCCGGCTGCCGGCAGGTCGAACTGCCTGGCGGACACATGTACCTGGTGGACTCACCCGCCGACCTGGTCCGGCTCCTGGACGCCGAACTCGCGACGCCGGGGGAGGGCCGATGACCCCGGTGCTCTCCGCCGGCCCCCTCGCGGGCAAGGCAGCGATCGTCACGGGCGCGGCCCGCGGTATCGGCCGGGCGTGCGCGCTGGCCTACGCCCGAGCCGGGGCCGACCTGCTCCTCACCGACATCGGCCACGACCTGGAAGGGGTGCCCTACCCGCTGGGCACCCCCAGCCAGTTGGCCCACACGGCTCGGCTGTGCCGGGAGCAGGGGATCACGGTCATCACCGCGGAGGCGGACGTCCGCGACCTGGACGCCGTGCGGAGGGTGACCGACAGCGCCCTGGACCGGTTCGGCCGGATCGATGTGCTGCTCAACAACGCCGGGATCGCCGCCCCTTCGGGCAAGACGGTGCACGACATCGCGCCCGACGAATGGGACCTGATGCTCGACATCGACGTCTCGGGTGCCTGGCGCATGATCCGGTCCGTGGGCGCCGCCATGACCGGCCGCCGCTCGGGCAGCGTCATCAACGTCGCCTCCACGGCCGGACTGGTCGGATACCGCCATTTCGCGGGCTATGTCACGGCGAAGCACGCCCTCGTCGGGCTGACCAAGGCGGCCGCCCTGGACCTCGCGCCGTTCGGGGTGCGGGTCAACGCCCTGTGCCCCGGCTCGGTCCGCGACGACGACGCGGCCGAGGGAACCATGCTGACCGAGATCGCCCGGTCCCTGGAGGTGCCGGTCGAGGAACACGAGGAGACCTTCGTGGCGGCCCAGCCCATGAACCGGCTGATCGAGCCGGAGGACGTCGCGGGGGCGGCCGTATGGCTCGGCTCGGACGACGCACGCCAGGTGACCGGTACGACCGTGACGGTCGACGGCGGATTCACCAGCCGGTGACGAGGGAGGAGGAGCAATGAGGAAGACCGACACGGACCGGCTGTGCCAGGCCGTCGCGCTCCGCGTGCACGCCGGGGCCGACCCGCAACAGCTCGGCCGCGCGCTCGCACACGCCGCGGGCGGCGCCCGCCTGTGGGTGCAGGACGTGGTGGGCGACGCCGACAGCGAGGCCGCCGCCCTGCACCGGGAACGCGAACTGTCCCGCTCCGTGGACCCACACGTCGGCCCCGGCCTGCGAGCCGTGCTGCTGCGCTACACGGACGCGGTGGCCGACCTGGTCGTGGTCGCCCACCGCGCGGTCCTGGTCGACCCCTACCACCTCGTCCAGGCGGTCCTCGGCGACGCGGACGCGCCGGCCCCTGTGCCGACGGAGCACGGCGAGCGGCTGCGCGAGGCGGTGAACGCGCTCGACCGCACGCAGGCACCCGCATGGGGGCTCGGCACGGACGGTGACCCGAGCACCGGCCGGCACACCTTCACGGTGCCCGCGGACGGCGGCCTGCCCGCCGAACTCACCCTGCGGGCCGCGCTGGGCCTGGTGCTGGCCCGCTGCACCGGGCGCGACGAGGTATGGATCGGGGTGGACGCGGAACACGCCCTGACCTTCACCGCCGACGGGTCGCTGACCGTCGCGCAGTACCTGGAACGTGTACGTCAGGCCGTCCCGGCACCCGGCCCCGCTCCCGTGGTCGGCCTGTTCATCACCGACGCGCCCGAGGCACTCACCGGCGAGGGAGTGAAGGCGGAGACCATCGACGTCCGCCCTTTCCTCACCCCCCTGCACCACCTGTCGGTGCACTTCGCCGACGACGGCTCCACGGTCCTCGCCGGGACCTGCCGCTACCGGCGCTCCGCCTTCGACGACGACGCGGTGCGCTGGCTCACCGGCATGCTGGCCACCGCCCACCGCTCCTTGGTGGCGGCCGATCCCGGCACCCCGCTGGCCGGCCTCGCTCTGCTCGACGACTCCCAACGCCACGCTCTGGCCCGGCTGGGAGGCCTGGGGCGCACGGTCCACGTGTCCGACGACCGGATCGAGCAGACCGTGAGCGGCTGGGCGCGGCGACGCCCGGACGCACCCGCCGTCACCTTCGAGGACCGGACGCTGACCTACCGGCAGCTCGATCAGGAGTCCGCCGGATACGCCGCCGGACTGCGGAACCTGGGCGTGCGGGCCGGCGACCGGGTCGGCGTCTGCCTGGAGCGCTCACTCGATCTGGTGGTGGTGCTGCTCGCCGTGCTCAAGGCGGGCGCCACCTACGTCCCGATGGACCCCGCCTATCCGCAGGAACGACTTGCCCACACCACCCAGGACGCCGAACTGAGCCTGGTGGTGACCGAGTCCGGGGAGTTCCCGCGCGGCGAGGACGTCCGGCTCGTGCCGCCCTCGACCCTCGCCTCGACGCAGCAGCCGGACGACGCGGCGGCGCCGCCGTCCGCCGACGCCCCGGCCTACGTCATCTACACCTCGGGTTCCACCGGCCGTCCCAAGGGTGTCGGAGTAGCGCACCGCAACGTCGCCGCGCTGCTCGCCGCCACCAAGGACGACTTCGGGCTCGGCACCGATGACGTGTGGACGCTCTTCCACTCCAGCGCGTTCGACTTCTCGGTGTGGGAGATCTGGGGCTGCCTCATGACAGGCGGCCGGCTGGTCGTCGTACCGTACTGGGCCTCGCGGGACCCCCGGCAGTTCGCCGCGCTGCTCGCCGACGAGCGGGTCACCGTGCTCAGCCAGACGCCGAGTGCCTTCGCGCAGTTGACGCAGCTGGACCGGGAGGAGCGGATCTCCGGCTCGGTGCGCCTCGTGGTCTTCGGCGGCGAACCCCTGGACACCCGTCCCCTCAGGTTCTGGCTGGACCGCCACCCGGAGCAGGAGTGCCGCCTGGTCAACATGTTCGGCATCACCGAGACCACCGTGCACGTCACCGCGCAGACCGTCACCCGGCGTGAGGCGCTCACCGGCTCCCGGTCCGTGGGCCGCCCCCTGCCCGGCTGGCATGTGTACGTCCTCGACCCCGAGGGCCGCGAGCTGCCGCCCGGCGTGCCGGGCGAGATCTACGTCGGGGGCCAGGGCGTGGCCGGACGGTATCTCAACCGTCCGGAGCTGACCGGGCAGCGCTTCCTGCCCGACCCGCACGCACCGGGACCGATGTACCGCAGCGGCGACCGCGGGCGACTGCTGCCCGACGGCCGGCTGGAACATCTCGGCCGGCTCGACAACCAGGTGAAGCTACGCGGCTTCCGTATCGAACTGGACGAGATCCGCGCCCGGTTGCTCGACGCCCCGGCCGTCGATGCGGCGGCCGTGGTGCTCCGCGAGGGCACCGACGGGGACACGGCAGGGGCCCGGCTGGACGGCTATGTCGTCTTCCGCGCCGACGGCACCGCCACCGGTGACCTCCAGGAGGTACGCCGACACGCGGCCCGCTTCCTGCCCGACCACATGGTGCCGTCCACGCTCACCGAGCTGTCGGCACTGCCACTGACCCCCAACGGCAAGGTGGACACCGCCCGGCTGCCCCTGCCGCTCGCGGACGAGGCCGCCGGTGCGCCCGAGACCGTCGGTGACGACCTGCCCTCACGTCTGCGCGCGGTATGGGAGAAGCTCTTCGGCTTCCGGGTCGGCCCGGACGACGACTTCTTCGCGCTCGGCGGCAACTCCCTGCTCGGCGTACGCCTGCTGGCGGCGATGCGGGAGCAGGGCCTGCCCACGTTCCCGCTGCCCCAGCTGTATCTGCACCGCACGGTGACTGCCCTCAGCGCGGTCCTGGAAGCGACGGAGGAACGCGCGTGACCCTGCTGCTGATCGGTGCCGGATCGCAGGCCTACCGGGGATACCTGCTCCGCTCCGTGGCCGAGGAGTACGACGTCCACCTGCTCGCCGACCGGGCGCCGACCTGGGAGGCACCGTTTCTGCGCGGGCACACCATGGTGGACACCGCGGATGTCACGGCGTTGCGCGAAGCGGCCCGAGCGCTCTCCTGCGAGGGCGTGCTGACCTGGGACGACACTCGGGTCGTGCAGACCGCCCGGCTGGCGGAGGCGCTCGGGCTGCCGGGCGCGGGACCTGAGGCGGCCCTGTGCTGCCGGGACAAGCGGGCCACTCGGGAAGCCCTGGCCCGCGCCGGGGTGCCGCAGGCCCGGTCGGTCCTGGTGACGTCGCTGCCGCAGGCGCGCGCCGCAGCCGCGCGGGTGGGCTATCCGCTGGTGCTCAAACCGCGCGCGCTGAACGCCAGCACCGGAGTGGTGAAGGTCGAGTCGGCGGATGCGCTGGCCCGTGCCTTCCGGCTCGCCCGGGCGGCCACCGCACCGGGAGCGGTGGAGGTGGCGCCCGGCGACGTTCTGGTGGAGGAGTACCTGGACGGCCCCGAGATCAGTGTGGACGCCGCCTGGCACGAGGGCCTTATGACACCGGCGTTCGTGGCCCGCAAGGAATGCGGATTCCCGCCGTACTTCGAGGAGACCGGCCATTTCGTCGACGGCCGGGACCCACTCCTGTCGGACCCGCGGGTGCTGGAGACGGTCCAGGCGGCACACACCGCGGTGGGCTTCACCACGGGCTGGACCCATACCGAGCTGCGGCTCACCGCCGACGGCCCGAAGGTCGTCGAGATCAACGCCCGTATCGGCGGCGACCGCATCCCCGACATCGGACGGCTCGCCCTCGGCGTCGACGCGGCACGCACCGCCGCGCAGGTGGCCTGCGGGCGCCGACCGGATCTGGCGGTACGTCGTCATCAGGTTGCCGCCGTGCGGTTCCTGTACCCGGAGGCGGACTGCATCGCGCGCGAGGTGTGCCTCGAACCGGGCGCGCTGCCCGACTCGGTGGACTCGGCGGTGGCGATCGCGCTGCCGGGCCAGGAACTCAGACTGCCCCCGGCCGGTCATGTGTCCAGCCGGTACGCGCTGATCACCGTGGGGGCGGAGAGCGAGCAGCAGTGCCGCGCCGATCTGGACAAGGCTTCCGAGGCCGTCCGGCTGGAGGTGCTGCGGACCCTGTGAGGCCGGCGTAAGGACCGGGCGGGACGACGCCGGGACGCCCCCGCGGCCGTCCCGGCGTTCCGCCCGGCACAGGTGGTGCCGTCTCCGACCTTGAGGCGCGAGTGACCTACGGGTTGCTCAGGAGGCCGTTATCCACCGCCGTGACGAAGGTGCTCCAGCGGTCGGCGGCGAACGAGAGGTTCGGGCCGAGGGGGGTCTTGCTGTCCCGTACGGGGATGACGGTGGCCTGGTCGTCGGAGACCTCGATGCACTCGCCTCCGTCCTGGTTGCCGTAGCTGCTCTTACGCCAGGTGGTGGTGCTCAGATCTATGGTTCGCACGGTGATTCCTCCAACATGGCCAGGACGAATTTCAGCGACTCGGCCGGAGGCAGCGCCAGGTCGCGCATCGCATCGTATGCACGCTGCAAGCGCTCAACGGGAGCGTTTTCCTCGATGAATCACCTCGGTAGCCGTTCTCCGTATAGGCCACGGCACGGCCGTCCGCCAGTCGCAGGAACATCACGGTGGCATTCACCGACCCGTGCAGTCCGGCGCTCAACGGGAGCACCTGTAGCGTCACTCTGGGCCGCTCGGCTACTTGCGCCACGTACTCCAACTGCCTCTGCCACTCGCCCAGGCGTGATACGTGCTCGGATCTTGGACAGGGGGTCGGGTGAACGGCGAAGGGCGCGACCGTCCATGATCACGTGATTCCACTCGCCTGATCGTGAATGCTGCGCCCGCATGCCATCCTGCCCGACCCTGCCCACGCCGCGCCAACTTGCCGATCAGCACGGCCTCGTTCTTGAGGAGCTGTGCACATCCGAACGACTCCCGTCATGGCTGGAGGCGGTTCGGGCTGTCCCCGATCCACGCACATCTCACCTGGTCACGCACGCCTGGCCGACGCTGCTCGGCCTGTTCGCCTGCGCCATGCTGTGCGGGGCGCGCTCGAAGTCCCCGACGGCCGCCCCAACCGGCTGCCGGTGGCCACGACCCTCATCCGCGCGCTCGCCCAGGTGGACGCCGATGCGCTGGACGCCGCCGTCGGCGCGTTCGTCCAGGCCCAGGCCACCGACCCGCTGGCCGGCATCGCCGGAGCCCCGCCCGTGCTGCAACTGGCCGCGGACGGCAGGACCGTGCGCGGCACCCGCGACAACGAGGGCCTGCAACTGCACCTGCTCGGCGTCTACCAGGTCGCGGCGTGATGCTCGCCCAGCGCGAGATGCGCCACAAACCTCACGAGACGGTGCACTTCACCGCCGCCCTTGACCTGATCGCCGACATCGCCGGCGCGATCGTCACCGCCGACGCCCTGCACACTGTTGCCGGCCACGCCCGCTACCTGCACCGGCGCGGCGCCTTCGGCCTCTTCCCCGTCAAGGGAAACCGCTCCACCCTGTTCGCGGCGCTGGACACACCCGACTGGGACGAGACCAGCCAACCCGGCCATCACCCTGCACCGCACCGAGGAGACCAACTCAGGCCGCCACCAGATCCGCACCGTGCGCGTGCAGCCCCTCGTGCCGGGCCAAGCCCTGCTGGTAGAGCGGTACACCACCGGACGCGGCGACGGAAAGATCCACGCGAACGCCGAACTCGGCATCACCACCGCCCCGTCCGCTGTCACCGACACCGCCGTCCTCGCCCGCTGCGTCGGCGGCCAGTGGGCCATCGAGGCCCAGCACTTCGTCAGAGACGTGACCTTCGGCGAGGACGCCTGCCGTGCCCGCACCGGCAGCTTGCCCTGGGTCCTGCCAACCCTCCGCAGCCTGGCGATCAGCCTCGCCCACCTCGCCGAGTGGACGAACAACGCCGCCGCCCACGACCACTACCGCAACGACCCCGCCGACGCCCTACACGAACTCGGCCTCACAACGCGAGCACACATCACGCCTGGGTGGCGGGCTCTGGCCACCACCCGGCGAAATCACCTGCGCCCACCGTTCCCCCCGCGGCCCCGCCGTATGGCGGGTTCGCGGTCGGGGGGTGCCCCTATGGGGCGTTTCCCCTAATCCAGTGCGTAAGCAGACGGCCCGGGACCATGCAACGACCCGGGGCAACTGCTCGCACAGGACAGCGAATGCCTGGATCCCCCTGGCCGTCAAGGCCTCCTCAAAGAGCGGCATCGCTGTCCGTTGCCGGGTTCGCGGTGATGACGCGGGCGCCGGGCTGATGCCTCCGTTTCCCCGGGCCCTTGAGGCCTCTGTCAAGAGCGGCGCAGCCCGGCGCCTCCGTGGTCACCGTGAAACTCGCGTGGACTGCTCGACCGTTGATCGTCACGGCGCGAGCCCGCTCCAGGGTCGACCTCTTGTTCATCCGCGAGCCCGCGAGCTCTGCCGAAAGATCGAGCCCCTGGAGTTCGCTGGTGTCGCGAACGGCTACTGAGATGGCGGACGAACGAGTCCTTGGATTAGGGCGCCGCGTGACCCGCATGTGCTCGTGACCTGCATATACGGACGGATCTGGGAGGAAAGCTTGACCGTGTTCTGCGGTATCGACTGGGCGGAGCGTCACCACGACGTCGCCCTCGTCGACGAAGCCGGCACTCTGCTCGCCAAAGCCCGTATCACCGACGACGCGGCCGGCTACCACAAGCTCTTGGCCCTCTTGGCCGAGCACGGTGACAGCCCAGACGATCCGATACCGGTGGCCATCGAGACCAGCCACGGCCTCCTGGTTGCGAGCCTGCGCACCGGCAGCCGTCGGGTCTTCGCGATCAACCCGCTCGCCGCCGCCCGCTACCGCGACCGCCACGGCGTCAGCCGAAAGAAGTCCGACCCGGGCGACGCCTTGGTCCTCGCGAACATCCTGCGCACCGACATGCACGCCCACCGACCCCTGCCGGCCGACTCCGAACTCGCCCAAGCCATCACGGTCCTGGCCCGAGCCCAGCAGGACGCCGTCTGGACTCGGCAGCAGGTCGCCAACCAGGTCCGCTCGGTCCTACGCGAGTATTACCCCGCTGCTCTGCTGGCCTTCCAGGGCAAACAAGGCGGTCTGACCAGGGCTGACGCCCGCGTCATCCTCACGCTGGCACCGACCCCGACCAAGGCCGCGAAGCTCACCCTCGCCCAGTTGCGGGGCGCCCTCAAACGCAGTGGCCGCCTCCGCGGCTGCGACGCGGAAGCCGAGCGCCTGCGGGACGTCTTTCGTGCCGAGTACGCCCACCAGCTGCCCGGCGTCGAGGATGCCTTCGGCCACCAGCTCCTGGCCCTGCTCAAGCAGCTGGACGCCACCTGCGAGGCCGCGGACGATCTCGCGGAGGCGGCCACAGCCGCCTTTCACCAGCACGCCGACAGCGAGATCCTGCTCAGCTTCCCAGGTCTGGGGCCCATGCTCGGCGCCCGCGTGCTCGCAGAGCTGGGCGACGACCGGGCACGGTTCGCCGACGCCCGGGCGCTGAAGTCGTACGCCGGATCCGCCCCCATCACCCGGGCCTCTGGCAAGAAGCGTTTCGTCGGCCGCCGGTTCGTCAAGAACCACCGCCTCATCAACGCCGGCTTCCTCTGGGCCTTCGCCGCCCTCACCGCCTCACCGGGAGCGAACGCGCACTACCGACGCCGACGCGAGCACGGAGACTGGCATGCCGCCGCACAACGGCACTTGCTGAACCGCTTCCTCGGCCAGCTCCACCACTGTCTCAAGACCCAGCAGCATTTCGACGAACAGCAGGCCTTTGCACGGCACTGTCACGTTGACTGACCGGGTGGGATGATCTTCTGGTTGGTCATGCTGGGAGGGGTCGTCCGTGGACAGCGCATCGCCGTCGTACAAGGGGCACTGGTACCCGGTCGAGGTCATTGCCCACTGTGTGTGGCTGTACCACCGCTTCCCGCTGTCGTTCCGCGAGGTCGAGGAGCTGATGCTCGAGCGCGGC
>NZ_JBIURV010000059.1:0-19766 GCF_044741025.1 Streptomyces sp. NPDC088246
CCGGACGCACCGCCACACCGGGTGAGCTCACGTCCCCCGACTACTGGGTGACCCACGTCCGCGAAGCCGTCCGCTTCAACGACGCCATACGCGCCCTGGCCACCGAAGGCATCACCACCTACCTCGAGATCGGCCCCGACGCGGTCCTCACCGCCATGGCCCCCGACGCCCTCCCCGACGACACCACAGCCGTGTTCGTCCCGCTCCTGCGCCGCAACCGCCCCGAGGAGGCCGAGACCCTCACAGCGCTGGCCCGCCTCTGGACCAGTGGGCACACCGTCCACTGGCCGGCCCTGCACACCACAGGAACCGCCCGGCACGTCGACCTCCCCACCTACCCCTTCCAACGCCGACGCTACTGGCTGGAGCCGGCCCCGGGCGCCGGCGACGTCACCACCCTCGGCCAGGCCTCAGCCCGTCACCCCCTGCTCGGCGCCGTACTCCACCGCGCCGGCACCGACGAATCCATCCTCACCGGACGCATCTCACTCCAGACCCACCCCTGGCTGGCCGACCACAGCATCATGGGCACCGTACTCCTGCCCGGCACCGCGCTCGTCGAGCTGGCCATCCACGCCGGTGACCACACCGGCACCCCCCACCTCGAAGAGCTCACCCTCCAGGCACCGTTCGTTCTCGCCCCGGAGCAGGCTCTCCAGCTCCAGATCACAGTCGGGCCCCCTGACGCGTCCGACCGCCGCACCCTCACCATCCACTCACGCCCCCAGTCCGCGGACGCGGCCTGGACCCAGCACGCGGAAGGCACTCTCACCGCCCAATCCCCCACGCCCGACGCCGACTCCGCCCTCACCACCTGGCCGCCGGTCGGCGCCCGGCCCATCCCCCTGCACCACACCTACGAAGACCTCGCCACCCAGGGCTACCACTACGGCCCCGTCTTCCAGGGCCTCGAAGCCGCCTGGCGCCACGACAACGCCGTCTACGCCGAAGTCGCCCTCCCCGAAGAGGCCCACGGCGATGTGGGCGCGTTCGGGCTGCACCCCGCCCTCCTCGACGCCGCACTCCACGCCGCCGACCTGGGCAACGCCGACGCCGACGCCCACGACGACGAAACCGAGCAGTCGGGCATGCTGCTCCCCTTCGCCTGGCAGGGCGTGACTCTCCACGCGTCCGGCGCGACACGGCTGCGGGTGCGGATCACCCGTACCGCCGCCAACACGCTGTCCGTCGTCGCAGCCGACCCGCAGGGCGAGCCGGTCGCTTCCGTACAGTCCCTTGTGCTGCGCGCCCTCAGCACGGAACAGCTGCTCATCTTCAGCAGCGGCCCGCATGGTGGCCATCAGCCGCTGTACGGCGTGGACTGGCTGCCGGCTCCGCTGCCCGCACCGGCCGTCGGGAGCGCGGACGTCCTCACGATCCGTCCGGCCGGCGCGTACCCCGGAGCGGCCGAGTGGCTGGCGGGTGCCGAGGCGCTCCTGCCGGCCGAAATACCGGCCGACGTACTGGTCCACTGCGACGACGAGCCCGATACCGGCGCCGCGTCGTCCGCAGCGGTACGCACCGCCACCGGCCGGGCGCTGATTCTGCTCCAGCGGTGGCTTACGGACAAACGGTTCGCCTCGTCCCGGATCGTCGTCGTCACCCGGCGCGCCGTCGCCGCGTCCTGTCCAGGCGAGGAGGCCGAGGACGTGCTCGACCTGGCAGGCTCGGCGGTCTGGGGCCTGGTGCGCGCGGTGCGCGAGGAGCACCCGGGTCGGGTGGCGCTGGTGGATGTGGACGGTACGCCGGAGTCACGGAAGGCGCTGTCGGCAGCCGTGTCGATCGGGGAGCCGGAGGTCGCCCTGCGTGGCGCTGCCGCGCTCGTCCCCCGGCTCGTACGGGTTGCCACCGGTGCGGACCGTACCGACCGCGCGAGCAGCAAACTCGACGCCGACGGGACCGTATTGGTCACCGGAGGCACGGGCGGCCTGGGCAGTACCCTCGCCCGTCATCTCGTGACGGCACACGGGGTACGCCACCTGTTGCTGCTCAGCCGCCGCGGTCCGGCGGCCGAGGGGGCCGACAAGCTCGCCGCCCAACTGGCCGACCTCGGCGCGAGCGTCGACATCGTGGCCTGTGACGCGGCGGACGAGGACGAACTGTCCGCGGTCCTCGCGCGCATTCCGGCCACACGTCCGCTGACCGGCGTCGTGCATGCCGCCGGTGTACTGGACGACGCGACGCTGGCCTCGGTGACACCCGAGCGGTTCGAGACGGTACTGCGCCCCAAGGTGGACGCGGCGCTCAATCTTCACCGGCTGACGGCGGACGCGGAGCTGGCGGCGTTCGTGCTCTTCTCCTCCGCGGCGGGCACGCTCGGCGCGGCCGGGCAGGCCAACTACGCGGCCGCGAACGTCTTCCTGGACGCGCTGGTCCAGCACCGGCGGGCGCAGGGGCTCACCGGGCTCTCGCTGGCCTGGGGTTTGTGGAACGCGGAGACGGGGATGGGCGACCAGCTCGCCGACGCCGATCTGCGCCGGATGGCGCGCTCCGGCATGCGGGCGCTCGCGGCGGACGAGGGCCTGGCCCAGTTCGACGCCGCGCTCGCTCGGGGCACGTCCGGGCGGCCGGTACTGCTGCCGATGGCTCTGGACATCGCCCGCGCCCGTACCGGCAGCGGCACCGACGGCGTACCGGCGATGCTGCGCGCACTGGTACGGGCCCCCTCCCGCCGGGCCGTGGACAACGGCGGCGAAGCGGCGGCCGAGTCACAAGGCGCCCTTCTGGTGGGCCAGTTGGCGTCGCTGTCGGCCGAGGAGCAGGAGCGGACGCTGCTGCACCTGGTGCGCAGTCACACGGCCGAGGTGCTCGGTCACACACGGGGCCAGGCAGTTGATCCGCTGCGCGGGTTCGTGGAGCTGGGCTTCGACTCGCTGACGGCTCTGGAGCTGCGCAACCGGCTCGGCAGTGCCAGTGGGCTCCGGCTGCCGTCCACGCTGATCTACGACCACCCGACTCCGCTGGCCGCGGCCCGGCATTTGCGGGCCGAACTGGTCGACGACGGTGCCGCCCAGGGTCCGTCGCTGGAGGCGGAACTCGCCCGCCTGGAAGCCGCCATGAGCGGCGCCGCACCGGACGAGGCCGAGCACGCCAGGGTCGCGGCGCGGCTGCGGGCGCTGACGGCGCAGTGGGGCGAGGTCTCCGGGCCGGAGGGCCGGCAGACGCCGGCCGACGACCGGGCGGCGTTGGAGTCGGTCTCCGCCGATGAGCTGTTCGACATGCTCGACAGTGAGCTGGAGACCGACTGACCACACGTCAGGCACATGGTGAGGGCCGGCCCCCAGTCGTCGGCTGGGGCCGGCCCTCACCTTTGTTCAGCCGCGGCCGGGCACCCTCGAAGACGCACCACCTTCACGCGCACCGTCCTCGCCCACCCTCGCTTCGGGAACACCCGCCGCCCCGGGGACCTCCGCCGCCGTCTCAGGAGCCCCCGCCCGCGTGTGCCGCAGCAGGATCAGTGAGGTCACAGCCATCGCGAGGAGCAGGCCGACCGCGGTCCAGGAGGCGACGCGCAGCCCGTGCGCGAAGGCTTCCCGTGCGACGTCGAGCAGCTCCTCACCGGTACGGGACGGCAGGTGCTGCGCAGTCTCCACCGCGCCGCCCAGGGTGTCCTTCGCGGAACCGACCGCGTCGCGCGGCAGACCGGCCGGAGCCTCCCGGGCCACGTCGTGCCGGTACACGGCGGTCCCGATGCTGCCCAGGATGGCGACGCCGAAGGCGCCACCGAACTCCGTGGCGGTCTGGGACAGTCCGGAGACCGATCCGGCGCGGTCGGCCGGCGCCGTGGCGATGACCAGGTCGGACGTGGTCGTCATGACCAGCGTGATGCCGGCCGCCATGATCACCGTGCCGAGGGCGAGCACTCCGACACCGGAGCTCGCGTGGAGCTGGGAGAGCACGCCGTACCCGGCGGCGGCGACCACCAGGCCGCCGGTCACGACCAACCCGGGTCGTACGAACCGCACCAGCAGCGGAGCCGTCGCGGAGCTGACCAGGGCGGCACCCGCGGCGGGCAGCGCCCAGAGCCCCGCCTGCAACGGCCCGAACCCGAGTACTATTTGCAGGTACTGGGAGGTGAAGAGGCCGGACCCGACGAGGGAGAAGATCGCGAGCACGCTGGTCGCGACGGACGCGCTGAACGCCTGGTCGCGGAACAGCCGTACATCCAGCAGGGGTTCGGCCAGGCCGCGCTGGCGCCTCAGAAAGTACCAGCCGATGCCGAGACCCACGAGGAAGACGACGACGGGTACCGCGCTCACTCCGTCCTCGGCCATCTTCTGGATGCCGTAGACGGCGGGCAGTACCGCGGCCAGTGACAGCGCGGCGCTGAACAGGTCGAATCTGCCGGGCTTCTCGGCTTTGGACTCCGGGAGCAGCGGCGGCGCGAGGATGAGCAGCAGCGCCATGACGGGCAGGTTGACCAGGAAGACCGATCCCCACCAGAAGTGTTCGAGGAGTACGCCGCCCAGGAGCGGGCCGAGGATGGCGCCGGCGGCGAACGCGCCGGTCCACACGGCGATAGCGATGCGACGCTGCCCGTCGTCGCTGAACATGTTGCGGATGAGGGACAGGGTGGACGGCATCAGGGTGGCGCCGCCGAGCCCCATCAGGGCGCGGGTCGCGATGAGCATGGCCGGTCCTGTCGCGAGGCAGGCCACCACCGAGGCCAGTCCGAAGACGACCGCGCCGATCATCAGGAGCCGTCTGCGGCCGATCCGGTCGCCGAACGAGCCCATCGTCAGGAGCAGCCCGGCGAGGACGAACGGGTAGATGTTGACGATCCAGAGGAGTTCCGCGCTGCTCGGGCCCAGCTCGGCGCTGATGAACGGCAGTGCGTAGGACAGCACTTGCATGTCGAGGGAGACCAGCAGGACGGGGAGGATGAGGACGGCGAGTCCTGTCCACTGCTTCCGCCCGGCCCTCCTGGTCGGCTGTATCGCCGCTGTGTCTGCGTTGCTCATGGCGTGTTCCGCTCCTGCTTCGCTGCCCGGTTCTGCGCCTACGCGTTGAGGTAGGCGAGTACTGCCAATACACGCCGGTTGTCGTCTCCCGACGCGGTGAGGCCCAGCTTCGTGAAGATGCTGTTGGTGTGTTTGCTGACTGCTTTCTCGGAGACGAACATCTTGGCGGCGACCGCCGCGTTGGACCGTCCTTCGGCCATCAGCCCGAGCACTTCGCGTTCCCGCTCGGTCAGGGCGTGTACCGGGCTGGTCTCGGTGTCGTGCTTGATCAGCAGCTCGGAGACCACTTTGGGATCCATGACGGTTCCGCCCGCGGCCACCTGACGGACCATGTCGACGAAGCGGCGCACGTCGAAGACGCGGTCCTTGAGCAGATAGCCCACGCCCCCGTTCTGGTCGGACAGCAGCTCGCGCGCGTACATCTGCTCGACGTGCTGGGAGAGCACCAGGATGGGCAGCCCCGGCACCTGCGTGCGGGCCTGCACGGCGGCGTGCAGGCCTTCGTCGGTGAAGGTCGGTGGCAGTCGTACGTCGACGATGGCCACGTCGGGCCGGTGCTGGAGCAGGGCCCGCAGCACGGCGGGGCCGTTGTCCACCGCTTCGACCACTTCGAAGTCGTGGACTGTGAGCAGTTGTACCAGTCCCTCCCTCAGCAGGGCCAGGTCCTCGGCGATCACAACGCGCACGGAAGCTCCATCGTCACTAGGGTCGGTCCGCCGGTCGGGCTGCTGATGCCGAGTTCTCCGTCGAAGGCCGCGAGTCGGCGTTGCAGGCCGCGCAGGCCGCTGCCGCCCTCGGCGTCCGCTCCGCCGCGTCCGTCGTCGCCGACCTGGGCCCGGAGTTTCCCGCCGGCGTACCAGAGGCGCACGCTCGCGCGGCCCGCGCCGCTGTGCTTGGTGATGTTGGTGAGTGCCTCGGCGATCACGAAGTACACGGCCGACTCGACCGGCAACTGGGGCCGGGAGGGGAGGTCGATCTGTACTTCGACGGGTACGGCCAGGCTCACCGCCAACGCCCTTACGGCACCGTCGAGTCCGCGCTCGGCAAGTACGGGCGGGTGGATGCCACGTACCAGGTCCCGCAGTTCAGTCAGTGCCTGGCTGCTGGATTCCACAGCGTCGGCCAGGAGTTTGCGCACCATGGCGGGGTTGCTCTCCAGCAGGGTGTCGGCGAGCCCCAGGCTCATGCCGAGGGACACCAGTCGGGCCTGCGCGCCGTCGTGCAGGTCCCTCTCGATCCTGCGGAGTTCGGCCGCCTGGGACTCCACGGTCTCCGAGCGCGTCTCGGTCAGCCGCTCCACCCGCAGGGTGAGCCTGGCGTTACGGGTGGGGGACAGCAGCAGCCGGTTGAAGCGGATGTGCAGCCGTGCCAGTGATGGTGAGATCAGCAGGCCGAGGACCACGAACAGCATGCCCTGTGGGATGGCGAGGTTGGCCTCGGTCTGGTCGGTGATGAACCAGATCGCTCCGAAGCCCCAGTGCGGTCCCATGCTCTCCCAGAGGAGGGGGGTGACGAACATGCCGTTGAGGCCGTAGGCGACGAACGAGGCGGGCAGCAGTCCCAGGACCAGCCCGACGGGTGTGTCGAGCAGCGTCCACAGGAAGTCCCGCCAGGTGGCAGGGTCGGACAGCAACTGGCGGCAGTGCGTGACCGACCCGGCGGTGTCGTAGGGATCGTTCGAGTCGGTGGGGCGGTAGGGCGTTTCGATGGGCACGCCGGACCATTCTTCGGCCGTCCGCCGGTGGAAGTTGGCCAGACCGCGTACCGCGATCATGACGACTGGGAGGACGAGGAAGCCCACTCCGACGACCAGTGAGGCGAGAGTGACGGCCATGGCGGTGAACAGGACGAGGCTGCCGATCTGGGAGAGCACGGCGACCGCCAGGCCCCGTGCGCACCAGTGCAGCCGATGCGCCAGGCCGCGGGACGATGCCGGTAATCGTGCGGCCCAAATCTTGTTCAAGTGCTCCAACCTCCTGTGCCCCGGAAGCGTTCAGGTCCTGTCCGGGCGATCGTGATCCCCACGGGCTCATGATGCAACACGTGCGGGCGGTGACCGGGCGGTCTCACGCGACCGTGCCCAGTGTCACGGCGTTTCAAGGATCGCGCATGAACCCTGGTGGAGTAGTGGGGAAGGGCCCAGGCCAGGGGTGGACTTTCCTCTACCCCCCTTGTGGACACAGACCCATCGGTCGTCGCTCTTCCCGTCCGTAGCGTGGTTGTCGTGATCGCGTCCCCCTCGCGACAGGCACTGGGAGCTTTGAATGGACACCACCGCAGTCGACGACACAGTACGGCTCGACGCCGTTCGCAAGGTCTATGGCGAGGGCGCCAATGCCGTGACCGCGCTCGACGGCGTCAGCCTGAGTTTCCAGCGCGGCAGCTTCACCGCCGTGATGGGCCCGTCGGGTTCGGGCAAGAGCACCTTCCTGCACTGCGCGGCGGGGCTGGACCGGCCGACTTCCGGCACCGTCCTGCTGGACGGCGAAGATCTCAGTGGCTACGACGAGACGACGCTGACCAAGATGCGGCGCGAGCGCATCGGCTTCATTTTCCAGGCCTTCAATCTGCTGCCCGCCCTTTCGGTGCTGCAGAACGTCACGCTTCCGCTGAAACTCGCCGGCCGGCGCCCCGACCGGGCCCAAGTGACCAAGGTGATCAATCGTGTGGGGCTCGGCGATCGTACCGGAAGCCGTCCCGCCGAACTGTCCGGCGGCCAGCAGCAGCGCGTGGCGATCGCCCGCGCGCTGGTCACCCGGCCCGCGGTGGTCTTCGCCGACGAGCCGACCGGTGCGCTGGACACCCGCACCGCCCGTGAGGTGCTGCGGCTGATGCAGGAGTCCGTACGGTCGCTGGGGCAGACCATCGTGATGGTCACCCACGACCCCGTGGCCGCCTCGTACGCGGACCGGGTGGTGTTCCTCGCCGACGGCCGGTTCGTGGGCGACATCTACAACCCGACGGCCGAGGCGGTCGCCGAGCGGATGACTCGCCTGGGCGCCTGGGCCGACGAAGAGCCCGTGGCCTACGGCCAGCAGGTGCCGAACGCGGCCGGAGGCACGTACTGATGTTGTCCCTGGCTCTGCGCACGCTGCGGTTCCGCAAGGGCGGATTCGTGGCCACCTTCATCGCCATGTTCTTCGGCGCGGCCCTCATCATGGCCTGCGGCGGTCTCATGGAGAGCGGCGTCCGCGACGCGGTGCCGCCCCAGCGGCTGGCCGCGGCTCCCCTCGTGGTGGCCGGCGACCAGAAGTACGACGATGCCCAACTGTCCGAGCGGGTCCGGCTCGACGCGGCGCAGGTACACGCCGTCGCCGCGGTGCCCGGTGTCGCCAAGGCCATCGCCGACGTGTCCTTCCCGGTGGCGGTCGTACGTGACGGCCGCCCGGTGACCGACCTGTCCGACACTGCCACCAGCACTGAGCACCGCCCGCTCGGCCACGGCTGGGACTCGGCTCAACTGGCCCCTTACTCCCTCACTTCGGGAACCCGGCCCGGTGCGGCCGGTGATGTGGTGCTGGACGCCGGGCTGGCCGGGCAGGCGGGCGCCTCCGTCGGCGACCGGGTCCGGATCGTGGCCGCCGGACGGCCCCAGGAGTTCCGGCTGGCCGGAATCGTCAAGCAGGCAGGCGGCCGTACGGCTTCGCAGCCCGCGGTGTTCTTCACCGACGAGCAGGCCGGCGCGCTGAGCGGCCGGGCCGGCACGGCGGACGCGATCGGTGTGCTGCCCAAGCCGGGCACCGACACCGCCGAGCTCGGCAGCAGGATCGAGCACGCCCTGAACGGCAAGGCGGCCGTCACGCTGACCGGCGAGAACCGGGGGCTCGCCGAGTTCCCGCAGGCCGCGAGCAGCCAGAAGAGCCTCGTCACGCTGTCCGCGATCTTCGGCGGCTGGGCGATCCTGGTCGCCATGTTCGGGGCGTCCTCCACGCTGGGGCTGACCATTCAGCAGCGGCACCGCGAGATGGCCCTGATGAAGGCGATCGGCACCACCCCGCGGCAGCTGCGCCGCATGATCCTTGGCGAGACGCTGGTCGTCGCGACCGTCGCCTCGGTGCTGGGCTGCCTGCCCGGCGCGCTGCTCAGCGAGCTCATCTTCGACAAGCTGGTCTCCGCCGGAATGGTCTCCGGGGCCGTCGAGTTCCACCTCGGCGTGGTGCCGGCCCTGGTGGCTGTGGGCGCCTCGCTGCTGGCCGGCGTCGGTGCCGCGTACATCACCGCCCGGAAGATCGCCAAGACCCGGGCCACCGAGGCGCTGGCGGAGAGCTCGATCGAGGGGCGCTGGCTGACCCGTACCCGGGTCGTCCTGTCCGTGCTCTTCCTCGTCGGCGGCGCCGCCATGGCCGTGATGACCATGACCATGATGAAGGGCGACCTGACGGCCAGTACCGCGGGACCGGCCTGCATCATGTGGGCGATCGGCCTGGCGCTGCTCGCCCCCGGCTTCACCAAGGCCATCGTGGCGCTGCTCCAGGGCCCGCTGCGTGCCCTCACGGGACTGCCGGGGCAGCTCGCGGTGCTCAACTCCCGGGCCCATACGATCCGGATGGCCGCCACCATCACGCCGATCATCCTGCTGACCGGCATCGCCACCGGCACGCTGTACATGCAGCAGATCGAGGACGCCTCCAACCGCTCCGCGCACACCGGGATCCTGCGGGCGGACGACGTGCTGACGTCCGAGACCGGTGGCCTGGCCCCCGGCACCCTGGACCGGGTGCGGCAGGTACAGGGAGTCGGCGCCGCCTCCGACTACGTGACCAGTACCGGGTTCGTGCAGAGCCCCGAGGACGCCGAGCAGACCAGCGACGGCTGGCCGCTCCAGGGTGTCAGCGACGCCAAGAACCTCTCGGTGCAGGCCGCGGCCGGTTCGTTCGCCGGCCTGCGCGGGAACAGCGTCGCGCTGCCCGTCGAGCACGCCGCTTCCCTCGGGCGCGGTGTCGGTGACTCCCTCACCCTGCGGCTCGGGGACGGCACTCCGGTCAAGGTGAAGGTGGCTGCAACCTACCAGGCGGAGGGCGACGCAGCAGCACTGCTGCTGCCCGCCCAACTGCTGGCCGCCCACACCACCGACGGGGCGGCGAGCCAGATCCTGGTGCGCCACGCCGCCGGAGGCGACTCCACCGAGGTGACCGCGGCACTGTCCGCGCTGGTCAAGGACCAGCCGGGGGTCAAGGTGACCGACAGTGCCGCGCTGGTCGCCGGGCGCACCGAGGGCCAGCAGCAACTGGCCACCATCAACTACCTGGTGGTCGGCATGATCGTCGGATACACCGCCATCTCGGTGGTGAACACGCTGATCGCGGCCACCGGCCGGCGTCGCCGGGAGTTCGGCCTCCAGCAGCTGACCGGCTTCACGCGGCGGCAGATCATGACGATGATGAGCGTGGAGAGCGTGCTGACCGCCGTCGTCGGTGTGCTGCTCGGCACGGTCGCCGCCGCGGTCACGCTCTTCCCCTACAGCGTCGCCAAGCTGGACCGGGTGGTCCCGTCCGTACCGGTGTGGATCTACCTCGCGGTCGTGACCGGCGCGGTGGTGATCACCTTCACGGCGACCCTGCTGCCCACCTGGCGGGCCACCAGGATCCGACCGGTGGAAGCGGCGACCGCCGCGTAGGGAAGCCCCTGAAAACCAAAGCGAAGGGCCGGAAGTCCATCCCCCGTAAGACTCTCCGGCCGGGCCCCACCGCCTTACAGGCGGTGGGGCCTCACCTTTTCCCACCCCTAGGTGGGGGTGGTTAGGGGTAGGCCGGACACGCGTCCGGTGAGAGCCTTCACCGGTAGACGACACACGTATGAGGGGCAAGTGAGTTGACGAGCAGCGTGCAGGAAAAGAGCGATTGGATCCAGCGCTTCCACCCGGCTCCGGACGCCAAGAACCGGCTCGTCTGCTTTCCGTACGCGGGCGGCGCGGCAAGTTATTTTCACCCTGTCTCGGCCGCGCTGTCGCCAGGTATCGACGTGCTGGCAGTCCAGTACCCGGGCCGGCAGAACCGCAGGACCGAGCCTCTGCTGCGCTCCGTCGACGAGCTGGCGCGGCACGCCACGACGGCGCTGCGCCCCTGGGCGGACCGGCCGTTGACGCTGCTCGGCCACAGCATGGGCGCACTGGTCGCCTTCGAGGTGGCGCGGCGGCTCGCGGGTGACGGCGCCGCCCCGCTCTCCGTCGTCGTTTCCGGCCGCCGTTCGCCGACCAGCGTGCGGCACGAAGACGTGCACAAGCGGGACGACCAGGGGATCGTGGCCGAGATGGAGCGGCTGGGCGGCAGCGACGTGCGGATGTTCCAGGACCCCGAGCTGCGAGCCCTGTTCCTGCCGGTGATCCGTGCGGACTACGAGGCCGTGGAGACGTACCGCTACCAGCCGGGTCCGTCCCTGCCGTGCCCGGTTCTCGCGCTGCTCGGGGACAACGACCCCATGGCGACGCTCGACGAGACCCGTGACTGGGCCGAGCGCACGACCGCGCCGTTCGAACTACGGACCTTCTCCGGCGGGCACTTCTACCTCAACTCCCATGCTGCGGCCGTGACTGAGGCGGTACGGGAGAACATCGCGTCCCTGAGCAGCTGATACCGGCGAAACTCCGCCACGTTGGGATCTGCTGGACTGGTCCGACAAGCCTGATCAGCGAACTACAACTGAAGGGGTAGGTGTGGGGACAGCGAGTAGGTCGCGCACAGTCGCAAGGCTTGAAGAATGTACCCATGCCTCGGGCGAGCTGTCGGGCCATGAACGGTGCCTTCCGGTATAGGTCGGGAGGCACCGGGTCGGCCCCCGCCAGGCCCATGCGGGACCGATGCTGACTACTTGCTGACCTGGATCTCGACATCATGGCGCTGACCTGCACATATGATCAAGCGTTAGATCTTCCCTCCCAACCAGTACGCCTCGTTCTACGACAAACTCACCGGCCCCAAGCGCCTGGAGTTCCGCCCCGGCGACCACGCCACCGCCGAGGCCACCGGACTGCTCGTCCTGCCCAACGACACCTGGACCGACGCCCACCGCTGGTTCGGCCGCTACCTCAAGGGTGAGCGCAACGGCATCGACCAGGAGCCGCCTGTCCAGCTCAAGTCCCGCAACGGCGGCGGCTACGAGGGCTATCCGGACTGGCCGTCGGTCGGCGCCGCGAAGGAACGGATCGCGCTCTGCGGCACGAAGAAGACCTACGCGAATATCGACTCGGGCGCCAACGGCGGCATCATCATGCTGTCCAACGCCCTCGACCAGTTCGTGAAGCTGCCGCCGCTCGCCTCGATCCCGCTGCTGCCCCGTACCTTCGCAGGCGTCTGGCAGTCCGAGAAGTACGCGTCGAAACAGCGCATCCGGGGCACGGCCAGGCTCCACACCACACTGACCAGCAACAAGGAGAGCGGCACCTTCGTCGCTTATCTCTACGACGAAGGGCCGCTCGGCCTCGGCAAGCTGGTCAGCAACGCCCCCTACACCTTCCACGGGCAGACGCCGGACCGGCCGTTCCCCGTAGACCTGGAGCTGTTCTCCACCGCCTACGACGTCCCGGCCGGTCACCGACTCGCCCTGGTGATCGACACCGTCGACCCGCTGTACATCGAGCACAACCCGGCCGGCTCACAGCTGACCTTCTCCTCGCACCGGGCGGACCCGTCGTACGTGTCCGTTCCCTTGCGCGAGAAGTGATCACCGGCTGCTGCCGGGCGGGCACTGCCCCTCGGGGACCGCTTCGCAGCGGGTCCCGGCTACTGCACTCCCGGCAGCAGCGTTCCTGGTTCGGCCGGTGCGACCTCCACGGCCTGCGTCTTCGGATTGCGCCGCTCCCGCTTGGCCACCCAGGTCGCGAACCAGGAGAGCAGCATGCACATCCCGATATAGATCGGCGAGATCACCATCACCACAGGGATGAAGGGAAGATCGTAGTCGAGGTTGGACGCGATGAGCTTGCCCGCGTGGAGGAATTCCTCATAGGTGATCAGATAGCCGAGCGATGTGTCCTTCAGCGCCACCACCAGCTGGCTGATGATCGTGGGCAGCATGGCACGCACCGCCTGCGGGGCCAGTACGAACGTGGTGACCTGCGTCTTGCGCATCCCCAGGGCGTACGCGGCCTCGCGCTGGCCGCGCTCCACCGAATTGATCCCGGTACGGAACACCTCGGCGAGCACCGAGCCGTTGTACAGGGTCAGACCGGTGACCAGCGCGGGCAGCGGCTGCACCTTCAGCGCCACGAAGATGAAAAAGATCATCACCAGAACGGGCATGGCCCGGAAGAACTCGACCAGCAGCGTCGAGACCCAGCGCACGAGCCGATGGACGGAGAGCCGGCCGACGGCGAGCACCGCCCCGAGCACGAGGGAGAGCACCGCGGCGTACGCGAACGCCTTGAGTGTGTTGCCCAGTCCGCGCAGCAGCAGCTCCTGAATGCCCTTGTACTCGAAGGGCGTCCATTTGGCGCTGGTGAACTGTTCGGTGTCGAAGAGCAGATAGATGATCCAGCCGACCAGGGCGAGGATCAGGGCCGTCGAGACGATCCCGTACAAGCGGTGGCGTTTACGAGTCACCGGGCCCGGGATGTCGTAGAGCGCGGTGGGAGACGGCACGGTGTGAGTGGTCATCGGGCGACTCCCCAGCGCTTCTCCAGCACGTTGAAGAGCGCACTGATGGACAGGGTGATGATCAGGTAGCCGACGGCGATCCAGACGAAGGTCCAGATGATGCTGTAACCCAGCTCGTTGAGGGTCTTGTAGGTGCCGAGCAGCTCGGTGACGCTGAAGGCGCCGGCGATCGCCGAGTTCTTGGCGAGGGCGATCAGCGTCGAGCCGATCGGCGGGATCACCGAACGGAACGCCTGCGGCAGCACGATGTTGTTCAGCGTCTGGCCGAACGTCATACCGAGACTGCGGGCCGCCTCGCCCTGCCCCGTCGGCACGGTGTTGATGCCGGAGCGCAGCACCTCGCAGATGAACGCGGAGGTGTAGCAGCCGAGCGCGAGGACTGCGAAGACCTTGAAGGGAAGCACCAGGCCGAAGCGCGGCAGTCCGAGCAGGACGGCGAAGAAGAGCAGCGTCAGTGGGGTGTTGCGCAGCACCGTCACCCAGGCCGTGCCGAGCACCCGGAGCGAGCCGACGGGAGCCACCCGGCAGGAGGCCATGAAAAAGCCGAGGAGCAGGGCCAGGATCGAGGAGTAGACGGTCAGCTCGACCGTGCCGAGGAAGCCCTTGCCGTAGAGCGAGAAATTCTGTGTGAGTACGTCCATGGTCGATGCCCGCCCTCTCAGGTCGCCGGGTAGCGGTCGATGGGCGGCGGAGTCGGCGCGGGCACCCCGGACAGACCGAGCGTGGCCTCGAACGCCCTCTTCCAGTTGCCGTTCCTCTCGTTCGCCTCCAGGGCGTCGTTGAGGGCGAACCGCAGCGCGTTGTCGCTGCGCGGGACGCCGATGCCGTACGGCTCCTCGGAGAACGGCTTGCCCACCACCTTCAGCTCCTTGGGCGCCTTGGCGGCGAAGCCCAGCAGGATCGCGTCGTCGGTGGTGACGGCGTCGACCTGGTACGTCAGCAGGTTGTCGACGCAGATCGAGTACGTGTCGTAGCCGACCAGGATCGCCTTCGGGTAGTCGGCGGCGATGCGCTGGTACGGGGTCGATCCGGCCGCCGAGCAGACCGTCCTGCCGGCCAGGTCCTGAGGGCCGTTGATGTCGTGTTCGTCGGTGCGGACGAGCAGCGACTGCCCGGCCATGAAGTAGGGCCCGGCGAAGCCGACGAGCTTCTTGCGCATGGCGTTGATGGTGTAGGTGCCGACGTAGTAGTCGATCTGGCCGTTCTGAAGCGCCGTCTCGCGGTTGGCGGAGGCAATGGTCTTGAAGCGGATCGTCTTCGGGTCGAAGCCGAGTGAGGCCGACATCATCCTGGCGATCTCGATATCGAAGCCGGAGTAGATGCCGGTGGCCGGGTCCTTCTCGCCCAGGTAGGGCTGGTCCTCCTTGGCCCCGACCCGGAGGTATCCGCGCTTCTTCGCCTTCTTCCAGGTCGGTGATTCGGGCAGCCGGAAGCTGGTGTCGACCTTGTACACGGGCAGCTGCTCGGGCTTCGGGCCCTTCACCGGCGGGCTGCCCTCCTTGCCGCAACCGGCGGCAAGCACGGTCAGCAGGAGACCGGCGCAGGCTGCCAGAACTCTTCTCGTACGCAACACGGAGCTCCCCGTCAGTGCTTGAGGATCTTGGACAGGAAGTCCTTGGCGCGGTCACTCTCGGGAGCGGTGAAGAACGCCTCGGGAGTGCGGTCCTCGACAATGCGGCCGTCGGCCATGAAGACCACGCGGTTGGCGGCGGAGCGGGCGAAGCCCATCTCGTGCGTGACGACGACCATGGTCATGCCGTCCCGGGCGAGCTGCTGCATGACCTCCAGCACCTCGTTGATCATCTCCGGGTCGAGTGCGGAGGTGGGCTCGTCGAAGAGCAGTGCCTTGGGGTCCATGGCGAGGGCGCGGGCGATGGCCACTCGCTGCTGCTGGCCCCCGGAGAGCTGGGCGGGGAACTTCTCGGCCTGCGAGGCGAGTCCGACCCGCTCCAGCAGTTCCCGGGAGCGCCGGTCGGCGTCGTCCTTCTTCCGCTTGCGGACCTTGAGCTGGGCGAGCGAGACATTGGCCAGCACGGTCTTGTGCGCGAACAGGTTGAACGACTGGAAGACCATGCCCACTTCGGCCCGGAGCTGGGCCAGCCCCTTGCCCTCCTCGGGAAGAGGTCTGCCGTCGATCGCGATGTGACCCGACTCGATCGTCTCCAGCCGGTTGATGGTCCGGCAGAGCGTTGATTTACCGGAGCCGGAGGGGCCGATGATCACCACCACCTCCCCGCGGCCGACGGTGAGATTGATGTCCCGCAATACGTGCAACTGCCCGTAGAACTTGTTGACGTCCCGCAGCTCGATCAACGGATCGACGGCCATACGCTGCCCCACCCACTTGTCGCTATGTCGAGGTCAGCGCAAACTATCCAGCGCGAAATGGGGCTTCGCCTCCGACACGCAAAAATGGGGCATAAGGCGTCTTATTTGATTTTGGTGAAAGTTCTACCCCTCGGCCGACTCCGAGTACACCTGCGAGAGCTCGGGGCTGCCCGCGATCGCCCAGTCCAGTCCGGCCTCGACCACATCGATCTCCCGCCCCGAGGCGAGCCGCACCACGGGCTGTCCGCTCGGCCAGATGTTCCAGACCGCACCGGGGACATTACGCACCAGAACCGTGCCCAGGTACAGCCCCGCGTCGTTGCCCAGCCAGGGCAGCTCCTCGGGATCGTCGCGCCAGCGCGGCGGCAACTGGTCGAGAGCCGCCAACGAGGCCGGACTGTCATCGAGTTCGAGCCCCCGCTGCCCCGCCCGGACACGCAGCAGCTCGCACTCGGCGAGGAGCTCGGCCACGCCCTCAGGATCAGCCGCGACGGCGGCCGCGAGCCCCGCCCCTCGCGTACCGTCGTGACGCTTACGCCAGTTGTCCAAGAAAGGGATGTTCATGATCGATTCCCCTTTGATGCGTTGCCGCTGAATACAGGCCTGGCCTGGGGAGCATCACACACAGACGGCGTCGAGTAGCCAGCTCCAGTTGGCGTCAGTTCGCTCACATTCACCATGATCATCTCCCACTCGACCCCCACCGGGCTCCCATCGCGTCAACTGAGCGAAGTGCGAACGTCAGCCCACCATGACACAAAACCGGCCCCGGGTCGCTGCACCTTGGGGGGTGTGGACAGCGACCCGAGACCGGCAATGCGACCAACGATGGAGATCGTTTCTCGTTCGCCGCCCATGCGAGTGAACAAACATTCGAATCTACGACAGTATCGGTAGCCCTGCCGCACATGCCAGGAGGAGCAGGGCTGTTCCAGCCCGCCCTCCGGCAAGTGCAGCGATCATTCGTGATCAAAAAATGCCGGAAATTAGCTACTGGCGTGTGGCCTTGCAGGTCACAGTTTTTGTCAAGTGCCTGCCGCCCTGGATCCTCGAACACCGCCGCGCCCTCGACCACCGCATCCGCGACCGGGGCATGCACCAAACCCTCGCCCAGGAGCAGCTCACCCATCGGACCGAGCCCCCCACCGCGATACGATCGAGCGCGTCGAGGGCGCCCAAAACGACACTCGAATCAGCCACCTATGGCGCATCGCCGGGGCCTCGACCCGAGGCTCTCGATACCACGGTCGCTACGCTCCTCGGCGATGAGCAGCCCACTTTACGGCCGCTCGCCCTGGCAGCAAGGTCCGGCCCAGACCTCAGTGTCGAGGTTGTGGGCGCCGAGCCGGTCGCGGATGATTCCGGCACTGACCGCGCCAGTGGTGAGGGGTTTCTTGCACCAGATGCAGGCGCGGCCGGCGGACTGGTCCCATGTCAGCGTCTTCGGATCGGGGAGCGGCCGGGAGGCTGGGCCATCGGCCAAGGCCGTCATAGCGCTTGCTCGGCTTCTCGGACGGCGCAGGCGGCGGCGTCCGAGCAGGACTGCGGGAACCAGCGCACGCGCTCAGCTCTTGACACGGCGGAAGGAGACCGCCGCCGAGTCGCTGATCGAGGCGGCGCGCCTGGCCCCGGAAGAGGTCGTCGGCCGGCAGTCCACGGTCGGCCTCGTCGCCGACGCGGTCGGGGCGACCCCGGCTCCCGGCGGAGACTTGCGCCGCCTGGCCGCGCGATGTGGACTCCCCGCATGACGAAGCGAGTTCTCTACCTCATCGCCTGCGCGGCCGGCCCGACCCAGTACATCGACTCGGGTGTCCGGCAGGCGCAGGCCCGCGGCTGGGACACCTGCCTGATCCTGACGCCGGCCGCTGCGACCTGGTGGGAGCCGCGAATGGGCGAGCTGGAGAAGTTGACCGGGCACCCGGTGCGGTCTCGGTACAAGCTCCCCTGGGAGAAAGACACGCTGCCAAAGGCCGACGCGATGCTGTTCGCGCCGCTCAGCTGCACCAGCCTGAACAAGTGGGGCGGCGGCATCTCGGACACGCTCGCAATCGGGCTCGTCTCCGAGGGTGTACACATGGGCGTGCCCGCGCTGGCCATGCCTTACTTCAATCAGGCACAGGGCGCCCAGCCGGCCGTGGTCCGCAGCATCGCTGACCTCCGCAGCCAAGGCGTGGTCTTCCTCGACGGGCCGGACGGGTACGAGTCGCACCCTCCGAAGCAGGGCAACCCGCAGGCCTACCCCTGGCATCTCGCCCTCGACACGGTCGGCTCGATTGTCAGTCCCACCTCGTAGCCTTCTCTCATGCCGATCACCCCTTCGCCTGCCACCCCTATGCACTCCCCCGCCGCAGTGAACGCGGACATCCGCGCGCTGTGGGCGGCCGGCCCGCTGTCGCCAGAGGGTGAGGCGGAGTATCAGCGGCTGCTGGTGGAGTGGGAAGCCGCAGTCCAAGCTGACGTCGTCACAGCGGCCTGACCTACGCGGCTCCGGTCGATTGTCAGTGGCGCCGTTTACGAACCGGCCGTGGCAATCGATATCCCTGAAGATCTGCTCATGCTGGGACGTTCCGCCGCGGAGGAGCAGCGCAAGGCCCTCGCCGAGCCGTACACGGAGGAGGCGTGGGCGCCGTGGCGGGAGGCTGCGGCGAAGTTCCAGGCCGCGGTGACCGCGCACGCTGAAGCGGCCGGGGTGAGCCGGTTCGAGCTGGAGATGGCCGTGAAGAAGGCCGTCCTGCATCCGGAGCCTGACGGCGACAGCCGATGCACGTCCGCCCCACCCGGGCGCTGTTCCGGGCGGGGCGGTCTCGTAGCTGCGCCCAGCCATAGGCGCGAATGTGATGAATCCACGGTACTGGGCCGGTATGACAACCGGGCAGGGCAGCAGGTGGCCCCGCCGGCGGGGGACGCAGCGGGGCCGAGGCCAGTGTTCCAGGCGCCGTCGACAGTCAGGGCGGTATCAGTCAGCCCCTTCTGTGGCTCTGTTCACTACGAAAGTAGATCTTGACCGCGCGATGATCCCGGCAAGTACCGCCGATGTCGCCGCCCCGTCAGCCGCCAGGTCCTCCACTGCCAAAAGCCCCACCGTCGTCATCCTTGCGTGCGTCCCTTGGCGAAGAGGGCCGGTTGAGCTCATACGGGCTGAGACCTTCCCCGAAATCATCTGCAGCCCTCAAGTTTTCGTCGCTTCGGGAAGAAGGTTCGGCCCGTGGTCCCTGCTGTCGCACCCCAGACCGACGGCGCGTGTCCCACCAGAGGAGGCCAAGCAGAACAGCGACTACGACCACTGCTATGCCGACGGGGAAAATCCAGCGCACAGCCGAGGCGGCCACTGTGATGTCACTGATGGGCACCTGGCTCACAGGGTGGCTCATCTGGCCCACGTCCTTCCGGAGGGGATTCCACCGCTCACAGAGCGAGGCAGAGGCTTCCGCTCATTGGAGAGAGCCCGCGATGGCCGGAGCCCTGGGAAACCACAATCCCGCCGACCTTGGCGGCACCAATCTCGCGGGGCCCGCCTGAACTGGACATCTGGCAAGGCTCAAGCTCCCTGATAAGTCTACGGCGGGGCATACGCCGGCCGCGCTACGCCGAGGGCCCGCAGCGGGCCGGCGGCGTTCATGCGGCTCCGCTCATCGGCTTCCGCGCAGCCGGCACGGCGAGAGACTCGAACAAATGTACGACCCTCCGCCTGATCTGCCACGCCTCCGCACCCTGCGGACCTGGTACGCCATGTGGCTGGGTCGGATCGACGAAGCGATCGCAGCAGCGGGGCGAGGAGCGAGAAGCCGAGCAGCAGCGGGGCGAGGAGCGAGAAGCCGAGCAGCAGCGGGGCGAGGAGCGAGAAGCCGAGCAGCAGCGGGGCGAGGAGCGAGAAGCCGAGCAGCAG
>NZ_JBIURV010000059.1:19862-36159 GCF_044741025.1 Streptomyces sp. NPDC088246
GCAGCGGGGCGAGGAGCGGCGGCCGCCGCAACCGGACTGGGTGGTGGAGCTCAGCGTCGGGCTCGGCGCCCGCCCCATCGAGGTCCACGCCGGGCACTGCTACGCCATCGGGAAACGCCACCGGGCCATCAGCCGCGAGCAGGCCCTCACCGCACTCGCCGAAGGCATCCGGGCCTGCGCACACTGCCGACCGGACACCGAGCTCGGGGTGCTGTGAGCGGCAGCCGGTCGCACCCTGAAAACATGAGCGCCCCCATACTCGTGCACCGCCTTCCTCAGCCGGCGGCCGGGCGGTCACCATCAACGGCGACATCGCCGGCCTCGCCCGCGACGACCGCGACCTGATCGAATTCCTCCGGCAAGCCGGGATCTACGACGCCGAGCACTGCCTCGACGACCCGCACTGGGTCGAATGGCGCGGCGGGCGGGCACACCGGTACGAAGCGGCGTGAGGCGCTGCCCTGCGGCGCTCGGTCACGCCATGAGATCACCCCGCGTCGCCCGCTTTGTCGCATCGCGAATGATCGCTTCCTTCGTTCCCTGCCTCAGCGCACTCACATGGAGACCCGCCCGGCGAGTCGACTCCCAGAGCAGGTCGACTATCCGCTGGCTCGCCACGCCGTCTAGCAGGTCCGGGTTCGCCTCCAGTTCCTCCAGGAGCGCGGTGAAGCCCGGCACCGCCTGGGCCGCCTGGATCCACCCGTCCGCACCTTCGAGTTCCTTGCTGCCACGCTCGGGGCGAGCCGCGATCCAGAGGGCCATCTCGCTTGCGTCATGCCAGTCGGGGGCATCGCGATGACACGGAGCGCACAGGAGCACGATGTCCGACGGAGCGTCGGAGCCACCCGAGCCGGAGGGAGCTATGTGAGCCCGCTCAAGCGTTGCCCGCTCCCCACTGGATCTGGGGGTCGCCTTGCTCCACCGCTCCGAGAACCAGCCGCAGGCGAAGCAGCACGGATTGCCGAGGTCTTCCAGCATCGGGGCGTAGATCTGACGGCCTGCGTCGACAACCCAATACTCGGCCAGCTGCCACTTCGTTGGGACCCTCATCGACTGCCGCCTTCCGTATTCGCATCGTCCGTGGCGCGCTCCCCGTCGTGCGCCCTGAGGGCTTGGGAGATAGCACCGACGCTGGGGTTCTTGCCCTTGTTCGCGCGGGCCGGGCAGGTCCGCGTATCCGTCGCGGACGATCCGCACGGTGGACACAGTGCCCTTGGTCACGGTGTGGTGGACCAGCGATCCGTTGACCGGGCCCCACGGGCCTTTCTGGTTACCTTTGTGGGTACGCCAGTTACTCACCTCGACGACTCGCACGCCCTCCTCGCGGAGAGCAGCAAGGACCGCGGACGCGGACAGGGGATTGACCATCAGGTCTCCAGACATGAAGACGCCCCCGTGATGGTGCACGGGGGCGTCGCTTTGGATGTGGTCAGGCGGGAGCTATGCCTTCGGTGGCGGATGTCGGCATGGGGTCGCCGAGTTGGCGACACAGGTAGACGCGGTTCGCGTACACCGGCACCGGCGGATAGGCGGCGGCGATGCTGGCCATGTAAGCCTCGGCGGCGGCCTGCGCCGCAGCGTCCTCGTGCGGCAGCTATGGGGTGTCCGCCGTCCGGGCCTGCTCTGCGATGGGCCCTGCCCCATGTCGCCGAGGACGGCTCGGTCAGTCTGCTCGGCGCGATCACCGCCCGCGCAGGTCTGCCCGGGACCTCGGGCGGCCGAGAGGTGCCGACGCTCCGGTGATCCGCTGTTCCGGCGGCAAAAGGGGTGGCAGCGAAGAGATCCGAGCTGGTACGTTCGCGACCATGTCCAGCCCCGAGTCCGACAGAGACTAGCCACCGGTCCACCGGTGGCTGATCCGCTGTCGAGCTGATCCCGTACGGCCGAGTACCGGCCGTGGGTTCGCTGCCGCCGGGCTGCCGCCGCAGGACCACCGCCGTGTGGGCTGCGCTTTCCCGTATGCGCTCGTGTCGCACTCGTGCGCATATTCTCCGGCTCCGGCGCCTGCCGAGTCGTCGAGTCCCGTCCTTGAACACCCAGGACGTTCTTCCGTGTTGCCGCTCGTCCTGACGAGCGGGCGCGGCCCACACCCCCTGCCTGGTCCATCCATCAGCCGTCCATGGGGTTTCTTCATGCCATTTGCCGTCTACGCACTCGGGCTCGCCGTCTTCGCCCAGGGCACATCCGAGTTCATGCTGTCCGGTCTGGTCTCGGACATCGCCGCCGACCTCCACGTGTCCATTCCGGCCGCGGGGCTGCTCACCTCGGCCTTCGCGATCGGGATGGTTGTCGGGGCGCCGTTGATGGCGCTCTTCAGCCGGAACTGGCCGCGCCGCCGTGCCCTGTTGTTCTTCCTCTGTGTCTTCAGCGCCGTCCATGTCATCGGCGCGCTCACCCCCAGCTATGGGGTGCTTCTCGCGACGCGGGTCGTCGGGGCGCTGGCGAATGCCGGTTTCTGGGCCGTGGCCCTGGTGACGGCGGTCTCGATGGTCGGACCCGAGGCCCGGGCACGCGCCACGTCCGTGGTGGTCGGGGGCGTCACCATCGCCTGTGTGGCCGGGGTGCCCGCCGGCGCGGCGCTGGGCGGGCACTGGGGGTGGAGGTCGGCGTTCTGGGCCGTGGCCCTCGTCTGCGTACCGGCCGTCGTCGTGATCGCCAGGACGATTCCGGGGGCACGGCCGGAGTCCACCCCCGCACCCGCACGCGACGAGCTGGGGGCCCTGGCCCGTCCGCGGCTGCTGCTGACCCTGCTGACGAGCGCCCTCGTGCAAGGGGCGACGTTCTGCGCGTTCTCCTACTTCGAGCCGCTCGCAACCCATGTCACCGGACTCGGTACCGCCTGGGTGCCCGCCCTGCTCGCGCTGTTCGGCCTGGGCTCGTTCGTCGGGGTCACCGTCGCCGGCCGGATCATCGACGCCCGGCCGGTCGCCCTCACCACGGCCGGTCTGCTCTCGCTCGCCGTCGGCTGGGCCGGGTTCGCACTGACCGCGGGAAGCACGTCCGCAACGGTCGCGCTCGTCTTCGTCCAGGGCATGCTCGCGTTCGGCACCGGGACGGCGCTGATCTCGTGGGTGTTCCGGCTGGCGGCCGACGCACCGACCCTGTCCGGCTCGTTCGCCACGTCCGCGTTCAATGTGGGCGGCGCGCTCGGCCCATGGTTCGGCGGGCTCGCGATCGACGCGGGGTTCGGCTTCCGCTCACCGCTGTGGGTGAGCGCGCTCCTGATGGTCCTGGCGCTGGGCACCGCCGGGGCCTCACTGGGGATGCGCCGGGCCGCCGATCAAAGCCGCGACGGAGTTCCTGCGGTCTGACCGGCCATGAATGAAGCCCCGCCCGGCGCTGAACGGGCGGGGCTGTCCTGGTCACAGCAAGCAGCCAGCAAGCGGGATAAGGACATCGACCACCGTATCGGCGACCACTGACAACGACGGCCGACGTCCGAGGCGTCAGAGATCGAGGTCCACGACCACCGGGGCGTGGTCGGACGCGCCCTTGCCCTTGCGCTCCTCGCGGTCCACATAGCTGTCCTTGACCGCCGCGGCGAAGGGCGCATTGCCGTAGACGAGGTCGATCCGCATGCCCTTGTTCTTCGGGAAGCGCAGCTCCCGGTAGTCCCAGAAGGTATAGGGACGGTCGTACTTGAGCGGGCGCGGCATGACGTCGGACAAACCCTCCTGGCGCAGCACGGCGAGGGCGGCGCGCTCGGCCGGAGTGACGTGGGTCGCGCCCTCGAACAGCGCCGGATCCCAGACGTCCTCGTCGGTCGGGGCCACATTGAAGTCGCCCAGGACCGCGAAGGGCTGCGAGCCCGCGGCGTCCGCGGCGACGGCCTTCTGCAGGGCCTCGAACCAGCGCAGCTTGTACGCGTAGTGCGCGTGCTCGACCTCGCGGCCGTTGGGCACGTACACCGACCAGACGCGGACCGGGCCGCAGGTCGCGGAGATCGCCCGGGGCTCCTGCGCGCCCTCGTACTCGGGGCCGTCGGGCAGGCCCTTGACGACGTCGGACAGGCCGGCCCGGGAGACCAGCGCGACCCCGTTCCACCGGCCCGTGGCGTGGACCGCGGACTCGTAGCCGAGCTCGCGGAGCGCGTCCGCCGGGAACTGTTCGGCGGCGCACTTGGTCTCCTGGATGCACAGCACATCCGTGCCGGAGCTCTCCAGCCAGGCCAGCAGCCGCGGGAGCCGGGCGGTGATCGAATTGACGTTCCAGGTGGCGATGCGCATGTACGCAAACCTAGCGGCTCCCACTGACAGTCGCCGGACCGGCGGCGGTCACAGGCCGGTCGAGTCCCCCGGGGTCAGCCGGCCGTGGTCGGCGCCGCCGAGGCTGCCGATCTGGTTGTCGTAGACCGGGCGGGCCAGATCGGCGAGCAGCGCGTCGTGGATGTCGATGGCGCGGCGCGGCTTGACCGCGCGTACGTAGTCGATGACCTCGGAGATCTTGTTCCAGGGGGCCATCACCGGGAGCAGCAGGGTGTCGACCGGCTGGTCGGGGACGGTGAGCGCGTCGCCCGGGTGGAAAAGCGAGCCGTCCACCAGGAAGCCGATGTTGGTGATCCGCGGAATGTCCGGGTGGATCACCGCGTGCAGCTCGCCGTGCACCTGTACGTCAAACCCGGCCGCGGAGAAGGTGTCGCCGTGGCCGACGGTGTGGACCCGGCCGGGGAAGGCCGCCGAGACCTGGTCGGCGACGCTGCGCAGGGTCCAGATCTCGGCGGCCGGATTGGCCTCCATGCCGGCACGCAGCCGCCCCTCGTCGAAGTGGTCGAAGTGCTCGTGCGTCACCAGTATCGCGTCGGCGCCGACGGCGGCGTCCTCCTCCGACAGGCCGCCCGGGTCGATGACGAGCGTCTGCCCGTCCTTCTCCAGACGGATACAGGAGTGCGTCTTCTTGGTCAGTGTCAGGCGCATGGGGTTCACGGTGTCCATGGCCCCATCCTGCTACGGGCGGGGCATCGTTTCTTCCTGAATCACGGTCTGGGCGATCGAGAAGGCGGCGCTCGCGGCCGGTACGCCGCAGTACACGGCGGTCTGCATCAGCACCTCCTTGATCTCGGCCGGGGTAAGGCCGTTGCGCAGCGCGGCCCTGACATGGACGGCCAGGCTCTCCAGATGGCCGGAGGTGACCAGCGCGGTGAGCGTGACACAGCTGCGGGTACGGCGGTCCAGGCCCTCCCGGGTCCAGACCTCGCCCCAGGCGTAGCGCGTGACCAGCTCCTGGAAGTCGTCGGTGAAATCGTCGGAGGCGGCCATGGCCCGGTCCACATGGGCGTCGCCCAGCACCTCGCGGCGCACCTTCATGCCGGGCTCGTACGGGTCGGCGCGTCCGGTGGTCCCGGTCTCGGGCTGCGGTGTGGCTGCGGTGATCTCCGCGACGGGCAGCACCGGGGTGGAGAGCTGCGGGGCGAAGGGCGGGACGGGGATGGCGGCGAGGGTGTCCTGCCAGGCCGTGGAGAAGTGGGTGAGGAGCAGATCGGTGACGGCTCCGGGCTGCTCGACCGGGGCGAGGTGGGAAGCGCCGGGGACGAGAGCGAGCCGGGCGTCCGGTATGCCCGCGACCAGGGTGCGGGCGTCGCCCGGTCCGGTGACCCGGTCCTCGGCGCCGACCAGTACGAGGGTCGGAACGGTGATGCGGCCGAGTTCGCCGCGGACGTCGAAGGCGGCGAGGGCTTCGCAGGCGGCGATGTAACAGCCGGGGTCGGTGGTGCGGACCATCTGGACGGCCCACTCGACGATGGCCGGCTGGGCGGCGGCGAAACCGGGGGTGAACCAGCGCTCCGGTGCGGTGCGGGCCATCGGCTCCAGACCGTTGGTGCGGACGACCACCCCGCGCTGGCGGAACTCGTCGGCGCTGCCGAACCGGGGCGAGGCGGCGACCAGTGCCAGCGAGGCGACCCGGTGCGGGTGGCGCAGCGCGAGGTCGGCGCCGATCGCGCCGCCGATGGAGCAGCCCGCGTACCCGAAGCGCTGGACGCCGAGCCCGTCGAGAGTGGCGAGCAGCCGGTCGGAGAGTTCGGTGACGGCGGTCGCGGGGTGGGCGGGGGCGCCGCCGTGGCCGGGGAGGTCGAAGCGGAAGACTCTCCAGTGCTGGGTGAGCTCCGGTATCTGCCGGTCCCACATGTGCCATGTGGTACCGAGATAGGGGCCCAGGACCAGGACCGGTGCGTCTTCTGGCCCGTCAAAGCGGTATTGGAGGGTGTTCGGTAGTGTCTCGCTCACCTGCCTCACGCTCTCATATCTCACAATCTCTCACGACCGCGCGGTCTGTCCCTCTCCGGACCCATGCAGTCCGCCCCACACCGTGGCAGCTCCACGAAGATCCTCCACACCCGGCTTGACGTACCACTTCTTCGTGGTCTTGACGTTCGTGTGTCCCGCCCACCGAGCCAACAGGTGGTCCGGCACGCCCTTGTTGGCCAGGTACGTGAAGCAGGACGCCCGAGCGTCGTACAGGCGCACCTGACGGAGCCCTAGCAGCTCCATGATCCGGTATGCCCGTCGGCGTAGTTGCTTGATGTTCCGAGCCTCCCCGATCTCGTCCACCAGGACGTAGCCGGAGTCTACGTAATCCGGACCGAGAGCAAGCTTTTCCTTGGCCTGGAGAGCCTTGAATGACCGGAGCGCATCCCACACCGGAGCGGGCAAGGGAAGCTCTCGTTCTCCGGCCATGGACTTAGTGTCTTTCTCCACCACCGTCTTGTTCCCCATCATCGTCCGGGTATTGGCGATGCTGAGAGTTCCGGCTTCCAAGTCGATATCCTCCCAACGGAGTCCGCAGACTTCCGCCGGGCGGAGACCCATGAGGGAAAGCAGGAGCGGAGCGTAGAGCCTGTCTTCCCTGATCCCCTGCACGAATGTGTGGACCTCCGCGACGTCCCAAGGCTTCAGTTCTGCCTTGGTCCTCCGCTCTTCCTTCCGAGCCCTACGCGGAATCGAAAGATGCTGAGCCACATTCATGGAAACGAGCCGCTTAGTCACTGCGCGATTCAGACAGTCTTTGAGTCGCGCAAGGCTCATTTCTACGCTCGTCACTCCAAGCGGAGTTCCGGCCTTTCCCCCACGGATACGCCCGCACTTGAGCGCCCACTTCATCCAATCTTCCACATCCCCTTCGGTAAGTTCCTGAAGCAGGATCTCACCGAGCTTTCCCCGGACTCGGTCCAGGGTGGTTCGGTAGTTGTAGATGGTGGTTTCTTCCAGATCTTCCGCCTTCTTCTCCAGCCATTGGTCAATCCACATGTTGACCGTCAGTTGGCTAGGCGGGACGAACGTACCCGAGTTCTGCTCGTTCTCAATTCGGGACAGTTCCGCCTTGGCTTCCCGAAGCGTGGCCCTGGTAACAGTTAGCTGCTTACGCTTACCATCCTCGCCCCTACCGATGTCGAGAACGAATCGATATCTCACCTTGCCTGATGAAAGCGTGATCTTCTTGATATCGGCCACTTACTCCACCTTCCCTAGCCACTCCCCTTCAGGACTGGACACATAACCAGAGGCGTCACTGCATTACATCCACAACGAGCGCCTAATTAATGAAGTGCCCGCACACGGCACCGCCTCACACTGGAAAGACGCATCTTCAACTGGCTTCACCGCCAAGTGCAGCCTCAGATACCGTTGCACTCAATGGTGGTCACCATCGCCGGTTTGGCTAACCGGCGATCGTCGTCTATTTTGCGGGCCGCATCACATGAGCAGGATCCGATATCTTCGGGGCACCCTCGGTCAGGAAGCCAACCGGTATGAGCGCAGGGCTGGGGTCGCGCGGTCGTCAGTGAGGCGGTCAAGATTTCGCACTACGACACGCTCGGAAGCCTCAATGGCACCAGACACCTGCCACGTTGAAGCCCCGGAGTTCGCCGCAACGTGTGCGAGGGCGGCCCGGTCGCGGCGATAGCCGCGTTGCAGTAGGTCCTCGCCGAACAGGCCAGCCGCGCAGACGCAAACGCACAGCCCGCTGGACACGTTGCCGTAGTCGCCGGCCATCTGGGCGGACCAACCATTCAATGCGCCGAGCGCAAAGAGGACAGGGGAAGTGCAGCGGGCGGATCGAATAGCGGAATCCGACAGACGGGCCTCCTAAGGTAGGGACCACGCCAGAGAGCGCCTGGTGTGGTCGGGGTTGCGAATCAGTCGCAACCCCGACCACACCGAAGTAACCGCAACTTCTGACCTGGTGTTTTCCGGGACGTTGTACGTTGACATGCTCCCGGCGGAGGTTTCCAGTCCTTTGGAGTTCTTTCTTGTCTGCCGTGGGCGAATGCCCGCCGACGGCCGGCGGGGGCCCTCCCGTCGCGGGCCTACTGAGGCGGAATCAATCCGTTGGCACCTGCATCACGAGGCCGCAGAGGTCACCTCTCAGCGGGTGCGGCGGATCATTACCGTGAGGCGAGACGAAGCAGGCGAAGGCTGGCTGTCTGTAGAGCGCGTGAACCTTTCCGCCTCCCACCGCCTCGTTAACCTCGATCGTTCATGAGTCCTCGTCGGTTCGCTGACGGGGGCTTCGTGCTTGCGAGGTGCGGTCTTTTCGGGGTTGGGGCAGGTTGGCGGCCCGGCTGTCGCGTCGGGTGGGCGCCGGGTTCCACTTTCCCGGTGCGGTGATGCGGATCGTTGGGGCGGCCGGTGTGGCTGGTCAGCCGGGGCTCGGCAGGGCATTGAGCCGGTCGATTGCCTGGATGACTTCGTTTGTCCAGGGCCATCGTGTGGTGAAGCGGAGCCAGCGGCGGCGGCCGGTGGTGACGAGCTGGGCGGCGGCGGAGAACAGCCTCAGGCGGAGCTTCTTGGGTTCCCAGCGGCGCGTTTCTGTGGTCAGGGCGAGCATCGGCATCCAGGCGAGGAGGTCGAGTGCGAGGGAGACGATCTCCAGCCAGATCTGGTTCTGCGCGGTGTCGTGCAGGGGCAGGTTGCGCAGGCCGGTGTCGCGGGCGTTTCGGATGCGGTCCTCGCAGCGGGCCCGGCGGCGGTGACGCAGTTCGAGGTCGGCGAGCTGGCCGCCTTTGGTGTTGGTCGCGAAGCAGGTGAGCCGTAGTCCGTCGAGGTCGGTGAAGCGCAACTGTGCGCCGGGATGCGGGCGTTCCTTGCGGACGATCAGCCGCATGCCCTTGGGCCACGTTGTCAGGTCGGGCATGTCGGTGATCTCCGCGACCCAGGCGCCGGGCCGCTCGGTGCCGCCAGCGTCGTAGGCCGGACGCCTTTTTCGGGATCTTCAGGACGGCCTGGTGGACGGCGTCGGTGATGGTCATTCCGACGGAGTACGACAGCCACCGGCCCGGCTTGGAAAGCCAGTCGAGGAAGGCATGAGTGCCGCCGGCGGAATCGGTGCGGATCAATGTCTGTCGGCCCCGCCGCAGGTGTTTGGGGAGTTGGGCCAGGGCGATCCCAGTGGTGGTGATGTGATCGCTCGCGGTGTTGGAACCTGCGTTGCCGGGCCGCAGCAGCGCAGCCACCGGCTCTCCGGAACCGGCCCGGCCGTGGTCGACGAACGCGACGAGCGGATGATGACCGAAGGTCTTCTTCCAGGTCGCGGTGGCGTCTTGCTTCTCGGAGTGCGCAAGGACCAGCACGCCGTCGATGTCCACGATCACCGAGCCGCCGGCGGCCGGACCGTTCGCCCCGGCCAGTCCCCAGACCCGCGACCGTACTTCTGCCCGCGCCGACCGGATCGCGGTGAGCGCCTTCGGCCCGGCTGCGGCAAGGACGTCGAGCCGTGAGACCGTCGGGTCGGATGCCACCGGGCCGAACACGTCGCGCTCGGCCCGCAGCATGGCAACATCGGCGAGGCAGTCCCCGCCCAGAGCCGTCGCGAGCGCGACATCCAGCAAGACCTTGCCCGGATCGTGCACCGCCCGCGGCTTGCGCCACGGCGCCAACGCCGTCGATATCGCGGTGTCCAGGCCCAACTTGCGGACCGTCTCGACCAGCAGCACCGCCCCGCCCTGCGAGACCGCCCCGCTGCCACCGCCCTCGACGCGGACACGCGGGTACAACCCGATACGCTTACTCACCTGGAGAGTGCTTCTTTCCATGCAGCCAACAGGACCCTAGACAAGTCCCATCGTTGCAGGTCAGGAGCACTCTCCGCTTATTTGATCAAGCACCGGACAACCCACCTCGCGAAAGCCCGAGGTTAGTTGGGAAGTTGTACACCCACTATCCAAGCCAGAGCACCCCACCGGCCCCTCTCATTCACTCCGGCGTCCTGGCCTGCTACTCAAGCTGCCTCTGGTGAACGACGGACGAGTGGGCCGACGGGGCTGCCCGGGAGGGGACGAGGGGCGCAGGGGGGGAGGCGATTCCGGCCTCGGGAGGGGGGTCGCGAAGGGAGTCAGCCCAGTTTTTTGACTGCGTCGTCGGCGCTGGCGACCAGATCGAGCGCCTTGCGGTGGCCGGGTTCGTTCTCAACGCCGCGGCCGATCTGCTCTGCGACTACCACCACGCGTGGATCGGCGGCGGGAAGTGGCTGCCGCGGCGTCTCCTGGAGGCGGACGCAGAGCGTGGGGCCGCCCTGCTCAAAGGGCACCTGCACCTGTGTAAGTCGGGAGACCCAGGACTCATGATCGACGCGGCTTCCGGGATCCTCGACCTGGTCGGCGGGCCTCTTCGCGAGGGCTATCGCAGGACCTGGCGCGGTGTTATCGAATCGGTTGCTGCTGTCTCCGGGCGTTGACGGGCTGAGGCCGGTGACGGGATCGGTGGCTATCGAGTGTGGTCACCGGGGGCGTACTTCTTCCAGGTGCCTCCGGCTTGGGCTGCGACGGCCTCGGCGTGAACGGTGTGGTAACCGAGCATCCCCGCGACGACCGACGGCGGTGCCTGAAGGACGAGTTGCCGCAGGGTGGCGGTCCGGCCGTTGACGGTGGGGACGCCTGCGGCGGTGAGTCGCTTGCCGAGGGTGGCGGGGTCCACGGGCTGTCCAGCCCGGCGTCCGGGGAAGAGCCAGTCGCTGGCGGGAAGAGTGCCGCCTGGCCGGTTCAGGCGTCCGTCACGTATGTAGCCGAGTAGTAGCTCGGCGAAGGGCTCGGGAACCGGTGTGGGTGGATCACCCAGAAGGAGTGCGACCTGGTCACCGTCGTGCTGGACGTCGTGGACGGTGAGCCGGACGAGCCGACGGACGGGCTGGGCATAGAGGAGGATCAGGGCAGCCGCGATCCGTTCCATGAGCGGGAGATCGTCGCTGGTCATGATCTTGCGGATCAGGGCGATGCGGTGGTGCTGGCTGATCGGGGCCGGGTTCTCCGTGCGGATCGTGGGGACCTTCAACCGGGGCATGACCTGGTGGTCCATGCTCCAGCGCAGGAACGCTTGGACGACGCGGCGGACGGTGGCGTCCTTGGCGAACCAGGCGTCGAAGTCCGCCTGGGTGCACTCGCTGGCGACGCGGTCCCGTTCGGCGAGCCAGACGAGGAAGGCGGCTGCCTGGATGAGCTGGGTGCGGGCGGTCTTGACGACTCCGGGTCCGAGGGGCCGCTTGGCGGCGGTGGCCCGGAGCTTGCGCAGGAGGTGCCAGGTGGCGAAGCGGTTCAGGAGCTGGCGGTGTTCGACGTCCTCGATGGTGTCGAGCCATTCGGGCAGTCGGCGTTCGACAGCAGGAGGTGCCGGTCGCGGTGCGGCAGGACGCCGGTGTGCATGAGCAGGTCACGGACGTGGGCCACCGACCGCCAGGGCGACAGCGTGCTCAATCCCTCGTGAGTGAGGGGCACTTCGCCGAGGGCGAGGGCGCGCAGGATCTTCTGGACGTGCGGTTTGCCGACCCAGGTCAGCGTTGCCTTGGGACGGGGCACGGACCTAACCTCGTCGAAGAACGAAACGAGCTCGGGCCGGACGCGGCCGGCGCCGTCGTCCAGGAGTCCTTCCAGCCGCTCGGCCAGGACGCAGTTCCCGCATACTCCGAGCAGGTAGCGGCGGGCCTCCCGGCCGCAGCGTTCGCAGTGGAACTCGCCCAGGCCGCCCGCGCAATCGGTGCACCACCGGCCGCCGTCCGGTGCGATGCCCGGGGTGAGCCGGTCGACGCCGCAGCCGACGCACTGCCCGTAGGTCTCCAGTGCGTGGTCGTAGCAGGCGGAGCACAGGTAGCCCTCGGGCCAGTGGGCGGCTCCGAGACGGACGGCCCGGTGACAGCGCGCGCAGAACAGGTCCTCGGGCCGGACCCGGGTGCGGCTCATTTCTCCGGGCGGACCCGGGCCCGCTTGGGCCGGACCGTGGCCGCGAGGTCGACCACGTCGGCGCTGCCGGAGGCGGCGGTGCGGCGCGGGGCCACGTTCTCCGCCTTGGCGGCGATCAACTCGGCGGGAGTGACGTCGAGGATGTCGCAGAGGGCGGCGAGGACGGGCAGGGACAGCCGCTCGGGTGTCTGGGTGACCAGCCGCCAGACCTGGACCGAGGACAGCTCGATGCCGCGGTCGGCCAGTAGCGGCGACAGGTCGGAGGCGACAAAGATGCCGCGCGTGGCCATCACCTCGCGCAGCCGCCACTGGTAGCTGACCTGGCGCTTCATCAGGCTCTCCTTGCCGGCCGCAGGGCGGCCTCCATCGTCGCGTCCAGCGCTCTGCGCAGGGTGCGGGTGCGGAAGTCGGAGGATACGCAGGTGTAGATCGCGGTCGTGGACGCGTAGTCGTGACCGACTTGCTCCTGGACAAAACGGGCGTCCCAGCCGTCCTCGATCAGGTGGGTCACGTACGACCTTCGAAAGGAATGGAAGTCCAGTCCCTCGTCCAGGCCGAGCGCGTCCCGGTAGGCGGCGAAGCGGGTGTTCATCTGGGAGAAGCCGATGCGGGCCGAGCGTTCCGAGGGCCACAGAGCCCCGGTGCCGGAAGTGGCGAACAGTGGCCGGACCTCCTCGTTCCACTGCTGAAGGATCTCCGCCGACCAGTCCCAGACCGTCAGCACGCTGCGGCGCTTCGGGGGCGAGCCCTTCTTCGCCTTGCCGTGGCGGATATAGCAGACGCCGTAGTCGCCGAACTCCGGGCCCTCAGGGTTGCGGCCGAAGTCGACCGTGTCCAGCATCCGGGTCTCGTTGCGGCGCAGGCCGAAGGCGTACGCGGTCTTGAAGAGCACTGCGTCACGGAACGCGGGCAGCCAGCCCTTGCGGCCCCGGCCGCGAACCTTGGTGACCTGGTCGTCGGCGTAGTCGAAGAACGCCTGCAACTCATCCTGGGTGAAGGGCCTCTTCGCCGCATCGGCTTCGGCGTCCTCCACGTGCACCGCGGCGTTCCACTCATGCACGACCTGTATGGGATGGGTGCCGAAACGTTCTTCGCAGGTCGCAGCCCAGCCGTAGGCGGGGTCGACGACGAACCCGCAGAACGAGCGCACGGTACCTTGATAGTTACGCAGCGTGGAGCGCTTCAACCCGCGGACCGCCCGAAGATCGCCCATCCACTCGTCGAGCATCTGCGGCGACCAAGTCCACGGGAAGGCGTCGGCGTGCCGAGCGAAGGCCCGCACCGTCTTCTCCCGGCCCTCGATCGTGGAGAAAGCCAAGTTGCGCGCCAACTGCTGGTTGCGCCAGCCGTCCAGCATCGCGGTGAAGACCTGCTCGTCGGGCCGCAGCAGCGGCAGATCGCTGACCAGATGCAGCCCCACTGCCCCCGGCGCGAGGCTGTTCCTGCTCATCAAAAGCACTCTCCGTAACTTACATCAGACGAAGGGATCTTTCATTAGATGTAAGTCGATGGCAAACGTGCAGGTAAGAAGCCTGTCTAGAGCCGCAACGAGGGCTACGGGAGCGACCTGCCCGGCTGGAGAGACCGCATACACTGAGGCCCTGGCCTGCGTCGATGAGCGACAGAACCTCCGATGTGCTGCCCGACCGCAATGCTGCATCAGATGAAATTGCGGTCACTTTCGAGGTGAGCCCAGAAGCCGCCAATAGTTGATCTTGAGGCGTCAGCGCTTCCGTCGGGCGACCGCGTCGACGCGGTCTGGCTCCTGATGCAGCACTCGGAGCTGCCTGCCTGCTATCTACCTGCGACCGTGTGGATCAGTTCCACAACTCGTTCTGCGTTCGTCAGATCCGGTATGACGTGGTCGGCTCCTTCGGCGGCCAATTGCTCAGCCGAGGTCGTTCCTGAGGCAACGCCGATGACTCTCGCGCCTCCCTCCAGTCCTGTCCGGACGTCCTGCAGGGAGTCACCGATGATGACGGTGTTCTCGCGGCCGAAGATATGGCCGTACACTGCCTCAGCTCTGTTCTGTGCAATGCGCACGAGGGCAGGCCGATGGGAGTCGTCGGAAGCGTAGCCTCCGATACTCATGTCGAGGTAGTCCGCAAGGCAGAAGGCGGACAGTTTGATCTCTGCGCTCGCTTTGAGGTTGCCGGTCACAATCGTCGGGACGAGCAGTCGAGACTGGTGTACAGCCGCCAGAGCCCCAACGGCGCCGGGCATCAGATGTCCCTCGCGACGCAGTGCCTCACGGTGGCGATTCAGCCGGCCGGGGAGGCGGTCAACCATCAAGCGCGCGAGGTGATCGAATTCCGATTCGGGGACCGCATTGGCGGAGAGCAGTTCTCGCACGGCAAGCGGCATGGTGACACCGGTTCCTCTGGCGGGCAGCGTCTGCGCGTCGCGGTCAACTATCTCGCGAAACACCTCGCGATACACCAAGCGGTCGGTCTCACCGACGTAGAGCAGAGTCCGGTCGACGTCCCATAGCACCAGAATCATGCGAGCGCTCGCTCCTTCAGAAGTTCCTCGCCCCGGTCTAGGAACATACGGACAGGGGCTGCGCTGCCGAACTGGCGCGCTTCGAGCAGCATCGAGCGCAGATGCTCGTCGAGCCGGGCGGACCGGATGCCGTCCACCATGGTGAGCACTTCGTGTCCGGTAGCGGCACCGGCGTCGGCGTCGCCCGCGCGCATCTGAGCCGTTGCTGCGCGGGTGAGGAACTGGGCCCTGGTCCGGGTTTCTTCACGGCTCAGGACGCCGCGAGCTGAAGCGAAGGCGGATGCGGCTTCGGCTGGACGGCCCAGCTCGAGGAAGCAGCTGCCTCGCTGGCCGAGGATCTCACCCGGATTGATCCAGTACAGCCAATGCGGCTCATCCTCACCGCGCCCCTTGGCACACAGGGCATCTGCTTCTTCGAGGGCTGCCAGAGCGTGCCGTTCTTCTCGCAGTCGAGCGTGACCTCGCGCTTGCCGCGTGAGGAGCATGGCGTGCAACGCCGGCACGTCCTGGTCACTGATGATCTGGCGTGCTGTCCGGGCAGCAGTGACTGCCTCGCGGGGATCGCCGACCGAGTAGCCGTGAATGGCCAGGAATGACAGTGCACCGGCGCGGAGTCTTGAGTCCCCTGATGCTTGAGCCGCACGCAGTGCACCCAGGAAGAGCCCTTGTGCTTCGTCGTGCTCGCCGCCGTCGAACAAGTACCACCCTGTCTGAATGGCGGTGTCCGCGGTCACTGCTGCGAGTCGGCGGCCTGTCCGCTCGTCGAAGGTTCCGGTCTTCATCAGACCCAGCAGCACCTTCAGGTGTTTCCTGGCGGTGCTGGCCAGGGTTCCACTGCCGCTGCTCGCGTCCAGCTGCCTCAGTGCGTCAGTGGTGGTCTGCAGTGACGTGAGCAGAGGCATGGTCACCCGCGTTCCGTCGCGGGTGTCTGCGGCCAGCACCTCCATAGGGGCGATGGCCGACTGCAGGACATATTGAGTGAGACCGGCTCCGCTCAAGGCGGTCAGCACGCTTCGACGCTTCATGGGACCTCCGACAGCCACTTCAAGTGACGTCACCATACGATCCGCCGTCCACGGCATCGCCGGGTCCAGCGCCTCCGAGGCCGCTGTCTGATCCCGGCCTGTAAAGGGTGTCAGGAGCAGTGGCCGCAGGTCAGTTGGAAGGCCGAGGCCGTTGAGGAGGTCGATGATGGCATCGCGGCCCCCCAGCTGCTTGCGACCGTTTTCGAGGTCGGAGATGTACGACTGGGTAAGCCCGGTCAAGGCGCGTACGTCCATCTGGGACAGTCCCGACCGTCGACGTAACAACCGAAGCAATTCACCGAACTCCCAGGAAGCAAGGGCTCGTTGCACCCGTTCGTCACGCCATGCCCGGTCAGGAACCCTGAGCGCGGCGCTGGTACGTGAGCATGATGCGCACATGGGGTCGGGGTTGTACTGACTCAGCACATTCCCGCACTTGCCGCACACCCGGATCGGCATCTTCATGACAGCACCCGTCGTACTGAGTTGAGCTCAACTTTCAGCTAGTAGGGCTTTGTTAGGTACCCCAAGTGATCCTCGTTGGATAGATTGTGATCTTCTTTCAGTTGTGACTCCTGAGGAGATGGAAGAGGTCCGTCCGCGTCTG
>NZ_JBIURV010000060.1:0-35868 GCF_044741025.1 Streptomyces sp. NPDC088246
ACCCCCCAGGTCATCGACTTCGACAGGGGGCACACAGCCATACCGGACCCGGGGGCCAGGCACCCCATTGCGGGGCCACGAAAACGGTAACGGGGCGGTCGTGACAGGTAGAACTGCGGCCCGGCAACATGGTGGTCAATCGGTCAACACCAAACCCTGGCTGCAAGATCCCCTCAATCCCCTGCTCCTGGAGCGCCTCGTACCAGTGCAAGGCCACCTCTCGGTCGTCCGTGGCCGGTACGGGCTGGATCGGCGGTCCCAAGTCGGCGAGCAGTTCCAACAGGTAAGCACGGCGCTCCATGTACGGGCGGCTACGGAGGTCTTTGATCGCAGGGTCCGGGTGCTGCAGAACATCCCAGCAGACGTATGCGGCTGGGTGCCGGGCCGTCAGGGCACGGGCCCGGGTCACGGACGACGCAGCCCGCGACTGCGCGGCCGCGAAGTCCATCCGGCCGTCCCGCCAGATCACCGCCTCCCCATCCAGGACCGTCCCGGGGCGGAGTTCCATGCCGGCCACAGCGAGGTCCATCCAGTGCTGAGTGACGACCCGCCCGGACCGGGCGTACAAGAACACGGTGTCGTCGGTACGGCGCAGCACAGTCCTGTGGCCGTCAAACTTCGGCTCGTACCACCAGCCAGGCCCGTCGGGCAGGGTCGGGACCGCCTGGGCCAGCGCCACCTTGATCGGGAACTCCACAGAACCGATCCTGCGAGCACAGCACCTCCGAAGCGCGCCGTACGGTCCGCACGGCCTACCCGTCCACCAGCCCCGTCTCGGGCTTGCAGATCTGACACGCCTCGATGTCCGGCTCGTCCAGGGCGATGATCGCTTCCTGCCGGTTGATGAATCCGAGCTGCGCGCTGTACAGGCCGCAGCCTCCGCGGTGCAGCATCGCCGTCTCGCCCGACCGCTTCGGCTGGATCTTCCACGACTGCTCCGCCCGCGCCCGCTCCCGGGCACGCTGCTCCTGGAGTTCCTTGGCCTCAAGCTCGCGGACCCGGTTCTCGGCCTGCCGCAGCTGGTAGCGCAGCCAGTCGACCAAGGCCCGGTTCTTGTCCAGGTCGGATATGTCGCCGCCAGGCATGGCTACGCCGCGGCCGGCTCGTGGGCGTGCTTGAGCACCATGCGGGCCTCGACACGGTCGCCGACGTCAACGGAATCCCAGAACGGGTGCGTGGACACGGTGATGCTGAGCTCCAGCAGCCGCGCCCGGAAATCGGCGACCGTGGCGGCCTGTTCCTCCGTGTACCCCGGACTGTCTGCCTTGCCGGACCGGTACCCGGAGTGGAGCTGCTTCTCGCCCTCCCAGCCGGGCATCGGCTCGGCCGACCACGGCAACGTCTTGGCGTACTGCTCGTAGGCGGCGCGGGTCTCGTGCAGGGAGATCTGAGCGTCGCGCAAATCCCGGGGGAAATCGAAGGCGGTGGTCTTGGGCACACGTTAATGCTACGTCTGTTCGAATATTGGATGCGAATGACATGCCGAACCACCCCATAACAGGTCACCCACCCCCGAAATCCTGCCCAGAACCGCCCGCCCCCGCCATACCGGAACCGGCCTCGCCGCACCCCCGTCGGCGGGGCCACCATCCGGAGGCTGCTGCCGTACGCCGCATCTCCCGCACCTTCGTGGCGGGCAAGACGATCAAGCCTCAAGCCGCACCGAGGCCGATGAGGGATGGGACGGCTGTAGTGGCGCCGCTGCGGGAGGCTTGCAGGCTTCGGAGCGGCAAAGGGCGTTGGGGCCCGACCAGCCGGTGCGGCGGGTGGCCGGCGCGGGGGACAGGACGCGATCGAGGTCCCCGAACTCGTTAGCTCCCCACCGGAGCTGCTCTCACTGTCAGTGGTGGCTGTGATGATCCTCGGATGAGCGAGACGATCATCAGGGCCTACCGTTATGCCCTGGACCCGACTGGGGCGCAGGTCGAAATCCTGCACCGTTACGCGACTGCCTCCCGGTGCGGGTTCAACTTCGCGCTCGGGATGAAGATCGCTGTCTATGAGCGGTGGTGCCGTGGCCGTGACCGGCTGGTCGCCGAGGGCATGGACAGGGCGGAGGCCAACAAGAAGGCGCCGAAGGTCCGTGTGCCGAACCGGAACCGGACCCAGGCCTACTGGCGCGAGACCCGCGGCCAGGGGTTCATCGGCCCGCTGCGCGAAGGGCAGGAGCCCCGGCAGCCCTTCGCCTGGTGGGAGGGCGTCAACAACCGGGCCTACTACACCGCGTTCGAGGACGCCGACACGGCGTGGAAGAACTGGCTCGACTCCCTGGCCGGGCGCCGGCCCCCGATGGGCTTCCCTCGCTTCAAGCGCCGCGGCGGCGCACGTGAGTCCTTCCGGATCGTCCACAGCCTGAAGAACCCCGACATACGCTTCGAGGGGCCCCGGCGCCTGCGAATACCCGGCGGAGGCGGACAGCCGGCGTTCACCGTCCGCCTCCACCAGTCACCGCGCGAGCTGACCGGGCTCATCGACTCCGGCCACGCGGTCGTCACCAGCCTTACCGTCTCCCGGCACGGACACCGCTGGCACGCCTCCGTCCTGGCCAGGGTCGAGCAGGAGCTGCCGGTGCGCCCCACTCGCCGACAGCAGGCCGCGGGCCGGGTCGGGGTGGACCTGGGGGTGAAGACCGTACTGGCCCTCTCCGATCCCCTCACTCTGCAGCGGGGGCAGGCCCCCGTCCTTGCCGTGGACAACCCACGCCTCCTGCAGAACACCGCACGCAAACTCGCCCGCGCCCAGCGGATCATGGCCCGCCGCTTCGTGAAGGGCGCCGCACAGCAGTCCAAGGGCTACGAGGAGGCGAAGGCCAAGGTGGCCAAGCTCCAAGCCCTGCTCTCCGCCCGACGGGCCACCTCTCAGCACCTGCTGACCAAACGCCTGGTCGAGCAGTACGCCGAGATTGCCCTGGAAAGCCTCAATACCAAGGGCATGACCCGCTCGGCGAAGGGCACCGCCGACAAGCCCGGCAGGAACGTCCGCCAGAAGGCCGGCCTCAACCGGGCCGTCCTCGACGTCGGCTTCGCGGAGATCAACCGGCAGATCGAGTACAAGGCCCGCTGGCACGCCGTCACCGTCGCCCGCGTCCCTACCTTCTTCCCCTCGTCGAAGACATGCCACCGGTGCGGCTGGATCGACACCGGCCAGACCCTGGCCGACCGTGTGTTCCACTGCCAGGCCTGCGGTATGGTCATCGACCGGGACGCCAACGCGGCCCGCAACATCAAGAACCACGCGACACCCGCCCAGGCCTAGGCCGGGCCAGTCCCCTGGAAAAGGGGCTGTAACGCCCGTGGACTGCAGAAGTCCCCTGAGCCCGCAAGGGCACCGGGGCGGCAGGACGAAGCGGGAAGACCCGTCACCGGGTCACCCTGGGAGGGCAACCTCCCAGCCGTCCTCACATATCCATAGCGCGTACATATGCGAGCAATGCCGGGATCCTCAAAGGTGGTTGAAAACTGCCACCGCGCCCGGCAACCACGCAGGTCGACAAGGGTGCACCCCGTACGCGCGGGGACGGTCCCCACCTGCCCGCCGAGCTCCGCTGGTACCTGTGGTGCACCCCGTACGCGCGGGGACGGTCCCGCGATGACCGCCTACAAGGCCAAGCACGGCAAGTGCACCCCGTACGCGCGGGGACGGTCCCGCCTCCAGTAGTTCGAGCACACGGTTCGGAATGTGCACCCCGTACGCGCGGGGACGGTCCCGTCGGAACCGCGCTGGGGCACGTCCTGTCTGCGTGCACCCCGTACGCGCGGGGACGGTCCCAACCTCATCGGTATGCTCGCCGAGCAGATGGGGCGCACCCCGTACGCGCGGGGACGGTCCCCCCAGGCCCAGCCCAATAGTTCGACTACGAGGTGCACCCCGTACGCGCGGGGACGGTCCCGGATGCAGGTGCCCGCGATGAGCCTGGGAGAAGTGCACCCCGTATCTCGATCCGCCAACCAACGCGCCCAGTTACCCCGTGGCATCACGCTTGAGCGACGCTGGCCGCAGGCCGACGCCACAAGGCGGCGGCCCTGTCGCTGAAAGACCAAAGCCAGAGATAACCGGGCCCACGCTATGCCGAGAGATGCGGCAGGGAGCCACGGCTGAGCTCCAGACCATCCCGGCCAGGCTGACCTCGACCTAGGAAAGCGTGATTCACCGGTTCGGGTATTCGCCCGCCGGGACCGGCCGGGCTGGGGCAAGGTCGTGGGTGAGTCGGCCGGGCCCATGAACGAGGCGGCGCTGCAGCGCGCCCCCCGGCCAGCCTTTGAGGTGTCACCGGCGTTCTGGCCGGTGAGAGAGGGGCGGAGCATGTGGGAGACCGAGGAGTTCGGCAGCCAGCATGAGGGCCGGCCCGGCGTCCTGTTGGCCGACGGAACAGAGCCGGGCCCGGTGTACTTCGACGCGGGGAGCGGGCCGACGATGCACCAGAGCACTGAATGGTGGGTCTACGACGGCACCCTGGGCGCCCCGCTCGCCACCGAGCTGCGCGGTGCGTGCTCGTGTGGCTGGCGCGGCAGCACCCGCCACCCGCTCGACTGGGAAGCCGTCGACCGCCGGCGCCCGTACCTGGCCGACACCAGCGGACCGGAAGACGACTGGGACACCCACATCACTGAAGTACAGGCCCGCACCGTGCCCGTGCCCGCCGACCTCACCACCCTCCTCGACCAGGTCGAGGAACGCCTCACCGCCCTGGTCGCCGACGAACCACTGGCCGCACTCCGCGCCGTCGCCGCCCTGGAACGCCTCACCGAACGGATTGCAACCGACACCGCGTTCAGCATCGACACCGCAGACGGGCCACAGTGGGACACCGTCGCCCAGGCGCTCGGGATCAGCGAACAAGCCGCCCGCTCCCGCCTCACCCGCTACGCACTCCGCCGCTGACCCTGGAGATCGGGCCGCCCGATCTCCAGGATTCATATGGAGGTGGCGGGGCGGCGGTTATCCGCGTACACCCGTGCCCTGTCATGAGGGCGGAACGAACACGGAGCCCGCCCCGGGCGCATCCCTGGGGCGGGTCCCGTCCACGAGCTCGTCTCGAGCCGACAGCAGCTGACGACGACGAAACGGCCCGGTGTCAGTGGCGGCTGATAGATCAACGGCCATGACAGACATACCGATACCCGCGACCGACCAGGCCGTGCTGCTTCCTCGCCGCCTGAACGACCTTGCCGAGGCCGCTGTGTCGGAGAAGTACCAACTGGCCCGTGAGTGGCTTCAGAGCCAGGAGCTGGCTATGGCCGAAGTCTTCCTGGAAGAGGGGCGCAGGGAGTTGCCCGTGGACGGCGAGTACACCGACTGGCGTCAGGCTCAGCAACGGCGGCTCGGGGGGCGAGTCGTCCCAGGCGGGAGCGGGTGACGTTGATCGAGGGCTCGTCGGTGGGCAGGCCGAGGTGCTCGTGCAGATCGTGGACGCGGAACACCTTGCCGGGGTGCTCGTTGAACGCGGTCACGATGCGCTGGTAGACAGTGGCGGTGGTGGTCTGCGCGGGGGCCGGTTCGTGGTCGGGTGGGGTGAGGCCGTCGATGACCTTGCGGGTGGCGGTGAGCTCGGCCAGGCGGGCTTCGGTCTCGGCGAGGGCGGTGGTGAGCCGCTCGATCTGCTCGCGCAGGTTGTCGGCTCGTGCGGCGATCTCATTGCGTCCGGCTCGTGCGGGCCCTCTACACGCGCCTGGACCGCCTCGCAGAACCCTTCCCGCCGCCACGTAGTCCGGATGGGTCACTCACACCGTCCCGCGGGCGCAGGAACCAACACAGCGCCTGACCGGGCGCATTTCAGGGGCAGGCCCGGTCCCCGTTGACTGCGGGACGTGGCACGGCAGGGGCCGCCCCAAACCCCGAAGGAGCCGCCTTGATCAGCTTCCGACGATGTCGAGCAGGTCCTGGAAACGGCGATTCACATGCTCGTTCTCACACGAGCGCCGGACATCCGTATCGGACTGGAGAGCATCGACGAACCTCTGGACGTCGCCTCGGCTATTGAGGAAGAGCTCCTCGATGATGGGGGCCGCCCGGTTGCTGTAGAAGACCTTCCGATTGAGACCGGCTCCGTATCCACCGGGCTCGCCGATGTAGCAGCGCACCATCCACTTGACGATCCCGGGCTTGATGTCGTCGGGAATTTCGGTAAGACCGCCGAACTCCTCAAACAGCCGCAGCGCGGGGCCGTGCTCCTCGTGGCGCTTCCAGTGGTGGCCGATGCCGTTGAGCTTGTCGAGCTGCTTCGCGAAGAAGTCTTTCCGCTGTCCCTTGTGCAGGTATGGCAGCAGCCCAGCAGCGTGGGCCACGCGCACGGTGAGTTCGTCCAGGGAGGCACGCCCGAGCCGGTCCAGAAGGAGTTTGGCGACGGCCAGGCGCACGCCATTTCGAGTGAGCTCACGCAGTTCTTGGAGCACCAGGTAGGCGTTCTCACGGACGACATCGGCTTCGGAGTGACTCAAGGCCGTGCTCACCAGCACCTGGACGATCTCCTGCTGCCTCTGGTCCGGGGCTTGCTCGAAGTCGGCCAGAAGGCGGGTGTCCAGCGTGATGGGGCCAGATGCCTCGATGATCTGCTTGACCTCGTGCACCTCGATCAACGTGATCGGGTCCTTCGACAACACGGCGTCGATGCATGTCGCGAAGGTGTACACGACATCCTCGTAGGCCGCTTCGTACTCGGAGTCCTCATGCTCGAGGTCCTTGCGGATGTCGTACACCCGCGTCATCTTGCGCCACTCGGCACGGTTGAGAAGCCCGATGCGGTAGGCAAGCTTGATCAAGTTAGAGGTCGTGTAGTGCTCGACGTCCTCAGCATTCTGGATCGGCGGGAGCTTCGGGTTCGCAGCCCTGGCAGCCTCACCCGCGATGCCGACACCTACGATCAGGATCTTGTCCTTGAGGTCCCGGACGGCAGCGTTGAACAGACGCTGGCAAGCACTGCTCGGATCGATAGGCAGGATGCGGCGCACCCTCTCGATCAACTTCTTCGCCTGCCAGTCCGGCCGAATCCCCTGCATCAGGCCGGGTACCTCGTCGATGGTCGTCACCGCAACGGAGGTGGCTACGACGACAACGCCTTCTTCGCTCAACTTGTCCTCACCTGGAGTGAATTGAACCTCTTGTTCGTTCAAGGGTACGGACCTCAGCCGCCCGGGCCGATCCGATTTCCGGGCGGGCAGTGCAGGGGATCCCATCCGAGGAAGCCCCGCATTGCTTTGAAACGGTCCTGTCCGACAGCGTCAGGACGCCGCCCAGTTGAGCCCGAGGGCGGCGAGAGCCCGGAGTTTGTCGGCGGTCAGCTTGGCCCTGCGGCTCTTGCTGTTGCTGAGGAATACGCCGAGCTTCACTTCCGACCCGTCCGACAACGCCTCTACGTGGCTCCTGGGGACCGTCACGGAGTCCGTGCGGGCCTTAGTACTGCGCGAGGGGCTGCCACACCTCGCTCGAAGGCACCTGAGGCGGCCTTGGACGGCTTTCCGGGCGCCGTCGGCTCCGGGGGCAGTGGCATGACACCGAGCTGCTCCAGGCGCTCGCGCTGTCAGTCCATCAGCCCTGCCCAGACCGCGTGCTGACGCTGCTTCTGGAGCCACCGCCCGATGTCCATGCCGTGCACGGTGACGCCGGGTTCGACGTAGGCGAGCACGCTCTCCTCTACGAGCGAGCCCTTCCCCGTGACTGGCGAGCGGCTCTACGCTCATCCCGTGGCCGGAAGCTCGCGACCAGGTGGCAGCACCGTTACCCAGGGGAGACCGTGGACGTCCCGACGTTGATCCTGTTGGGGGCGGCGGGCGGTCTGCTGCGCGGGGCCCTGGACCTGTACACCCGATTCGTCTCCTGGCAGGCCGACCGCCGCACCCACCGGCAGTTAGACGCGGCAGGGACGGCACAGGGAGTAGCCCCGCAGTTCCAGGCATACTTCGACCCCGCCGCCGACACCGTCGCGGCCGTCGTGCACAGCGTGATGGGCGCCGGGGCCGCAGTGCTGTTCGGGACCACAGGACAGATCAGCGGTGGGTACGCCGCCCTCGTCGTCGGAATATCGGCGCCCATGCTGCTCACCCAACTCGGCCGCATCCAGACGGTGAACGAGGCGGTGACGGGCGAACGGCAGCCGGCCGCGGAAGCTGAGTTGCCCTCGAGTGCGGCTGACAACGCCGTGGGCGTGGGCGGTACGGACAACTGGGGCGCCATGGACTTCCCCCCGCCCCGAGTGGCGCAGCCATCCACGCCCTCCGCGGATCATCCGGTCCAGCCCTCTGGCCCTGCAGAAGGACCGCCGTCCCCCGCGCGGCCGATGTCTTCGCCAAGGCGGCCCGCCACAGCCGCGGACGCTCGTACGCCGGAGCGCGCATCCGGCGAGCTTCCCGCGGACCGAACACAAATCCCGGATCCCACGCGCACCAGGGACACTTCCTTCCCCGCGAACTCGTCCGACGGAACCGGGTCTGGCTTCGATGGTCGCAGCGCGCCACGATTGCGGCAGGGGCCGGCGCTCGGGGAGGAGGGGCTGTGAACAGAACTCCGCACCTGCTGACCGAGGACCGCCCCGAGTACGAGCGGATCCTCGACGACGTGCTGCGTCACGCCCATGAACGACCGGATCTGGCCGGGGTCGGCGAGCGGCTCAATGTCGGGCAACTGCGCACCATGGCGCTGAACGCCGCGGCGCTGATCACGGCGGCGGCCGCCGGCGAGTACCAACACTACGTACAGGTCCGCGAGGAACTCCGTAGCTCGGCATCCACGTACGAGTCCTCAGGCATGGTGTCCTCGTCCTCGCGCTCGGCGTTTACCTCTGGCTTGTCCGCCTTCCCCGGCTCCGGCACCCGGGCCACCGGCCACCATGCCTCGGCAGGTCTGGGCCATCGGTTCGGCGCTGCCGTGCTGGGTGCCGGACAACCCGGCGGCCGCCGTATCAGCGACGGAGTTGTTCCGCGGCGGTGGGCCGGGATGTCCTTCGGCCGTCGTCTGCTGGCAGCGCTGCTTGGGCTACGCGTGCGCCCAGAGGTACCGAAGGCGGCGGAGACGCGGACACTGCGCACGTCCGAGCAGCGCCTGGCCAGCCGCACGCCCGATCGCGCGCGGCCGGCCAGACGCAAGACACCGGCCCTGGAGGCGGCCGGAGCCGGTGCGCTCGCCGTCATCACCGTCCTGGTGCTGGTGCTGGCAGGCACAGCCGCGGTGATCTTCCTGTTGGTCGGCTACCTCCTGAAGATGCTCAATCCGCCGCCATCGTTCGCGAGCACCATGGTGGGCGCGGGCTGGTCCTTCGCGGCGGTCACTGCGGCAGCCATCCTCGTCGCCGTCGTCGGTCTCCTCATCACCGCCCTGCGCGGCGGTTCGACGTCACTGGCAGCCGAGGAGCAGGACGAGGATCTACGTGAGGACGTGGCACACGCCAGAGAGGCCTGGCGGTTCGCCCTGATGGAACGGGGCATCCTGCCGTTCCTGCGGGACGCGCTCGCCGACCCCGACCCCGACGCCGGCCCCGCGCCGCGCACACCGCATCGTTCGGCGAACCGCATCCCGCAGCTCGGCTACAGCCGGCCGGACTTCACCAGCCCGGACGACGGCCCGGCGGCGGGCCCCCGCCCGACATTCGCCAGCCCGGACTTCACCAGCCCCGACTTCGGAGGCCCCGAGCACGACCTGGACTGACTGGGTCCGGGCACCAGGCGCGTCCCCCCTCCCCATCGGGTTGGCCAAGGTCGGTTCGTCGGTCACCCGACGACCCGCCCGGGCGGCAGGATTCGCCACCTGGACCCAATCGCCTTCAGGTGGCGTCGCAACAGATCGGCGAGGTGGTTGACGGTGTGCGTGGACAGCGGAAGACGGCACTGGTAGACAAGCGGGCCAGACGGGATCTTCTGGTTGTCGTGGACGACGGCCCACGGCTTCCCGATCCGGCCCGAAACCCTGTGGGCTTCGTCCACGACGATCAGGTCCCAAGCCGAAAGGCCGACGGCGTGCGCCCGCTCCAGCGTGCCCAGCCCCAGGCTGGCGTACGTGGCGTACACGGTGACCTTGTCCAGGCCCCGGGTCCACTCCACCAGCTCGTCCACGTCCGTGGTGTTGGGGAAGGACACCTCCTCACCCTGCAGGGACGAGACACCGATCATCGGGCCGGTGCGGCCCCCCTCGCGCCACGCGCCCTCTGTCTGCGTGAGCAGGTCCAGCGAGGGAACAAGCACCAGCACACGGCCCGCGCGGAGCTCCTGCGCGCTGCGCACCGTGACGAGGGTTTTGCCGGAGCCGGTGGCCATGACGACCTGCGTCCGGAGCCCCCGCTCGGGCACGAGGGATTGTGTGGGCAGCTCGAGGGCGCGGAGGACCGCGTCGACGGCTTCTCGCTGGTGGGGCCGTAGATCCACGCCGGCTCTTCCTGTCGGTCTCGGGCTGTGGGCTGTCTGGTTCAGGTGGCGTTGTAGGCGAGTTCGGCGAGTTGCAGGGCGTTGGCGAGGCTTGTCTCGTCGGTGAGGTCGACGCTGACGCGGTACTCCCGGTGGCCCGTGGTGAGGGTGCGGGCGGTGGTGATGCCCAGCTCGTCGAGCTGGGCATGGCCGTAGTTGAGACGCAGGTTGATAGTGCTTGACTCCGCGTAGACGTAGGCGAAGCCGCCCAGCTGCGATCCCTGCCTGCGCAGCCTGAGGTACCGGCTGTAGTCCAGGGGATCGCCCGGCTGGGCGCCTTTGCGCTTGATGCCGTGCACTGCGACGTTGTCCCACCCGGTCGCCGCGGCGAGGAAGCGGACGAACAGTTCGGGTGCCGGGCTTCGCCGCAGGAGGGTGCGTACGGCTTCCTGGCCTTCGCCGGCCACGCCCGGGATGCGTGACGGTACGCCCGGGGCGTCCTGGCCAGGCTGTGCGGCCTGCTGGACCACGGTGGTTGTGCCGTGGTGAGGCTGTGTCAGTTCACGCAGTGTCTGTGAGGCGTCGAGCTCTTCGGCTGTTCCCTCGAACTGAAACACGGTCAGTTTCATCAGATCTCCTCCACATGCGGCTTTCTGTGAACACTACCTGCTCTACTTGAGCTACTACTAGCATCTATGGAAAGTAGGCAAGTGTTCTACGGATGAGGGGATATGAACGGGCCGGTAACGGTGCTGGTGCTGGTTTTTTTGTGGTTGGCCTTCGCGGGGCTCATGTCGGGGTGCGTCGCCGTGGTGGCGGGTGTCCTGGCGTACCGCGAGGGCTCTACGACTGCTGTCGTGTGGGGCCGCGCTGGCATGGCTTTTGCCGTCACCATGGGGGTGCTGGTGGCCGTTGGCGAGGTTGTCCGGTCAGTGCTGCAGGGCGTGTGATCCTGCTCGCTCCGGGGGCAGGGCAGTCAGCTGTCGAAGAAAGCGTCGAGGATGGCGCTGAAGGCACCTCGGGGGCCTCCGAGGTCGTGGCTGGTGGGCTGGGCGTGCGGGTGTCTGGCCGGCGGATTGTGGAGGTAGTCGTTGAAGCGGGGGCTGTCGGGGAGTATTTCGGGCAGCCGTTCGTAGGCGGGCAGTCGGGTCGCGTTACATGTCAGGCACAGCACGCCGCGGACGCACCGGCCGCAGGAGCCGCCGGGCCCACAGCAGGCATGGTCGTGGTCGATGTGCCAGAAGGTCCGGCTGGTGTCGTCGAGGAAGCCGAACTCGTAGTCGGGTTCTTCCTGGCACAGGGCGCAGGCGTCGCGCTGGAACCGGAGGATTCCATTGACCTGGGCGATGGTGAGTGTGTACTTCTGGGCCTGCTGTACGGCCCGGTTGCAGTGGACGCACAGTTCTTTGTCGGCCCGGCGGAACCGGGGGTCCGGGTCGTCGTCGTCCTGGCACCAGGCGCAGCAGAAGTAGGTGTCGTCGTAGGCGTAGTCCACGCGCCGGACGGTAGCGCCGGAGTCTGACATCCAGCGGAAGGCTGTTTCCCCGGGCCTACCCTTCCTGGTTGCCCCGGCGCGAGGGTACGGGCTGTCAGCGTTGGGCGCCCGGGTGTGGCTGATGGCGGCTGGTCAGAGGGCTGCGGGGGGACGGGTTCCGCACTGCTTGTTGATGCGGGTGGCGCGCTCCTTCAACACGGCTGGCCGTGTGTCGTACAGCAGCCGCAGGGCGTGCTCCAGGAGCTCGACCCCGTCGAGGACATCAGCGACGGACAGGGAGTCCTCGTGGCTGGCGTCGTTGCCTATCCACTTCACCGCTTCGAGCAGGTCGGCTTCTTCCGGGTGGCCGGCGGTACGGAACTCCACGATTCGGCTGTGGGCCGTGAGCCGCTGTGTTCTGCCCTTGGCCGTCGTCGTGGTCCGGGGGACGTTTTGGTCGTCCAGGAGTGCTTCGGCTGCTGCTCGTACCCGGTTGCCCGCCGAACTCGGGTCCGCCCACAGGACGGTGGAGGCTGCCAGCAGTCGTTCCGCGATCGGAGCGGGGACCTCAAGGCGGGGTGTGGCAGTGAGGAGCCTGAGGGCGGGGAGGAAGAAGCGTGGGGTGAAGAGCGGCTCGTAGCTGCCCCCGTCCCAACGGTTCTCGTCATCTAGCTGTTCGACCAGTCTCCAGTCACCTGTGATCGCGACGTACTCACGGCACTGCGTGCGGCCGCAGACCAGCGCTCCATGGAACTGGCCATGGATCCAGTCGGGTTCCCAGTGGTTGTGCTTGCGCCAGTCCCTGCTCTCCCAGCTCTCCTCCTGGGCGAGGGCGTGCTGGTCGTCGGGGAGGCCGAGTTCTCCGCGAGCGCAGGAAGGACAGGGGATCGTGGGCCAGGCGCCATCGGTCCAGCCTCGCGCGATGGCTTTCAAGGCTTCTGTATCCACGGCTGCTCCTGATGCGGTCTGGTGGTTCAACAAATTGCGGGGTGAATGACAGGACTGTGGGGCGTCGGAGGGTGCCGTCGTCAGGTCCGGCCGGTCTGGAGCTGTGGGCTGGTGGTTCAGACGATGTGGACGCGTTCGGTGTTGCCGTCCTCGTCGCGCAGGAGGACCTCTTTTCCGTCGGCCATCTGCTGGGCGAGGAAGGCGTAGACCTGTACGGCCCGGTTGATGGTGTCGGTCTTGGACAGTCCGATGATCCTCATGAGTGTGGTGACCGCCTGGGCGGCCACGGGGATGAGGGTGACGGTGAAGCGTTCGTTCTCCGTACGTACGGCGTGAAGCTTGTCCGCTTCTCGGGCCATGCCTCTCAGCCTCCTTCAAGTCGCGGGGAAGGCACCTGCTTGATGCCCGGGTCTCTTCATCATGACATCAATGCACCTGAGCGCCACCAATTTGGTGTGATACCAGGACGGCACAGGTGTGACTCTAATGCTGGCCACCAATGCGCAGCACCAATTTGGTGAGCTTTCGGTGCGCGAGAGGTCTCTTGTCGTGTACTCTGTGGCCGCGGCAACCGTCGTGGAGTGCAGTCGATGAGAGGGGTTCAACATGCGGCTTCATCCAGGCCGGCGAATCAACGGGCGTCCTTGCAGAGCCTGTTACTCGGTTCTCTACGACACGTAGGGGCGAGCAGCTGGCTGGGAGTGACTGATCGAGCTGAGTCACGCGCCGACCGCGGTGCGGGGTTCGATCGGCACAACGCATGGAGGACCCAGCCCTAATGATCGACAGCACCGCACAGACCACCCTTCCCGACAATGGCGGCGAGCAGCCGTCGCCGCAGGCCGAGGTCCAGATCTGGACGACCCCCGTCGACCAGGAGGAAATGCCCAGCAGCGAAGCGCAGGTGGACATTGAGGTGTCCAAGGCGAAGTTCAAGGCTGGGATGCGTGTCCCGGGCCGCAACACCGGACAGATGATCAACGCGTCGACCCGTGTCCTGGGAATCATCGGCTCGGTGGCCGGCCCCCTCCTCGTGCTGAAGCTGTCCGTGGACCTGCCGATGCCCTGGCAGGGCATCTGGGCCCTGGCGCTGGTGATTGGGATCCTGCCCGTGGTCCACGTCCTTCTGGGCAACCGCCACGACAAGCGGTAGCCCGTAGCTGGACCACCTGTTCTCGAAGAAGCGCCGGACCTTTGTCCGGTGCTTTTTCGCGTCCGCTGGTCAGTTGCTAAGCGTGGGTGCCGGGTTGATGAGCTGGTCGAGGAAGTGCTGGGTTTCGGGGTGGGTGGTGTGGATGCGGGTGGTGTGGGTGCCGCGGGTGAGTAGGACGCGGTAGATGTTGAGGGCGTAGCGGAGGTACTGCTCTGGGGGCAGGTCGCGCAGGTCCTTGTCGTGGCTTTGGTCGGGGTGGGCTTCCCAGTGGTCGTTTTCCCAGGTGAGGTCGGGGCCGATGATGACGCCGGAGTGGTGGTATTCGAGGCCTTGGGCGGTGTAGATGCAGCCGATCTGCTGGTGGCCGCCGGTGTGGGTGGCCCAGAGCTGGCTGCGTGGAGCGAGCGGGTTGCCGTCGCTGTCGGTGAGGGTTTCGCGGGCGTTCCACGCCGCTTCCCAGACACGGGTTTCGCCGGTGGGGGAGGGGACGTCGATCTGGATGTCGAGGGGGAGCGTGGCGGTGGCGCGACGGTTGCGTGGCCAGGGCCAGCAGAACCCGGCACTGATGCGGGCGCTGTGCCCGGCGGCGGTCGCCCGCTCGATCCACTCCTGCATCTGGAAGGGGTCCTCGCACAGGCTGAGGCCGTAGCCGGCATGCCCCGCCCAGGGAACCGGCTCGCCGTACAGGAGGGCGTCGACCCAGGCGGTGTACGCCGCCGAGCCGGCGCAGCGGAACGATCCGGTGAGCTCAAGGTGGTGGTGCACCCGCCCAAGACGCAGGGCGGCCGCGTGGATCTCGTCGACGGTGGTGCCTTCGTCGGGGCGGATGACTTGCCGCTCGTCGAGGAAGATGACGGCCAGCGGAACGTGTTTCACCACTGCGGCCAGGTCCGGCGGCAGCCCATCGACGCCACCCCGTTTGATGCGCTGCGCCTCGTCGATGACGAGCGCACCGGCCTGCTGCGCGGTGCTGCGCAGGGAGCCGATACCGGGGAACAGTTCGCGGGCGGCGCTGTGGCCGCGCACGGCGTCCAGGAGGTGAGCGCGCAGGGTCCCGGACGGTGTGACGAAGCGGGGACGCGTCGCGGGGTGGTCGCGCATGAGACGGCCGAGCAGCCGCACGGCGAGCGCGGTCTTGCCGCTGCCAGGGCCGCCGCTCACGGTGATGACCGCACCGTCCCCCTTGCACACCATGGCTTCGCCGCGGGCGGGCAGGTAGCGGGCTGCCGCGGCGCGGATCCGCACGAACGCGTCCTGCTGGTCACCCACCAGAGCGAAGGCGCTGGTGCCCTCCAACTCCGACCCGACATGGTCGAGCAGCCGGCTGGAGGGCTCCCACCGGATGCCCTCGAAAGCGGCCACCTGCGCGGCGCCCGGCGCGGCCAGACCGTCGCTGCGCAACAGGCCGACCAGGTCCTCCGCACGGGCAGATAGGTCAGCACCGCTCAGGACCGGGATATCGGCGGCCGCGGGAGCCTCAGGACGCAGCACAGCAGCCTCTTGCGCACTCGCATTGTGCAGCACCACCACCGCCCGCACATCCAGCTCCGGCGCCCCCGCAGGCCGCCAGTGCGTGAAGAAGCTCCGGTAGGCGGCGACCTGGAACACCGGATGGGCCGTCACCACCCCGTCGCTGCGCATGACCCGCTCCCCGTCCAGGACGCGGCAGGTCTGCCACTGCTTCAGCTCGACCACCACCAGGACCAGCACCCCGTCCGGTCCGGCCCCGACCAGCAGAGCGTCCAGCCGCCGGCTGCCGCCCGGCGTCCCGTACTCCAAGTACACCTGAAGATCCGACAGCCCCGCCCGCCCCAACGCCTCCAGGAGAGGCGGCCAGCTGTTGCGCCAGCTGCGCACCTCGGCGTCACCCGGCACCCCGAATCCGGCCGCCGTATACCGGGCCGCGCACGCCTGGAGGAACGAAGGATCACCGACACGGGCTGCGATCTCACCCACCCGGCCAGCCGCCGCGCACGCCACCCCTGCCGCCCCCGTGGCCGCTGCGCCTGGCACGGGGCGTGGGGAGGGGACTGTGAGGCTGTCGGGCTCGGATGCTGTCGCAGTCTGGTCGGACACGTGTTTTCCCCCGGGTTCTACGACACCCCACAGCCACCCCGCACCCCCAGCCGACCGGGCTGGTCCCTGGCCGTGACGTGCTCCGGACGGCGGAGCTGCCGGGTTGTCAGTGGCCGTCTCTAGGCTGTGAGTTGTCGTCATCTGCTGGAACCTGACCCGCGCAGACTACCAAACCAAAATCCTATCGACGGCTCGATAAGGGCATGCTTATGATGCCCTGCATGAAGAGTTCGACGTTCGTCATGGTCCACGTGGGCCAAAGCACGGAGTCCCAGCGCAACCTCGAGCACGGCATCGAGACGCTCTCCTGGGGCTTCCCGGAGAAGAAGCCCGAATACGAGGACGCCCACCCTCAGTTCGCACTCCTGGCCACCGGTGCCTCGCCGCGGGTCCAGCTCGAGAACTGGCTGCAGGACACCGCCACCCTCTACCTCTTCCAGGTCCGCGGCGGCTTCTACGAAGGCAGGTCCTGGCACTGGCCCGACGAGGAAGCAGAGCAGCGCCTGAAGTACCCCCAGCGCTTCGGTATCGAGCCGCTGGCCAAGCTCGAGAACGTCCCCCTGGGCCCGGACGGCCCGCTCACCGAGGCCGGCAGCGACGCCCTTCGCCGCTCGGGCACCGACCGGGGCATGGGCAAGCTCGTCCAGATGCCCGCCCAGCGCCTCCTGGAGCTCGCCGGGATTCCCTTCGACCCCGACGAGCCCGAAGACGTTCCCCTGGACAAGTCACCGGGCTTCACGGCCGAGCAGGTCGAGGGCAAGAAGAAGCCCCAGCGCCGCCGCCGCGGCGCCGGCTACATCTCCGACCCCAAGAAGCGCAAAGCCATAGAACTGCACGCCGAGAACCACGCGGTTGCCCACTACGAGAAGGACGGCTGGACGGTCGAGAAGCTGGGCAAGCCCTACGACCTGCGCTGCACCCGCGGCACGGAGGAGCGCCACGTCGAGGTCAAGGGCACGACCGGGGCCCCGACGAGCGTGGAGCTGACCATCAATGAGGTGCTGCATGCCCGGGACAAGGACAACACCGTCGACCTCTACGTTGTCAGCGACATCAAGGTGAATACCCTTACCGACCCGTACACGGCCAGTGAGGGCACGGTCTCTCACTACACCGACTGGGAGCCGGCCGAGGAAGACCTGAGGCCCCGTAAGTACGAGTACCGGCTCCCGGACTGAACCGGCTGAGCGTCTGGCTGCAGGGAGGCGGCCGAAGGCTGACGCCCGGTCACCTGTCCTGCGGTCAGGAACCTCTCACCACGACATCTCCCAACAGCCCGCCCGGAACGAACCGGTATCCGTGGTGTTGGGGAAGCCCGCCTCTCCTCCCCGCAGGGAAGAGACCCCGATCATCGGGCCCGTGCGGCCGCCCTCGCGCCACGCGGCCTCGGTCTGGGCGAAGCAGGTCCAGCGACGGCACGAGCACCAGCACACGCCCCGCGTGGAGCTCCTCCGAGCTGCGCACGGCGACGAGACTCTTCCCGAACCCGGTCGCCGTGATCACTTGTGTCCGAAGCCCCCGCTCGGGCACAAGTGATCTTGCAGGACATCCGAGAGCTCAGATAACCGCACCCACAGCCTTTCTCTGGTGCGGACGAAGTGTTTTCTTTTCCATCGAGGCATCCCTTTCAACGCAGTGGCGCTTCCGCCCCGTCTTCGCCCTGAGAGGAGGTCAGATGCTGACCCCGGCGACATCGCCTTCGCCGACCAGCACGCTGCCCACGGAAACTTCCGCAACTGGGCCCGCCTGACCGCCCACACCCACACAGCCCTCCACCGCACCGGTCGCACTCACGTCGACCAGGACATGCTGCGCTGGGCGTTCAGCCGAATCGGCGCTGGCTCCTGACCCACCGCGCCCACGCCACCCGGCAGGCTGGCTCCGGCCCTGTTCCAGCGTCCTACGCCCACTCCACCCCGAGCTCGGCGAGGGCGGCGTGCTGCTCCGGGGTGAGCCGGTCGCGGCGGCTTTTGGTGTTGCTGATGAACACGCCGAGCTTCACGACATGCTCCTGGCCGTCGACCTCGACGGGCTCTTCATGCTTCCTCGGGACTGGCCGCTCGTGTCCTTCGCGGTGGAGGTATTGGGCGAGGGCTGCGACTCCTCGCCGGAACGGTGCCGACAGACCACCCGCTTCCTTGGCCGCCCCTGCTTTCACCGGTGCCGGCTGGGGCTCTTCGGGTGTCACGCCGAGCCCGGTCAGCCGTTCCTGCTGCACACCGGTGAGCTGCGCCCAGGTGTGTGCCCTGCGCTGCTGCGCGAGCCATTTCCCGAGGTCGTCGCCTTCGAAGAGGACGCCGGGCTGGATGTCGGGGAGGGTGCCGTCGGCTTCGGTGTCGGCGAGGTCGGCGAGGACCCGGTAGTGCCGTTGCCAATCGAGAGGCCAGGAACAGTTCCAGTCCTCATCGATCGCGGCCAGCTGCTGGGCCCGTGTCCCGGCACGTTCCTGGTCTTTGCCGAGGCCGTCTTTGCGCCGGAGGTTGGCCATGAGCTGCCCGATCGCCACCAGCTCGTCGTCGGCTTCGCCCCATACGGCGTCCTGCCGCGGCGCCAGGTGCCCGTGGGCCCGGTGGAACGACCGGAGCGCGGCGAGCTTCGTCTCCCACGCTTCGTCGCCCGGCTCCCAGACCATCCCCTCCTGGTCGAGGAGTTCTTTGCGGTGGGTGTCGAGTTCACCGGCCCGGTGCGCACGCCGTTGCTGGTGGACCCACCGCCCCAGCGGGAACCGGGTGACACCGACCTCGACCATGGTGTCGTAGGGCACCGCGTACAGCCCGGTGATCTCGTGTTCCTCCCTCCACCGGCGGAGGGCCTGGTAGCCGTCCAACCACACCAGCGACTCGGGCCGGAACACCCGGGTCCGCAAGAACGCCGCGATCGTCGCAGGATCACGAGGTGTCGAGAAGTGCAGCAGCGCGGCCTCGACGACGGCTTCGGTCCCGTCCTCCAGCTCGACGACCTCACCCTCACCGGCACCCTCGGCTCCGGTGATCCGTCCGTCCTCATCTCGCTTTACATGGACCGGTCGTTGCCTGCTGCTCCGCGTCAGGGCGCGGGATGCGAGCTGCTCGACCAGACGTTCATCATGGGAGCGCAGCCCTTGAAGCAGAGCGACAAGGGGTGCAAACGAGGCGGAGGCGACCATGTCGGTGGGGTCTTCGCCGGGTTCCAGGAAGACGGGCACGATGATCCTGGCGACCTTTGTCGCCCCGTCGGGGTTGGGCCTGAGCGCGCGGCCGATGTTCTGGACGATCTCGACCTGCGACCCACGCGTGTCCGCGAAGCACACGGCTTCGACACCTCGCTCGCCGACGATGTCGACGCCTTCCCCGAGGATTCGGACGGAGGCGAGGAACGCCCGGTGCACTCGGCGATCGTCGGCGTCGATCCCGTTGGCGAACTGCCGCAGAACTTCGCGCCGCTCGCTCACGAGGTGGTCGCCGCACAGCCACTGCGCCCAGACCCGCTCCGGAGGAACATGGCGGTAGGGCTCCAGGTCGTAAAGTTCCGCATCGATCGAAGAAGCCGGCAGCCGGGCTGCGTCCTTGAGGAACTGGTCGGATGCTTCGGTGGCGTAGAGCTCGGCGGCGGTCTCGGGGAGTTTCTCCGCGAAGGCACGGGCTTCCTCGACCCGCTGGTGGAAGGTCAGCACGGTGCGGAGGTTGTGCGCGGCCGCGTGCTCCAGCAGCGCGGTCTGGAGCAGGGCGAGCCGCCGGCCCCGAAGTGCTTCCTCGGACATGCCGAGGACCGGCTCGGGGTCACGGATCTCGATCACGTCGATCTCAAATCCGGCAAGGACGCCCCGCTCGACGCTCTCCGAGAGACCCAGCTCGTGGACCCATTCGCCGTAGGGGCCTGCCGGATCGCTGGTCATGCTCGCGATCTCCAGCTCTTTGCCGTCCTTGCCCTTCTGCGGCCGCGCCGCCGCCAGAATGCGCGGAGTAGCGGTGAGGTAGAGGCGGAAGTCCGCGGGGATGCGGGTGTTGTCGTGGATCGCCGCCCACGGCCGACCAAGATCACCAGCCGTAGCATGCGCCTCGTCGATGACCGCGAGGTCGAACCCGTCCATGGACTGTCCGTACAGCCGCTCACCACCCGCGAGAGCGGCCTCCAGCGGCCCCCGCACCTTCTGCTGACCCAACGGGGCATCGACGTTTTCCCGGTCCACGAGAGAGGCGTACGTGGCGAACACCACCACGGGCCCGTGTCCGGCCCACAGGGCCATTTGGATGGGGTTCGTGGTCGTGTTCACCCCGAGCTGCTCCAGGACGTCATCCTTCTCCAGCGAACACACCGCGACCATGGGCGCGGTGTGGCCGACCCGGCGCCACGCTTGTGCGGTCTGCACCAGAAGATCCAAAGTGGGGACCATGACGAGGATCCGCCCGTTCTGGAAGTTGTCCAGGGCGGCGGCTGCGGCAGTGATCGTCTTCCCGGAGCCGGTCGCTGACACGACGGTGGCGCGTGCTCCCTGGGTCGGGACAGATGATCTTGCAGGGAATCCCACCCACTTACGTGCGATGTGCCGGTTTGGTGTCAGTGAGCGGGTGTCAGTGACGACAGGTCAGGCCGGGGTGTTTCCCCTGTTCAGGCGTTTATGAAGGAGAGCGTCACTGCCATGGGCCGGTATCTGTAGCGGGACTGGCTGTCATGGGGCGGTACACCCCACTCCGCTCCACTGTCTTGAGAACGGCACTTCTGATCCTTCGGTGGCTGTGCGGCGGCACGATGGTCGGTGTCACCTGGTCCACCGTCGCGGCCGCTACGCCACGGTCCGAATCATCCACTCGCCGGCTCCGGTGCCGATTGACGTCCTTGGCTAATGACGTTAGCCTCTGAGCTATGGTTGTTAAGAGGTCGCTGACGCCGGCCGCCGTGGTCGACGTGGCGCTCGGCATCGTGGACGAGCACGGGCCGGACGGCCTCACGCTCGCCGCCGTGGCGCACGGCTGCGGGGTCGCCACGCCGTCGCTCTACAAGCACGTGGCGAGCCTCGGCGAACTGAAGACGCTTGTCGGAGCACGGGTACTGGAGGACATGACCGACCGGATCGCGACGACCGTCCTGGGCACCGGCGGCGACGAGGCGGTCACTGGGTTGATGCGCGCCTACCGTGCGTACGGCGCCGCGCACCCGAAGCGGTACGCCGCGCTGCCGATGGACCCGCTGCACGACCCGATCCAGGAGGCGGCCGGCGCGAAGCTCGTCAGCGTCATGTATGCCACGCTGCGCGGCTACGGGCTCGAGGGCTCGGCGGCCGTGCACGCGACCCGGCGCCTGCGGGTGCTCGTGCACGGCTTCGTGTCCATCGAATCCGGGGACGGCTTCGGCCTGCCGGAAGACCTCGACGACACCTACGACCAGCTCATCCAGATGTATCTCGCCAGCCTGAGGAGCGAATCATGAGGATCCCGCTGTCCGTCGCAGGCGTACTGTTCCTGCTCTACCCCGCCCTCCGCCCGTGGGAGGACGAGTCCACCACCTCGGGTGCCGCCGCCGCGATGGGCTCTACCGCGTGGATCGTCGCGCACCTGTGCGCGATGATCGGGTTCATCCTGGTTGCGATTGCACTGCTGTCGATCAACCGCGTGGCGGCGATCGTGTTCTGGATCGGCGCCGGCCTGACGCTGCCGTACTACGGCGCCGAGGACTTCGGCCTGCATGCGATGGCCAACCAGTCGAACGTCCTCGACCTGGCCGAGGACGTGCGCTACAACCCGTTCGCGATGACGATGTTCGGGCTCGGGTTGCTGACCATGGCGGCGGCCGCGATCCTCGTCGCGGCCCGGATGCGCACGGTGCCGGCGATCCTGTTCGCGGTCGGATTCGGGCTGTTCCTGCCGCAGTTCTTCGGTCCGCCCGCGCTGCGGATCGCGCACGGCGTACTGCTCGCGGCCGCCTGCGTGTGGCTGGCCTGGGACGCGAAGCGGGTCCAGCCCGCGCCGGTGCCGGCCTGACTTGAGGTCGTTGCCTCGTGCGTCTGTGGCTCCGACCTGTGGCGCGCGGTACCGGACAGTCGATGATCACCGCGATCAAGGTGTTGCTCAACCCCTGATTCTGCGCACGGCGAGTGCGCGCGGAGGCCATTCGGGCGTCCCCTCCCGCAGCCCAAGTCGCACTGAAGAGCGGGTGTCATCTCAGCTCCCCGAGATCCTACAAGTGCCTCTGTAGCGCTCTCTGAGCGCCTGTCAGCCGTCCCGGGCCCAGTTCGGGGCGGCTGCCGTTTGCGGCCCGGAGGGGCGTACAGCGGTTTCTGATGTGTCGGCCGCCCCGGGAGGGGGTGCCGAGTCGGCGTCGACGGCCCATTCCGGCACGCCGGTTGCGGGCGCAGGCCACCAGTCGAGATCCGGCTCCGCAGCCGCCGGCGGGGTGCCGGGCGCGTCAAGGCCGGATTCGAGGGGCAGCATCGGCTCGGAGCGCGGGGCTGGCACCTCCGGCGGCGGCTGACGCCGCGCCGGAATCAAACGCAGCAGCAGGGACGGGGACGCTGCTCCGGCTCGCCCGGCAGGGTGTGTCGGCGGGTCTGCTGTCCCGCGAGGGGTCAGTCGGGCAAGGGCACCCGGATGACAGGCTCGAAGGGGCGCTTGTTGAAACCGGTCCGCAGATTGCGGCAGCCCGGCGCCTTGCACATGAAGAACTCCTCGACGGTCCTCCGGCCTGTGCGCTTCTTGAGCCAGTCTTTCTCCGTGGCATTGAGGCGACGGTGCTGTTCGTCAGATTCGCAGGTGTAGCAGTACATCGTGTCGGCTGGCACGACACCCCCTGAAATGGGCGGATAGGTGAACTGCCAGCGTATGAAGGCATGTTGGGCAACGACAGTACGCAACAGGACAACTCGACGCGATGTGCCGGGTTGATGTCGGTGGTTGGGTGTCAGTGACGGTATGTCAGGCCGGGGTGTTTTCGCTGTCCGAGCGTTGAATGGGAGAGAAGGTGACTGCCGTGGAGCGGTGCATGCGAGGAACACTGCTGTCATGGGGCAGTACACCGCGCCCCGTGGCGCTGTCTTGAGAACGGTACTTCTGATCCTTCCGAGGGCTGTACGGCTGCACCGTGGTGGGTGTCGGTGGCCAAGCCCACCCCGGACCGTTCCCGCGGCGGATACCGCCGCCCCGTCCCACCCCTTGTTCCGCCTCCCGTCCCTCGCGCCCGCCGCGCCCTCACCGCAGAGCAACGCCACCTCGCCGACCGGCTCCACCACCGCGCGGACACCCTGCGCGCCACAGCAGCAGCCGACGCGGACGACCCAGGTCTGAACATCCGTGACGCCGTCGACCTGGCCGCCGTTCAACTCTGCCTCCACGCCCCCACCGCCGACCGTGTCTGGATGCCCGCACGCGCCCCCCCGGTGAAGGGTCCTGCCGCTTCGGTGCGGTGGCACGGGCCGGGGCGCCGTCCCGGTGAGGGGCGGTACCCCGGCGGCGTGGAGCTGCTCGGGGATCCAGATGCGCCGCTCCCGGGCGGCCTGGTAGATGACCTCCCGGAAGCGGCTCTTGCGCATGCGCACTGCCGCGTTGGTGATCTTCAGCTTGTCCGCGATCTCGGTGTCCGGGTACCCGTCGATGGTCAGCCGGATGACCGCCTGGGTCTCCCGCTTCTGCTCGTCCAGGATCTCTTCGAAGATGGTGACGAAGGCCTCGGGCTCGACCAGGTAGCCGGATGCCTGGAGCAGGCCTGCGATTCCCCTGCGCCCGCCCGGCGTCTCCTCCCCGAAGTCGCTGAGTGCGTGCAGCTCGTGCCAGCGGACCTGCTCCTGCGCCCACTTCTTGAACACCCGCCCGAACTCCCAGATGCACGTGTGGATGTAGTACGTCATCAGGCAGCTGGCCCCACGGGGGCCGCCGTAGTTCGGGTCCCATTCCTTCTCGATCAGCGCCTTGCGCCGGAACGTCTTCAGCGCCTTGATCTGCATCTCGATAAGGATCTCGTCGCGGGCGGCTGCGTCGGCCTTCAGGGTGGCGGCGTCCTCGGGGCTGATCCAGAGAGCGATGCCCCGCTCGCGGTGGCGCTTGATCGCGAGTTGGCCGAGCTTGCCGTTGCGGATCACGCCCTTCAGGATCGGCTCGCTCTGCGCCCACAGCTCGTTACGGAACTTCATGTACTCCGGGCCGTCGAGGCCGTAGTGAGCCAGTTCTTCGACCAGGGCGGCGCCCTGCTGTATGCGGTCTGCTCGGTCGGTGGCCAGGCAGGCGTCCACGGCCTGAGTGATCTCGTCCGTAAGCATAAAAATCTCCCCGGTTCTGGACCGCGCCGAGCGGGCGACAATCTGCTTTTGTCGCGCGTAGTTTGGAGACGCAGTCGACTTGTTGTACGGGCTCATGTGCGGGGAAAACTGCGAATGTCACACAAGATCTGAAAAAACTTTGAACTTCTCGGGACCGAAGTCTCCACGGCTCTCTGACCTGCAGGAACACGGCGTAGCCGTAGGGAACTTGCTCCCTGGCCGCCCCGTGGCCCGGCCGGTCGAGCTGTCCCGCAGCTGGCCCTCATCGCCGTCGGCGCTCCGCGGCGCCCGGGGCCCTTCCCGGGCCCGGTGACGGTGCGACCGGACCCAGCTGCGATGTGCCGGTCTGGTGCAGTGGCGATATGCCAGGTTGAGGCTGTTTCGCTGGTGGGGTGTTGAGCGAGGGCGTGGTCACTGACACGGGGCGGTACCTGGGGAGGGTGTGGCTGTCATGGGGCGGTACACCCCGCCCCGTGCCGCTGTCTCGGGAACGGCACTTCTGATCCTTCGATTGCTGCGCGGCGGCACGGTGGTCGGTGTCGGTGTCCGCCGGGGGAAGGACGTGGGGTGGGGGAGTCAGGCGCGTGGGGTGAGGTTACGGCGGGGTTGAGGGTGTCCAGGCCGGTGCTGGTCGCGCGGTTGCTGGAGCTCGATGCGGCCGGGGCGCTGACCACGGCGCACGTGCGTGCGGGCGCCCAGGTCGATGGGGTGACTGTGCGGACGGTGTGGCGCTGGCTGGGGGCGGCGCGGTCGGAGGGCCGTGTGGGGCGGCGGCCGCGGGCGCGGCTGGAGTTGTCCGACCAGGCGTGGGAGGTGCTGACGCAGGCGGGCGGGAATGTGTCGGTGCTGCACCGGCACCTGAAGGATGCCGGGGGAGAGGTGCCCTCGCTGGCGTCGTTGCACCGGGTGGTGCGCCGGGACTTGGAGGCCGGCCGGGTGCTGCCGGATCGCGTGGTGGTGCGGCGGGAGCGGGAGGAGCAGCAAACGCGGCAGGCACTGGCTGACCTCGACCTGGCCGGGCCGCGTGAGGATGACGTGGCGAAGGCTGCCGCGCTCCGGCTGCCGCGCTCCGTGCCGACGGCGGCGTCCGCAGTCCTGCCGTCGGGGGAGAGCGGTGCGGTGGCGGGGGTGGCGTTGCCGGCGGGAGCGCAACTGGTGTGGACGTCGTCGGTGCGTGCGGTGGCCGAGGCGGTCGGGCAGGCGATGGCGGCCGAGGGCGCGGTGTGTGTGTTCGGCGACCCGGGCCGGGGCAAGACCGCGGCCGTTCGGATGGCGCTCAGCGAGGTGCCCGCGGGCTGGAAGGTGACGTGGGTGCCGGTGCCGGTGCGCCCGTCGGTGGCCGGCATGAGGCGGGCGGTGTTCGACGCTCTGGCACTGCCGGGCCGCTTCCCGCACACATCGGCGCTCGCCGACGCCGTAGTCGCGGGGGCTCTGAGCGAGGCGCGGGTGCTCGTGATCGATGAGGCACAGCGCCTGCCCGTGCCGTGCCTGGAGTACCTCCAGAGCCTGTGGGACCACCCGGGCACACGGATCACGCTGGTGCTGTGCGGGGCTGGCACCGAGCGGGCGCTGGCCCGGCTGCCGCAGTTGGCGTCGCGTATCGGTGCGTGGCAGGAGGTTCCACGTCTGGCCGTAACGGAAGTGACGACCGTGGTGACCGGCTTCCATCCGCTGTGGCGCACTGTCTCGGCCGAGGATCTGGCATGGATCGACCAGACGTCTGCGCACGGCACGCTCCGCACTTGGGCCGCTTTGACCACACACCTGCAGAACGCGTTGCTCATCACTGCTGACGCGGTTGCCAACCGGGCCTTGCTGGGGCGGCTGTGCCAGCGGGTCGCGCCGCCGCTGTGAACCCGGCGCACGCTCCGGCGGCCAGCACACACGACGACCCACCCGCATGAGGGGAACTGGCATGGAGGACGGTGACGCTGTCCGTGCAGCCGGCGGGCTGCCCGCGGCGTCGAGGATGGCAATGCGTGGCCCTGCGGTGCGGAGGCTGCTCGCCCTGCGGGTCGGGGGAAACCTGACAGCAGGTCACGTACGGGTGGCTGCGGACGCGCTGGGGGCATCGGAGCGCACGGTGTGGCGCTGGCTGGCAGCTGCTCAGAGCGATGAGACCGCAGCCGCCTACCCCGGCGCCCGATCCCGAGCCGACGCCAGGTTCACGATCACGCCCGAAGTCCGTGGCCTGCTCGCACTGTGGAAGGGGAACGTGCGGGCAGTTCATCGCGAGCTGGTCGTGCGTGCCGCTCGGCAGTCCCCGCCTGCGGACCCACCCTCGCTGACAACGCTGCACCGCGCGATCCGCCGGGATCTGACGCCGGGGGAGCGGGCCGGGCTCGCGGGAGGGGAACGGGCCGCACGGAAACACGATGTGTTCCTGGCCCGGCCACGGAGCTGGCGCAACCACGTGTGGGAGACCGACCACATGCAGGCCCCCGTGCTCATCGACGTTGACGGCACCGCCCGCAGACCGTGGATCACCTGGTTCACTGACTGCGCCACCAACGCGATCACCGGCGTCGCCGTCACCCCGATACATCCCTCGCGGGAGTCGGTGCTGGCCGCGCTGCGCTCCGCGGTCCTGCGTGAGGACCCCTACGGCCCGTTCGGCGGTCTGCCGGAGAAGGTGCGGGTGGACCGCGGCAAGGACTTCTTGTCCCGGACGGTGACCGCCGCGTTCGACCTCCTGGACGTCACCGTGGAGGACCTGCCCGCCTACACCCCCCACCTCAAAGGCACCGTCGAGGGCCTCAACCGGTCGGTAGAAGGCATGTTCCTAGCCGCGCTGCCCGGCTACGCCCGCCAGCCGCGCCCGGGTAAACGCCCGTCCCGACCGAAGGACGAGGTGCTGCTCGGCTTCGAGGACTTCACCGCCCGGCTGCTGGACTGGACACGGTGGTGGAACACCGAGCACTGCCCCGCGCCCTTACGGGGCAAGACTCCGCTTGAGGCGTGGCAGGACGATCCCACCCCGCTGCGGGACGTGCCGGCTACGGATCTGTGGACGTTCACCCTGGAAGAGGCCGGTACCCGCACGCTGACCACCCGCGGTATCCGCTTCAGGAAACGCGACTACGTGGGGGCGTGGATGACCGGGCAGGCCGGGATCCAGGTCCGGGTCCGTTTCATGCCGCACCACGACCACCGCATCGAGGTCTACCACGCGGCCACCGGCCGATACCTGGGTCCTGCGGACCTGGCCGACCAGGCCACCGAGGAAGAGATCAGCGCTGTACGGCGGGCGCGGGCGGCCCGCGCCCGCCGTCTGAAGAAGGACCTGGAGGCCTCCCAGCGCGAGCGCTACGCCGCCGCCACCCAGGCCGAAGCCCCACAGCGGCTCGGCGCCCTGACCACTGCCCAGGCCGGGGCCGAACTCGCCCAGGCCACCGACTCCGACCTGTCGGACTTGGCGCTGCCGGACCTCATCCCGCCGGCCGCCCCTCCGGCCGGGTGGCGCACTCCTGCTTCCCTGACCGCGCTGACCACGCCAGGCCAGCCCGGCCCGCTCCCGTCCGGTGGCGATGAAGAGACCGCCCCGGACCGCCGCGACGGGCGGGCCGCACGTCCCACCACCGACGAAGACGGAGACACCTGATGACCGCGGCCACCTACCAGTACGTCGACCTGCCCGATGCGTCCGTGGTCACCACCCGCGCCCTGCTCACCGCCCGGGAGAGCATCACCGACACCGTCGCCGCCCGCGCCATGATGTGCATCCACGGCGGCGCCGGCTTCGGCAAGACCCTCGCCGTCAACACCTGCCTGCGCGAACTCGAACCCGGCGAGGACGTCCACCGGGTCACTTTCCGCGCCCGCCCCACCGCCCGCGCAGTACGCTACGAACTGTTCACCGCACTCGACCTGGCCGGTGAACCACCGCGCCACCCCAGCGAATTCGACCGACTGCTGAAAACAGCTCTGGCCGAACGCCCCCGTACCTTCCTCGTGGATGAGGCCCAGTGGCTCAACGGGGAAGCGTTCGAATACTTCCGCTACCTCTGGGACGAACCCTCAACCCAGCTCGCCATCATCTTCGTCGGCGGCGAGGGCTGCCACACCGTGCTGCGCCGCGAACCGATGCTCTCCTCCCGCATCTTCATCTGGCAGCACTTCACCCGCCTCACCCCCAGCGAGGTCCTCGACGTCATCCCCTTGTTCCACCCGATCTGGGCCGACGCTGACCCCGATGACATCGCCTTCGCCGATAGCCACGCCGCGCACGGCAACTTCCGCGCCTGGGCCCAGCTGACCGCCCACACTCGCACCGCTCTGGCCCGCACCGGCCGCCCCCGCGTCGACCAGGAACTGCTGCGCTGGGCCTTCAGCCGCCTTGCCTGACCACCTACACCGCCCATGCCTCCCGCCCCGCCGCTGCCGCCCGTCACCGTGATTCTCGACCGCCACGACGACGCGCTGCACACGCACACCGCCCTGGCCGCCCACCACCCGCCGTCCGGCCGGATCACCCTGCACCCCGGCCCGGGTACTACCAGCGAGACCGGCCTCGCCCACGACCTTCTCGCCGCCCTGGGCAAACCGCCCCTGCTCCCGGGCCGTTTCCCCGCCGGGCGTCAGCCCGCCTGGGAAGCCGCTGCCGCCTGGATGACCGCCCTGCCCGTCACCCGGCTGACCGTCCTGCGCGCCCACCGCCTCACCGCCCGTCGCGCGATGCGCCTCCTGCGGCTGCATGCCCTCACCGGTATCCACCTGACCTTGGTCTGCCACCGCCCTCACCTTCCCGCCGCTCTGCACCAGGCCCTGCGGACGGCCGACTACACCGTCACCGCCGACTTCGAGGCAGCCCGCCGCCACTACTACGGCACGCCTATCACCGAACCCTCGCCGGCAGACGAGCCCGCCGGGCCGGTCAGTCGGTGGCTCACCCTGCCCGCACTGGACCGCCTCGTCTCCTACGACAGCCCCCGCCCCTGCACCGCCCCGTGCACGCCGCCCCCGATCGTCTGGCGGCACCGCCCACCGCCCGTGCCGCTCACCGCGCACATTGCCCAGCAGGTCGCCCACCGGCTGCACGCGGCGACCGCACATCCCCACCTCGCCGCGGCTGTCGCCGCCGCACTGACCACCGGCGCCTCCCTCCAGCAACTCGCCACCGCACGCCCCCGCGACTACGACGACGCCGCGGCCACGCTCGCCCTGCACGACCACGCCCGCTACACCGACGGCTGCGCCGCCTACCCCGTACCGCCCTGGGCGGGCGTCTTCCTGCGGGCTGCGGCCTGCTTCACCCGGCTGGTATCCAGCGAGGAGCAGGAACTGCTCGCCGCGCCAGGCGACCGTGGGCACCTGCTGCGCGTGGCGGAGACGGCCAGGCTGCGCCCGCCACAGCCGCCCGCAGCCCGCCGCAAAGGCCCGGTCGGCCGTGTGGAGTGGGACTGGCGCGAGCGGCAGGAAGCCGAGAGGTACGAAGCGACGCCGGCCAGCCGCGTCAGGCCCTCGCGACGCTGAACCCCCTGACGCGGTCGCTCGAAGAGTCAGCCTCAGCCGATCGAGAAGTCGGCGAACTCGACGTCGCTGAAAGCGATGTGCAGCCCGTGGGCCCGGCGGCCCCATTCGCGAAAGTAGGCGTGTCCCAGCGCCCGGGCCAGGATCACCGTCTGCTGCTGCTCGCCCGCGCCGGCATCCCGAGCGGCGAATAGCTCCCGGGCTACCTCTCCTGGCAGGTCCTGGGTGATCCACCGCACCCGCGGATCGTCCGAGGATCCCGCAGGAGCCGTGAACCCGAATCGTGCACGGGTGTGGAAGACGAAGCCCTCCGCCTCTGCCTGGGCACGCCGACGGGCCCGTACCCGGGGCTGCCACCGAGCCAGAACCGCTTCCTCGATCGCCCGGACCTGCAGCGGACCCGGCGGACGACGTGCTCCGGATCTCTTTGTCACCCACCGCTGCACAGTGCGCTGCGACACCCCCAGCACCGTGGCCACCTTCCGGGTGGAACCCCGGTGCGTCGTCAGCAGAAATCGCAGGCGGGCCTCAGTGCTTGAGGGAATGGGCCGGGTGCGCAACGCACGCTCCAATCCCTGCTCGATCTGTCCCACGTCCGCCTCTCCAAGCGGCCAGTCGGCAGGGCCAGCACCCCGCAGTCCGTAGCGTCAGTTCTCCCGCATCGCCCACCCCTTGCCTGCCAGTTTCTGCATTCTCGGGACAGCGTCGGCTGACGCAGGCTACGAGCCCTCTTGGGGGAGCACCGGCGACAAGCTGGCGGCGCGCGTCAGGACGGATGTCGCCAGCGCCCCGGTGCTGTCCTTCGGTACCGAGTCCCACCAAGGGTGAGGCGGGATAGTCCCGCCGGATGGAGGTAGCGCTGTGATCGGTCGACTCCTGGACGGCCCACTCGCCGGTCGCGTGCTGAAGACCACCGACGCCCCGTGGGCCGGAGGCTGGCTCACAGCCGGTGACGCCGACTGGGGCCTGTACGTTCCCGTGCACCGCCACCCGGTGACCGACGTCGTCCCGGTCCGGGTCACCATCTCGCGCCGACGGGAGTCGCCTGCTCCGACAGCGACGCGCTCCCCGCGGACGATCCCCCTCCACATGATCAACTCGAAGATCCACCCACGCCATTCGCCAACGTGACAGTGCCCGCCCGAAGCGCACACTGCGCCGAAGTCACTCGTGGATCCCTGCGTTATGCAGCCTGTGCATCACTTCTCCCCATTCAGGGGCGATGCTCTCGGTCTTTCGGGAGCCGACGTTACGGTCCTTGAACCCGCTGGAGGTGGATATGCAAACCACCGGCTCGTCGCGGATCTCGACGGTGCGTAGCGCCGCGAGCCCGGCGGCGCTGGAGAGTTCCGTCCACAGGCCGGCACGAGCCAGTTCGCTGCAGGCGGCTCCAAGCTGCTCGTCGCTGAGGACCACCACCTGGCCACCGCTGTCGCGGACGGCGACCACCCCGCGGTAGCCGCTGACCGCGGAAACGATCGAGTACGCATCGGTCGGTTCCACGGCCACGTGCGCCGCCGGAAGGCCCTGACGCATGGCCTGGGCGAGCGGTGCTGCAGCAGTAGGTTCGCAAGCGAACATGCGCGGTAGGCGTTCGGTCAGGCCAAGACGTCGCAGTTCGGTGAACCCCTTCCAGATACCGAAGAGGAGTTCGCCGTAACCGGTGGGCACGAATACGGCTCCGGGAACGCCGATGTCCAGGTAGATCTCGTAGGCGATGGTCTTGTATCCCTCGGGACCGAAGGCGTGACCGGTGTGCGTTGGGGTGAGGTTGCTGACCGGGTGCAGGCCCAGGCGGTCGACGACCTGCTGCATCAACGGCCATCGAGCGGCCCAGGGCACCGGCAGTACCACCGCTTCGTAGGCGTTGAGGAACGCGTCGACTGCCAGTGGCATGTCTGGGCCTGCGAACACGACGCACCGCAGGCCGGCACGGGCTGCGAAAGCGGCTGCGGATGCGCCGTGGTTACCGGAGGAGGCGACCACAATTCCCGGCGCGTTGACCCCCACGGCGGCGCTGGTGGTGCAGCGGTTCATGCGGTCCTTGTGGCTCCATGTGGGGTTGCGTGACTCATCCTTGATGAAGACTTGGGGCTCGAGTTCGATCAGCGGCGTGCCCCCTTCGCCCAGGCCTGGCGCGGCCAGCGGCGGGAGCAGTGGTGCCCACCGATCCAGGCCGGTGCCCCGCGTCGTGCTGTCGGCCGGGGAGAAGAGGTCCGATCTGGCCTGGTCATAGTCGTAGTCGACCTCGACCGGGTAGGCGATGTCGTTGGTGCTGGTCCTGGGACAGCCCTCGGTCAGCGGCGGCCACAACGGGTAGTTGATGGCTGGGTCGCCCAGTGATCGCTGCATGGTTGCCAAAGAGTCGTCTGTCGCCACGCCTCGAGCCTATCGGCGCGTTCATCGACCAAGGGTCGGCGATCCGATCTCCGCCGCCGCGCCGCCGGAGATCGGATCGCCCCGCGACCGCTTCGGCCGCGGTCTGGCTCGCGTCGGCCAGGACAACCTGCGCCGGATCATGCTGCGCGAGCGCGACCGGCCCGGCGCGGCGAACATCGGCCTGACCGACCTGGCGGCCCGCTACACCCTGGACGCCGACCGCTACGGCGAGATGCTCGCCCATCTGCGCGCCGCTGGAGAGACGGCAAGCGGAGCCGGCGTCTCGACGCCGGGATGCCAGGGTGTCTATTCGTCAGGCACGGCGATCCGGGCGTTGCTATGTTGTGGAGCGTGTCCAGTCCTGAGGCGGAAAGAAGCTGGCCACCGGTGATCCGGTGGCTGATCGCGAAAGCTCTCTGACGACTCTGCTCCGAAGCCGAGCAGTGGGTCGCGCATCTGCCGTTGGATCAACCGCATCGCGGGATTGCGCCTGGATGTCTTCCGGGCCTCCTCTGCGCGACATCGTTCGTGTGTCGCGTCTCCTTTGAGCTGCGATGTAGTTGGAGTCTCTTCATGCCATTTGCCGTCTATGTTCTCGGGCTGGCCGTTTTTGCCCAGGGAACATCGGAATTCATGCCTCTCCGGTCTCGTGCAGGACATCGCCGCCGATCTCGGCGTGTCCATCCCGGCCGTGGGCTCGCTCACCTCGGCCTTCGCCGTCGGCATGATCGTCGGTGCGCCGCTGGTCGCCATGCTGAGCCTGCGTTGGCCCCGCCGCCGGGCGCTGCTGACCTTCTTGGTCACCTTCCTTCTGGCGCATGTGGCCGGCGCCCTCACCAGCAGCTTCGAGGTTCTGTTCGTCACGCGGGTGATCGCCGCGCTGGCCAACGCCGGCTTCCTGGCCGTCGGTCTCGCGACCGCGGCGAGCATGGCCGGTCCCAGGGCCAGGGGACGGGCCACATCGGTGCTCCTGAGCGGTGTGACTCTCGCCTGCGTCGCGGGGGTTCCCCTCGGTGCCGTACTGAGCGAGTTCTGGGGCTGGCGATCGGCGTTCTGGGGCGTGGCCGTCATCTCCGCGCCCGCCGTTATCGCCATCCTGCGTTCGGTGCCGGCGACTCCCGCCGCCCCCGACGCACTGAGTGTCCGTCACGAGCTGCGGGCGTTGCGCACCCCGCGGTTGATCGTGACGCTGGTGCTCGGTGCGTGTGTCAACGGCGCGACGTTCTGTTCGTTCACGTATCTGACGCCGGTGATCACTCATGTCGCCGGCCTCGGCACCGTGTGGGTGCCTGTTACGTTGGCGCTGTTCGGCATCGGCTCGTTCATCGGTGTCAATCTCGGCGGCCGGCTGTCGGACAGCCGACCCGTCCAGGTACTGGCGGTCGGTGGCGTGGCGCTGCTGGCCGGTTGGCTCCTGTTCGCCCTCACGGCCGGCAACCCGGTCATCGCTCTGGTGCTCGTGTTCGTACAGGGGGCGCTTTCGTTCGCGGTCGGCTCCACCCTGATCGCGCAGGCTCTCTACGCGGCTTCGGACGCGCCGACGCTGGCCGGCGGGTTCGCCACCGCGGCGCTGAACGTCGGTGCCGCGGCCGGCCCGGCCCTCGGCGGCGTCGCCCTGGGCGCGGACCTCGGTTTCCGCTCGCCGCTGCTGGTCAGCGCGGTCCTGGTGACGGTCGCGCTCGCGCTCGGCGGCGTGGCCCGTGCGATCGGGAGTAGCACCGCGCGGCGTTTGGCGGAGGTCCACTCCTGACCGTCGCGCTCGGTGGCCCGTTGCCCCGACGGGTGAGCGGGCCACCGGCCGGCGAGCCCATCGAGCAGGAGGACCAGGCCAGGGAAACCCAGGTTGTCGACAGCACGACGCCCCCCGTCCTTGGCTTTCGTGGAACAGCGCAACCCCGGACCACTTCCGCCGTGGCGCGCCTGCCGCAGCTGAGCGAGATCTACGGGTGCCGCCGGCGTCCGGCCGCACACCACAGCTCAGTCAGCCGGGCCCGGGGCGGGGATGTGCTCGGTGAACGACTTCCGAGTTCAAACACTGACCCAACGGCCCTCTGGGGCGCGTGTTGCAGGCCCGCCCCACGCCGACGGGCAAGCCCGAAGCCCTGGGCGATGACGCCCGGTGCCTTCGCTGCCGGTCCGGTTCAGCGTCCGGCCGCCAGCGGCCGTCATGCCCACTTCACACCCAGCTCCGCGAGCGCGGCCCGTTGCTCTTGGGTGAGTTTGTCCCGCCGTTGCTTGGTGTTCGAAATCCATACGCCGAGCTTGACGACTACCGGTTCGGTTTCGCTGTCGACGGTGATCGTTTCGCTGTGGCCGCGTGGTACCGGCCGGTCGGTGCCTTCTCGCTTTACCCATTGGGCGAGGGCCGCTACGCCCCGCTGGAATGCCCGCTGCGCCTTGGTCGGTCCCTTCGCCGTGTTCTTGGCGGCCGGGGCGGGAGCCGGCGCCTTAGCGGGCTGGACACCGAGCCTGGTCAGCCGCTCCTGCTGCTCGTCGGACAGCTGCGCCCAGGTGTTCGGTTGCTTTTGCCGGTCCAGCCATTTCCCGAGGTCGTCGCCTTCGAAGAGCACACCGGGCTGGATGTCGGGCAGTGTGCCGTCGGCGTCGACGAGGTCGTGGAGTACGGCGTAGTGGCGTTGCCAGTTTAGTGGCCAGGGGCAGTTCCAGTCGGGGTCGATCACGGTGAGCTGTTGTGCCCGGTCCTCGGCCCGCTCCGGGTCCTTGCCGAGTCCGCCCCTCCTGCGCAGGTTGGCCATGAGCTGCCCGATGGGTACCAGGTCGTTGTCGCCTTCGCCCCATAGGGCGTCCTGTCGGGGGGCGAGGTGTCCGTGGGCGCGGTGGTAGGAGCGGAGTGCGGCGAGTTTTGTCTCCCACGCTTCGTCGCCGGGTTCCCAGACCATCCTGGCCTCGGGCGCGTCGAGGAGTTCCTTGCGGTGGTTGTCGAGTTCGCCGGTGCGGTACGCACGGCGCTGCTGGTGCACCCACCTGCCGAGCGGGAACGCCTTCGTCACGCCGACCTCGGTCTCCGTGTCATACGGAACGGCGTGCAGGCCGGTGATGTGGTGCTGACTCTCACTTCACTGCCCGGGGTGATTCTCACTGAGACGTCCAAGCGAAGGGAGCGAAAACTCTTGGCGTAGTGGTTGGCCGATGTACGGCGTCTCGGCACTCAGTGAGAAGAGTGCCTGCCGCTTGGTGAGAAATCCCTGTTCAGCGACGTGAGAATCCCAAAACGACAGGTCTGTTGACCTGCGCTTATGGGCGGGTCATTCACGATCGAGGGGGTTGCACACCCTCTGGCAGACTGGCTCGCCCGGGATCGTTGGCCGAACTACCCACGTTCGCGTGGGGCTCAGACCAGGCCGGTGTGCCGCAGGCCCTTGCACGGCTATCACACGAAGCTCAGGTCAGGGTTTGGTCCCGGTACGGGCGGTGAATCGAGTCGCTGCTGGCGCGGGGCTCAGGGCGAGCGGTGTTTGCTCTGCGCCACCGTGTACGAGTCACCCCCGCTTGCGCGGGACCGAGCCAGTCGTGAAGGGGCGGTGCATGCCGTACTCGGAGTCACCCCCGCTCGCGCGGGGCCGAGTCCAAGAGCCTCACTCACCTGAAGAAGAGACACGAGTCACCCCCGCTCGCGCGGGACCGAGTCCAAGAGCCTCACTCACCTGAAGAAGACACACGAGTCACCCCCGCTCGCGCGGGGCCGAGGCTTACTGACCTGCAGCCTAGTGCCGGATCAGGCAACGTTTGCCCTGTCCACGACGGCGCGTAGGTGCCGGTTGTCGGCATTGCGGTTTCGCCAGATGATGTAGCGGCG
>NZ_JBIURV010000061.1:0-34977 GCF_044741025.1 Streptomyces sp. NPDC088246
AGCCGTACTCGCTCAGATACCCCGCTCCACGGATGCACACCCCGCATAACGGCGCAACGCTCAGTCCGTCACTACCAGCTCAATGAACATTCAAAACGGCATTGGCCGGGAACTTCAAAATGGAACAAAATAGAATACGGGTGTTCTCGCAGATCAGTATCAACTGGCGTGGCAGGCCACTGACCAGCCACGAAGTCGTCGTCAACACCATCGGAGCGACCCGCACCCGCAGCGGACTGACCGTCCACGCCGAACTCGACCCCGGCGCCTACCCCACCGGCATCACCGTTCCCGACGAGGTGATGGCCGCCCTGCCCCTGACCGAGCACGAGTGGTACGGCACATGGAACTACACCCTGCACCCCGAACCACCGACCCCGCCGCCCTCTCCACGTCACGAGGACCGCAGCCAGCCGGCCGACCGGGCCCCCGGCTGGCTGCACCACCCCGTGATCACCGGGATGCAGGCCCACGAGTTCGCCCAGCTCCTGACCGAGGCCGAGCAATACATCCTCGACCATCCGCCGATCAGCCTGCACCACAAGCGGGCCCGGCACCGCACCCTGCGCCGAGGCCCGCTCTCGCTGTCCGACCGGCTCCTGGTCACCGTGATCCGACACCGCTGGAAGACCCAGGTCACAGCACTGACCACCCTGCTGAACTCACCGGCAAACGCAGTCGGTGACGCGACCCACGAGATCACCCCGGTCCTGGAAGGACTTGACCACCCCATCAAGTCCGCCCCGATCACGGCAGCCACCGCCCAGGACCTCGCGAACCTCATCGGACTGACCAGACCCAAAAACAATCAGTAATTTATCGGCAGGTCCCAGGGCTTCAGCAAAGTGGCGGATCTTCCGATTGATCCGGGTCCGAGCGGGTTGGTTGGTCCGAACACGAGGCAGCGCGGGCTTCCAAGATTATGGAGTTCTCGACGTCCCGTGATCTGAGTGGAAGACCATGCCTGCCAACGCATCGTCGCCGATTCCACCTGCCCTTGACCAGCTCCGTGATCAATCGGAGGTCGTGCCCGAGGAGTGCCCCGGCCTGCTGGAGCGGCTGGCACAGGTGCCCGATCCGCGTGATCCGTGCGGGGTGCGCCACGCCCTCGTGTACGTGCTTGCGCTCGCAGCCTGCGCGGTACTGGCCGACGCCACCTCGCTGTTGGCAGTCGGCGAGTGGATCTCGGATGCCCCGCCCGCAGTGCTGGATCGACTCGGAGCACGTCGCGATCCCCTGACCGGCCGACCGCCGCCGAGTTGAGCCCCAGGCCAAGCGGCTGCGCGGCCTGGCGGTGGACGGCAAGAGCCTGCGCGGCGCGGCCAAGGCCGAGGGCCGCACCTGCGCAGCTCGCCGCCCTGATCCGCGACCATTGGCAGATCGAGGCCCTGCATCACGCCCGTGACACCACCTTTGCCGAGGGCGCCTCGCAACTGCGGACTGGCAACGCGCCCCACACGATGGCCACCCGGCGCAACCTGGCCATCGGCGCACTCCGACTGGCCGGGGCCACCAACATCGCCGCCGCCCTCCGCCGAAACGCCCACGACCCCCGCCGGCCCCTCGCGCTCCTCGGACTTACTTGATCACGAAACGGGCATCACGCGACCTGTGACCCAGTTCTGAAGAGAGGCTGGGGCGGGCGCCAAGCCCACCGAGTGGCTGTCGTTTAACCTGCCCACTGATCCGTGGCGACCGGACTCGGCCGCGTCCCCACCTCACCGACGAGACCGTCAGGGGCTGGCGAGAGCGCATGACGGTCGGCGGCTGAACCGCTCAGATCGTTGGTCTCGGCACCCGAAACGCCTCAGGGGTTGAAGGCGGCAGAGACGATCTGGTTGACAAGGGCGAGATCATTGCCGCCGCCGGTGACGGGGTTGAAGGAGTACGCGAGTCGGCGGCGGAGGTCGCGGGTGGCGAACATCCCGTCGGTGTAGCCGAAGGTGCTGCCGGTCTTGCCCCAGACGGTCACACCGTCGGGGAGGGTGACGCGCATCAGGCCCGCACCGTAGTAGGCCCGGCCGTGGCCCGGGTCCTTGGCGTCACCGCCCAGGTATGGAACGTCCGGGACGGTGAACAGCGCGGCGAGCTGCTCCGGCGGGAGGAGCCGGCCGCGGAACAGCACGGTCATGAAGCGGTCGAGATCGGCCGTGGTGGAGATCATTCCCCCGGCGCCGGGGTTCTGCTCCGTGATGTCCACCAGACGGCTGCTGCCATCGGGCTGCGGGACGGCGATGTAACCGTGCGCGTGCGGGCCGGGGATCGTCGGATCCGTCTCCGGTGCCGTGGTGTCCCGCAGGTGCAGCGGGAGCAGGATGCGATCGGTGATCTCCCGCTGATAACTTTGCCCGGTCAGCTTCTCGATGAGCATCCCAGCGACGTAGTACCCGGTGGCGCCGTACACCTGCATGCTGCCGGGCCGGTCGAACAGCCTCGGGTGCCGGACCGCCATGCCGACCAGTTGGGAGAGCGGGTGGTCGTCGAACCGGTGGGCCACGATCCCCTGAGGGTCCGTCGGAAGATCCTCGGTCGTCAACTCGGGCAGGCCGCTGGTGAAGTCAAGGAGCTGACGGACCGACATCGGTGGGTAATCGGCGGGGAGGACACCCGGGAGGTAGTCCTGCACCGGGCTGTCCAGATCGACCCGGTGCTCGGCGGCAAGCTGCAGCACCACTGTCGCGATGAACGTCTTCGTGACGCTGCCGAGCCGGAACCTCCCGTCGACCGGCACCTGCTCGCCGGATATCGTGTCGGCCACTCCCGATGCCCCCGACCATCGCCCGTCCGGTCCGCTCACCCGGGCCAGCACCGCTGTGACCCGGTTCGGTGCACTGGAGATCGCCTGTTGAAGCACCGTCGGGTCCAGCGAGGGGAGGGGTGCCGCGGCCGCAGGCGGTCGTGACGTGGGGACGGCTTGGGCGGGAAAGGCTGCGCCCATGGTTGCGGCGATCACAGCCGTGAGGACCGGCGCCACCATGAGTAGCCGCTTGCGCCCGGGCCGAGGGCGAGCCGGGCGGTATGTGTTCGAAGTCATACGAAGGATCTTCGTGATGCGTGCCTCCCCTGCCATCAGGGGACGACCCCGAGCTGTCCCTGAGCCGCCCCTGGCTCGATCTCAGGTATGACCCCCGGGCGCAGAGAACATCCCAATGCCGTTGTCAAACCGCAGGAGAAACACTCGGTACGGGGTGGTAGCACGCTCCGTCACGGATCATGGCCCACAGGACGTTCACTCTCCGCCGCGCGAGCGCGATCAGGGCCTGCTTGTGTCCATGGCCCTCGGCACGTTTGCGGTCGTAGTAGTCCGCGACGCGGGGCAGGGTTTCAGGCTCGCCATCGCCGGCTGGTGGGCGGCGAGCCGTCACGCTGGTGCATCCCCCGACGTCCCGGTGACTACCTGCTGTCGGAGGAAAGGCATAAAAGTACGGCGCCAAGTACCTGCAGCCGTCAACAATGCTCGTATGACCATCACTTCGCGGGCCCGCTCGTTCGACACGGCTGCCGCCAGCTACGCTGCGAACCGTCCTTCATACCCGTCCGGATTGCTCGACGCGGTCGAGGAACTCACCGGCTGCCCCTTGGAGGGCGCCCGCGTCGCCGACGTCGGGGCTGGCACCGGACTGGCGACGATGCTTCTCCGGGCCCGCGGTGCGAACGTCATCGCGGTCGAGCCCGGCCCCGGGATGGCCGCTCAGTTCCGTCTCAGCCTGCCCGAAGTCCCCCTTGTGATCGGGGACGGCAACAACCTGCCGCTGGCCTCCGCCTCCATCGACGTCCTCACATATGCCCAAGCCTGGCACTGGACCGACCAGCGCAAATCCGTCCCGGAAGCTCTCCGAGTCCTGCGCGCCGGTGGTGCACTCGCCCTTTGGTGGAACGACTCAGATAGCACCGTTCCGTGGATTGCCGACCAGGACGCGCGCTTGCGCCGACTTTTCGGTGCCGACGACGGCCCTCACGACCCCATGGCCCGGTTCCGCGGACTGCCGCCCGGGCTCGGCTTCGTCCACCGGCACGTGCTGTGGACCCGGAGCGTTCCTCTCGACATGCATCTCGCCAACCTCGCCAGCTACTCCGACTTCCTCGTCCTCGGCAAGGAGGCGACGAACACCTTTATTGCCGAGGAGCGCGACCTCCTGGCCGAGGTCTTCCCGAACCGGATGGTCGAGGAGCACTACGTGGTCAGCTTGGCTGTCGCCACCTGTTGACACAGCACTGCGACACGTTGACGACCTTCCTCAGGCAGGAATCACGATGGACCTATCAGCCGCCCCCGCCAGCGGACAGAGGTGCCGTCAATTCTCGTGAACAACCATGGCGAGGCTGGGCACTCACTGCTGCTCAAACAGATCGGCAAACGCTATCGCTGGAAGTGAACGAAGCCAACTCGGGCGATGCTCTCGCGCTGGCGCTGCTGGTCTGTCAGGAGATGGTGCGGCCAAGGCAGGCGGCCAGACGGTCGAGAGCGCTCGCATCTTCGGGCACTGACTGTGGCGGAGCGAAGGATCCGGCGGTGGTTCGGGGCAGGTCACCGTAGATCTCCCGTACGACCGGAAGGGCCGACTCGGCAAGATCCGGGACGAAGTCGTGGGGGGCGTCCGATGGCTCGGGCGAGGTCCCAGCCGTGGACCAGCATCTCGATCACCAGCTGCTCGACCAGCCGTATCCCCGGCGCCGGCCCGTACCTCTGCTTGAGCATGCCCGGTCGACAGAAGGCGGTCAGCGCTCCGCGCGAGGCGGTATGGAACGCCTCGACGTGGTCGTCGCCGAGGTGATCGGCGGTGAAGTCGGAGCGAGGGTGGCCATTGGCCAGACCGGCCCACAGCAGGTTCTCCCAGACCAGATGGTTGAGCAAGGTGCGTACGTCCCAGTCGGCACATGGCGTCGGTCGGCCGAACTGGCCGGGGTCATGGCGGAGATGAGGGCGCTGACGGCATTCAGGACGTTTTCGCAGGCGTTGAGCACGCCTGCCGGTTCCCATGCGTCGTCCCCGGCGTCGTACATCTCGCCGAGTTTCGCGGCACGCGCACCGGGCGAGGGGTTGGATCGCAGCGCCGTCTTCAGCCATTGACCGGAGGTCGCCATGCTCGGCCGCATGGGCCAGCCGTTGATGACGCACAGCAGCTGCCAGTACCGCTCGACGTTTGTGTCGGAGGCGACTTCGAGCTGTTCCAGAAGCAGGTTCCGGGCCCGCGCATCGTCAACGAGCACCTTGCCCGTCGTAGATGCCTGTGTGGGAATCCAGGCCGCCACGATGGCGGCGACGACGGGGTCGGCCGTTGGCGAGTCCGGGGCGATCCCGTCCTCTGTTGCAGTTTCCACCCGCCGCAGCCAGTCGTCGGTCGCGTGCTGCGCCTGCAGCACGCCTTCATCGTGCTCGCCCGGGTTGTGCTCGGCGGCATACCGGGCCATGCGGCGCATACCGGCGCGCAGAGCGGGGTCCCTTACAAGTTCGCCCAGTTCGAGCCACGCGTCGACCTGCTCGTCGGTGGGGTGGGCGGGAAGCTCCGGGGTCACCGCCAGCAGGCCCTGGCGGTAGGTCGGCGCATACCCGGACTTCCTGACCAAGATGCACCGGGTGCTGGAGCTGTACGACGCCCCTCCCGCCGACGACCGGGTGATATGCGTCGACGAGTTCGGCCCGCTCAACCTGATGCCGCGCAAGGGCAAGGCCTGGCGGCCCCGGCGTTCGCCCCGCCGTCTGAGGGCCACCTACAACCGGTACGACGGCGTGATGCACATGCTCGCCGCGCTCGACCTGGGCACGGGGAAGATGTACTACCGGATCCGGCAGCGCAAGCGGTGGCGGGAGTTCCTGGGCCTGCTCAAGGCCCTGCGCGTCCGCTGGCCCGGGGAGAAGCTGTACATCGTCCTGGACAACTTCTCCCCGCACAAACACCCCAACGTCCGGGCCTGGGCCGCGGCGCACGATATCGAGCTGGTCTTCCTTCCGACCTACGGCTCGTGGTTGAACTGGATCGAGTCGGAGTTTGCCGCCTTGCGTTATTTCGCGCTGAACGGCACCGACCACCGCAGCCACAGCGAGCAGAACGCCGCCATCGCCGCCTACATCCGCGCCGAAGCGAAAACCAACTTCGCCCCCGACTCACCGATCCGCACCTGGACCGATTACCCGGCCAAGGCTGCGTGACGAGCCACTAGCAGGACGGGAGGAGCACACTGGGATTCATGTGGGCGGCAGTCTTCATAGGTAAGAGCTGGCGAGCGCCTCAGCGTGAACCGCGAGGTCGAAGTTTCTGCTCTGGGCCATGGTGGACTGGCTCATCGGAGGACCGTGACCGACTACTTCGCTGGCAAAGACGACTTGGCCCTCGACCACGAGGAGGCGTTCGTCTGGAGCCTGGCCGGTATCGTGGCCGGGCGCGCGGCGGGGGAGTCCGCACTTGCCGCGCCGCACGGCGCCTTCGGGGCCGCCGTCGCCGGGCAGAGCCCGGTCGCCGGATTCGCGGGCCCGGAGTTCTCCCGGACGATCGACGAGAGCCCGACGCTCTCCGCCTGTCTGCGGGGCCTGCACGACCGGCGCGAAGAGGCCCTCGCGGAGGCGCTCATCGCGGCTGTGCACCGGGTGCTGTTCCGGCGGATCCAGGACCTCACGCTCGCCGAGCGGGCCAATCCCTAGATCGCGGAGGTTGTGGCAGGCGAGGCGCGGCACGCCTTCGGCGTACTGGAACCGGTGCTCGCGGACTACGCAGTGCGGCCGGGCGGCTGCCCGGGCACGGGCGGTGCGGGTTGATGAGGCCATGTCACCGTTTGGGGTCGAGATCCGCCGGGTTACGGGTCTGTCCCAGCGTGCGGCGGCCGCAAACAGGTGCGCAACGGCGGCGGGAACCGCCGTCCCGGCCCATCGGTGGCATGCCCCGAAGCGGTGGGCCCAGCGGTGGGTGCGACGGTGGCGGTGGCCACCGCTGGCACTGCCCTCGCCGCTTGACCTTGAGCTCGACAAGCACTGAGTGCACGGAGGCCCCCGCCGACTGGCGGGGGCCTCCGTCGTGCTGACTGCCCGATCGCGCCAGGGCCGGAGCCCATGGCCCAAGCGCCCTCCACTGCGGCCCTGGACCACGACCAGAGGGCCGGCCTCACCCAAGGGTTCCTGTGCACCCGCGTACAAGCACGAAGGGCCGGACCGGGCGGCGATGGCCTGTGGCACAGGTGGCCCACTGCATCAGCGCGCCCGGTAGCGTCTTCAGAGGGTACGTCAGCGGGCCTGCTGTCCCACGGGGTCAGTCGGGCAGGGGCACGCGGATGACAGGCTCGAAGGGGCGCTTGTTGAAACCGGTCCGCAGATTCCGGCAGCCCGGCGCCTTGCACATGAAGAACTCCTCGACGGTCTTTCGGCCTGTGCGCTTCTTGAGCCAGACTTTCTCCGTGGCATTGAGGCGACGGTGCTCTTCGTCAGATTCGCAGGTGTAGCAGTACATCGTGTCGGCTGGCACGACACCCCCTGAAACGGGCGGATAGGTGAACTGCGAGCATATGAAGGCATGTTGGGCAACGGAAAGTGCGCAACAGGACAACTCGATCTGCTGGTAACCAGCCCGGTGCGCGCTCCGGCCGCTGCGTTCGGCGCCGACCACGGGCAGGTAGGGCTGTGCCCGGCCAGCGCCCCTGGGAGGGGCGCGTGGACGACGCAGAGCGGATCAAGTCACTGATCATCAGCTTGGCGCAGGCGCTGCTCCGCGACAACCGCCACGTTACCTTCGCCACGGTCGCCCGCGAGGCGGGCGTCTCCAGCTGGCTCGTCTATGCCCCCGGCCTGCGCGAACGCATCGACCAGGCCCGGGCTCGCCAGGCGGCCCAGGGACACCAGGACCAGCAGAGCGGACGGAAGGTCTCCACTGCCAGCGAGCAGACCGACCTGCTTCTCGCTTGCCAGGAGATCCAGCGGCTCCGCACCGAGAACGGCCGGTTGCGGCAACAGGCCCGCGTTCATCTCGAGCAGCAGGTCGAACAGCTCGGCAACCACGACCTGGTCGACCGCGTCAACGAGCTCACCGAGGAGAACCTGCGGCTGTCCGCCGCGGAACGACAGGCGACCACCCAGAACGCGGAACTCCAGCGGCGAGTCACCGAGCTTGAGGACGACCTCGCCGCAGCCCGCATCAGTCTCCGCCGCGTGATCCGAAACCAGAGCAGTTAGCGCGACTCGCAAGAAAGAAGTCCATTGAGCATGCCGAGGCGGATCGACATACTCCCCAAATGACCAACATGGTGTGAATTCCCGCTGCATCGCTGCGTGTATGAGTGTCCGTTGAGCCTCTGAGTGCCCCATGCTGGCCGGGCTGTCGTCGCGGTGGTGCCCAGTGCCGGGCACTCCCGCGATGTGCTCCGTCACCTCTGGTTATCGGCGTGTGCACGACCTGACCGGAGATTTCTCCGTCGCGTGGGCAGCCTCCAGCCAGGCTCAGGAGCGACCGGGCGCCGAGCTGGTCGAACTCCCCGGTTGCGGAGACTGGCTCTACGCCGACGACCCGGAAAGGTTCGCGCAAGCCGTCCACTCATTCCTGGACCGCACAATGCCTCACTGACTCACAGTGACCACCAGCGTCGCAAGTGCGCCACCCGACCTATGCTGCTGGATCTCTCCGCTCTAGGGTGTCGATGATTGACTCCTCGGCAGGGGGGGCCAGGAGTTGTCGTCGGTCGAGCGATGGGGAGGGCGGACTGATGCCTGGGACCTGGACGTGGAATGCACGAAGATCCGCAGGGGCGGGCGTGTGCGCGGTGGTGCTGGCGGGGGTGCTGATCGCGCCGGCAGCCACCGCGTCGGACGCGGGCCCATGGACGGTGGGCCGGATTTCCGAGGCGAAGGGCACGATGGCCGAGAGCCTGTCCCAGGCAGTCGGTCTGGGAAACGGCGAGCGCGTCGAGATCGTCGGCGGCGACGTACGCATCACGGACGACGGCGGGCCACGCGGCAAGCGGTATGCCATCGCCTCCACGAACGGCACGCTGGCCGTGCGGCCGGCCGCGCTGCCGCAATCGGTGCCAGCCACCAGGGTTGCTCTGCCGAGAGGCACAGGGGCAGGGTCGGCGGCCGGGGCGAAGGCGGCGGCCACGTACTCCGTGAAGCTGACCATTTCCAACGCCGACGTCGCGAGCAAGAGCTTCTACGTCTGGGATCGCAAGACCTGGGCGGGATACGCCGTCGACAGTGACGCCATCGGCCCGTCTTCGACCGCGAAGCTGCCGCCGGGCGACTACTTCTCGGTGGCGCTGCACAGCGACTGGCAACGGCCGAGCTACGTCCTCACGCGCACCTTCAAGGTTGGCACGGCTGCCACCACCGTCACCTTCGACGAGCGGGCCGCCAAGGAGACCGGGATCCGGGTCGACGACACGACGGCTACCCGCGGCAGTTCCGCCGTGTGGATCTCCGTGCCCGGAGGTGGGCTGGCGGGCTTCGCGGGTTCGGGGGCGGACAAGGTGTACGTCACGCCGTTCTCGCAGCCGGGTGCTGCACTGCGGATCCACGACGTCCTCGCCCGCAAGGGCACCACAGCCAGTACACCCAGCCCCTATCGTTACGACCTCACGCACACGTTCCGGGACACCGTGCCCGCGTCGCCTATTGCGTCGGTGAACCGAGCAGCGCTCGCGAAGACGGTCACGCACGTCCGCGCTCCGGGCACAAGGACCACCGCCCTGCTGCAGACGGTCCCAAACCTCGGCGAGTGGACCGGCGTCTATCTGGGCTCACCCGTGCCGGTGGCCGGGTCGGTCACCGAATACGTCACCCCCGGCATCTCCTACAGCCGGTCACTGAACTATGGGACCGGTGACTACAGTCTCGCGCTGCCCGACCGTTCCTTGGCCGCCGGACCAGCGGCCTCCGAGACAGTCGGCGAGGCACCGCTGCAGCCGACCCGTCGCGTGTGGGGAGGGTCACAGCGGCAGGGCGACAAGATCTGGCTGTTCGAGCCGCACGGTGCCAGCGACGCCGCGGGGCACGCCGACACGGACGGCCGGTCTGTCCTCTCGTACCGCCTGACCCGCAGCGGCGTCACCTACGCCGAGGCCACCGGCATGACGCCGCACCAGCAGCTGACAGCGACCGTGCCGTCCGGAACCGGGACGTACACACTCGACCAGACCACCAGTCACCGCGTGCCGTACCGACGGCTGTCCACGACGGTACGCAACGAGTGGACCTTCGCCTCCGCACGGGTCTCGACGGCGACCGAACTGCCTCTGATCGATGCCCAGGTGAAGCTCACGGGGCTCGACGAGTCCAACCGCGCCAGCGCCTCCACCCCGGTGCAGATTGCCGCCACCGCCACCACCCGCAACTCGGATGCGACGGAGACCATCACCGGCATCGAATACTCGCTGGACGACGGCGCCACGTGGACAGGCCTGCCGCTCACCGACAACACGGCGACCCTCATGGTCCCGGCCACCGCGTCCTTCATCTCGCTGCGAGTAACCGCCACCGACGACAAGGGCGGCAGCGTACGCCGCACTATTGAGCGCGCCTTCGCCGGACCGCGTCCGCAAGGTGACGAGACAGCCGGATCCACCCGCATCTCCAACGTTGCCATCAACGGCGGAAAGGGCGTGGAGCTGACGAACGAGCCACTCCAGGAGTTCAAGGCAAAGTTCACCGCGACCGACCCGTCCGGCATCGCGGGTGGCGACATGTACCTCTACCACGGCTCGTACGACGCCCCGGACGGTGTCCTCTACGGCACCTGGCCCGCGACCTGCACCAAGACCGACGCGACGACGGCCACGTGCGAGGCGCACTTCGCGTACATCGCACCCCGCTGGACACTCGGGCGCAACGCACTCGCGGGCACCTGGAAGCTGGCGTCCTGGGCGGAGTCCGCGGACGGCAGGAGTTACACCGACCTGCACGCCGCCAAGTCGGCGCTCCTGCAGCGCGACTCCACTCAGACGGTCAACGCCTCTCCCGAACCCGTGACCAAGGGGAAGACGCTCACCATCACCGGCAAGCTCGCGCGGGCCAACTGGGAGACCGGCAGCTACAGCGGGTACACCGCGCAGCCTGTGAAGCTTCAGTTCCGCAAGAAGGGGGCGACGTCGTACACCACGGTGAAAACGGTGACGACGAACAGTACCGGCAACCTGAAGACCACGGTGACCGCATCGGCCGACGGGTACTGGCGCTACACCTTCGCCGGCACCACGACGACCCCGTCGGCCACGGCGGCGGCCGACTACGTGGACGTCCGCTGATCGCGCGCTGGTCGGGCGGACCTCGGTGGGGGAGCCTTGTGGTCGGCAGCGGCGGCACCGGCCCCGCAGCGGCACCGGCCCCGCGGCTGACCACTGCCTCGAAGCGCTGACCGAGGAGAGCAACCACGTCCGTACATGGCCGATGGCCGCACACCGGACGGTGTGCGGCCATCGCTGCTTGCAGACCTGGACGTTTGGGGGCGCGCCGGTCAGGGGAGTTCGCGGTATTCGGTGATGAGGTAGTCGGCCTCGTCATCGATGGCATTCGCCAGCCAATCGATGTGAATCTCAGTGGGGTGTCCATCTGCGGCGAATACCGCCTTTGCGACATCAGCCTGGCCTGCACGGGCCTTCTGGACATCAGTGAGGAGACTGCCAAGCGTCGGGACATCCTGCGGATTCTCCTCGACGGTACGCCGGGCCGGCTCGTCGAGGCCGATCGCCTTGATAACCTTCCCGCTCCCCACGGTGATCCGGTACTTTCCAAGGCCGCCCCGCTCTCCGGACTCGGAGAGAAGCTGGAAAGAATACCGATCCGGTTCGGACCACCGGGCTGCCTTTGCCTTGGCACCGCCTCCGGCGGAGGCCGGTGTGGACCCTGCGTCGCAGCCGACCGCGGCGAGGGCAAGCGCAGCGGATGCGGCGAGCAGATACGTGCTGGATTTCGTCATGGCCAGGCCTTTCAGCAGCTCAATTGCCCCTTCGACGGCGTCGCCATTGATTCGGTTCCTGCCCAGGCCTGCGCGGAGTTGCTTTCCTCTTCCACGTCGACGACATGATGAGCATCCCAAGCGATGAAATCCCGGCAGCGGCTCACCGTGCCTGTGAGGCCGGTCACGCTCACACGTGACCACGCGTCCCTCCCCAGCCGCCCAAGCGGGGTCCGCCGAATGCGCAGTCCGACAGAAGCAGTCAGGGGGCGGGGCAGCCGTGCCGCTTGCCCGAGGCGGTCGCGTACGACTCCAGAATCCGCTTCAGCGCCGCAGGGTCACTCGTTCCATGCGTTCCACGGCACCGTCCGCCGCCTTGTCCTTGACGCGCACGAGCGTGAAGTAGGCGGTCCCGACGGCGCCCCCACGTTCGATGGTGCGGGTGTATGCGCCCTTCACCGTTCCCGGATACCTGCCGTCGAGATACATCTCCTCCTGCGCAGGCGCCCCGTAGTAGGCGGTCATACGGAACAGGTCCAACTCGCCCCGGCTCACCTCGCATTGCTCCGTCAGTGCGCGTGCCGGAGGCTTCTCGGTGACGTCTGTTGCGCGCAACCGAGCAGCTTCACGCCCGGTCACCACGCCGCGGCGAGTGCCCGTCGCCCGGCCGACGGGCCGCATCGTCCACTCCGTGCGGTCGACAGTTCCTGGACGTTCGCCGAGTGCGCCCTCGCACTGGGCGTGGCAGGAGAGATCCTCCGACTTCCGGCTCGTCTCGGCCGTGACAAGCAGACCAGCGCCCGCCATCGCCTTGCAGCCGACCAGCACAGCGGGTCCTGGCGAATACCCGCTTTCGAAGGACCCGGCGCAGCCGTGACCGATCGGCGGTGTCGACTCGTCCACGGCGGGGCCGCTCGCTCGGTAGGCCGCCCGCGGCCATACCCGGAGCTTGAGGACCGGCCCGCCGTCATGGCCCTCGGCCCAGACCGAGCATCACTGGGAGCCGCCCCAGTCGCCGGTGTGGCCGCGCGCCTTCAGCCTGGCGACGCCGAAGAACCCCCGCGCCTCCTCGACCGCAAGGGAACTCTGGCACCGGTCTCCGAGGTCTTCGCCGTCACCGTCCTGGAACCAGACGGTCCAGGCCAGCCCGTCGGCAACCAGCACGAGGAGCCGCCCCCTCCGACGCATAGGGACAGTCTCAGCCGCGTCATTCGTTCCCCCGGATGCGGTTGCATCAGTAATACGCTCACAGCGGTCGTGTGGGCCCTGCGCCCACCACGGTGCGCTGACCGCTGGGGTTTTCTGCAGGGGCGACTCCGCTTCAGATGATCTTCCCTGTATCTGTCGTCCCTCTCCATGACCTACGAGTTCGAGGTGTAAGGGCTGTCCCGTAACTGTTCCGACCGTGATGCGAAGACGCTGCTGAAGCTGTTCGCACACAGTCTTGTCTACGCGCTTGTCGGCGCCGCTTGCTGCACGACCTCGAAGGACCACAGTGCGGACCCGCTCGCCGCCGGCTTGGGGCGCTCGCTGCTTTCCGCGTCACCGCTCTTGTGGGCTGTCTTCATGGGGCCTTCCATCCAGGCTTGGAAGGACTCTTCGTCACGCCACCGCGTGTAGACGAGGTAGTTATCGGTGCCTTCGACGGGGCGGAGGAGTTCGAACCATTCGAACCCGTCGGAGTTCTCCACTGCATGGGCACGGGAGGCGAAGCGCTTCTCCAGCGTCTCCCGCTGCTCGGCGGGGACGGTCAGTAGGTTGATCTTGACTACGCTCATGACCTCATCCTGCCGCACGGCGGTCGGCAGGATGAGGAGCGGCTCGTACATGATGCGGTTTTGCGGGGCGCAGCCCGGATCGGGGCCGGGGCCGGGGCACGTGACGGTGTCCCTACCTACGCCGCCCAGCCGAGCCCGAGTTCGGCGAGCTGCTGGAGCTTGTCAGGGGTGAGCTTGCTGCGCCTGCTCTTGAGGTTCATGACCCAGACGCCGAGCTTGACCTGGGTCCCGTCTGGCAGAACCTCGACGTTGAAGCGGCTTATGGGCCCCACGGAGCCGGTGCGGACTTTGTACTGGCGGGGAGGGCTGCTACGCCCCGCTCGAAGGCGCCAGACGCCCGTACGCGCCTTCGCCGGGGCCACTGCCGGGGCGGGGAGCGGTTCGATGCCGAGCTGTTTCAGGAGCTCGCGTTGCTTCGGCAACAGGCCCGCCCAGGCCACGTGTTCATGCTGCCGCTCCAACCAGCGCCCGACGGCCATGCCGTGGAACGGGGTGAAAGCCGGGCGCAGTCCGCCCGCTGCCCGCGGGTGACAACCAGGGACAGCGGGCGGCAGCGGCCGTCCGCGCCCAGGTGGAGCTCGCTGGTGAGCCCACCGCGCGAGCGGCCCGGTCCCTCACTTCCCGCATCACCTCCACCAGGCGGGCGAGCAGGCTCTGCCAGGGTGTTTCGCCCTGGTGTTCTGGTGTTTCGGCCCCCCTTGGCGCACGGGCCGGCGGTGGGTTGGTGCGGGCGCGTGCTGCGGGATGATGAGGACGCACGGTGGCGGTGGAGCCGGCCGGGACCCCCAGTCGATTTCGCCTGTCGCGTCTGCTGCGGCCTGGATCTGGGCAGCCCTCTCAGCGGGGTGGCAGGTGGAAAGCGCGGTGCATTTCCCGCAGACGGTCGGCCAGAGCAGGGACAGGGCCCTGGATCACGAGGCCGGGTGCCACGTCCTGTACTGCCAAGGAACGCACCGGTGATGACGGTACGTCCAGCTCGGTGAGCCACTGTGTCAACTGGGCCGCGGAGTGGGCGTAGACGATGCGGCCGAGGCCGACCCAGCCGTGTGCGGCCGAGCACATGGGGCAGTGCTCGCCGGAGGTGAAGACGGTGGCCGCGGCCCGCTGGGCCGCCGTGAGGTGCACGGCGGCCCAGCGGGCCAGTTCGAACTCCGGATGCCGCGTGCTGTCGCCGAGACTGCGCACGCGGTTGCGGTCTTCGGCGAGGATCTGGCCATCGGCACTCACCAGGACGGAGCCGAACGGCTGGTCCCCGGCCCGCAGTGCCTCGGCCGCCAGCTGGACGGCCCGCTCCAGGTGCTGGTGCTCCACGCCGGTCAGTTCGGCAGAAGACAAGACTCGCTCCTTACGTGTACGGGATCACCCTCGCCCTCAGGGGGAGGCTCCACGGCACCCACCGTGCCAGGCCGTGGTCTGAGGCGTCCAAGAGATGTCAGCCATCGCAGCCATCGGCGGCGTCTATCGCCGCGCGGTGCCGGCAGTTCGGCTACGGCCCCTCGGCGGTGGCGTGCGAGCGTTCCTGCACCCGGGCTGCGGTACGTGTCGAGCAGTACCTCGCCACGAATCTGTATACCAAAAGATGTGCGGCGAGTGGTGCTGAGCTGCTGCGTGTCGAGCGTTTACAGGTAAGAAATACGCGAGGCCTTGTTCCGTGCTCATATTTGGTATACCAATTAGCCCTCATTGGACATCGAGCGTCGAGGAGCCCTGCATGTGTGTCGATCCCGCCCCGCCCCCGCCCGGTCGTGTCACCCGTCGCGGCGTCCTCGCCGGGGCCGCCGCTCTGGCGGGTACCGCAGCGGCCCTGTCGGCAGCTTCGTCCGCGGCGGCGCACGGGCGCGCTCCCGGGAGGACGGCCGCTTCTGCGGGTGACCTGGTCGTCGAGGGCGGCACACTGCTCGATCCGGCGACCGGTGAGGTCATAGCGGACGCGGTCGTCGTGATACGTGACGGTCGGGTACACGCGGCCGGGGCGCGGGCACGGGTCGAGGTCCCCGACGACGTGCCCCGCCTCGACGCGCACGGCCGCTGGGTGCTGCCGGGTCTCGTGGACGCGCACATCCACCTCAACACCGCCGCCGAGGCGCGTGAAGCGGTCCGCAAGGGTGCCACCAGCGCTCGCAGCGGTTCCACGAACTTCTACCAGGACCTTGCCGTGAGGGAGTTGGCCCGCCAGGCCCCGGACCTGGCTCCTCGGCTGCGGGCCGCGGGCGTCTTCGTCACGCCCGACCTCGGCGACACCCTCCTGGCCGACCCCGACCTCACGGCGCTGGCACGTCTGAAGGACGGGGTGCGTTCCGCCGAGGCGCTGCGCCGCGTCGTCGGGGTCAATCTCGCCCGCGGCGCCGACGTGATCAAGACACGGGTCAACGAGCGCGCCGGCCTGCCGGAGCAGGACCCACTGGCGCAGGTCTACTCGTACGAGCAACTCTCCGAGGTCGTGCGTGCGGCGCGGCGCGGCGGCAAGGGCGTGCTGTGCCACAGCTACAGCGAGCGTGGCTGCGACGACGCGGTCCGGGCAGGCGTCCGCTCCCTGGAACACGGGGTGTTCGTGAGCGAGCGGACGCTGCACGACATGCGGCGCAGAGGCACCTGCTTCACACCGACACTGACCGCCATCGCCGGGCTCGCCGACTCGCCGAACCCGGTACTCGCCGAACGCGGACGCACCTACCTGCCCATTCTGAAGGAGGCGGTGAGGGCTGCGCACCTGCTGGGCGTCCCGCTGGCGGCGGGCACCGACTCCTCCGGCGGTGAGACCGAACCCATCGGACGCGAGGTGGAGTTGATGCATGCGGCAGGCCTTTCGGCGCTCGACGCGATCCGCACCGCCACGACCGGAGCAGCCCGGCTCCTCGGCCTCCAGGAGGCGGCGGGCCGTCTCGCGCGCGGCTTCTCAGGAGATCTGATCCTGGTGGACGGCGACCCGCTCGCCGACGTGTCCGTGCTCAAGACACCCCTACGCGTGGTGCGCTCGGGCAGGGCGCTCTAGTCGTGCCGGTTCTTCGTTCACGGATCTGAAGCCCTTGTGTTCCTGCCGAACGGTCCTCGCTCACGGCCCGCCGCGGCACCTGTCCCCGTCCTTTCTGCTCAGTCGAAGGAGTCCCCATGACGCCCCCTCCCTCTCCGCTGTCCCGGCGTGGTGTCCTCGCCGGCGCCGCCTCTCTGGCGGGCACCGGTGTCGCACTGTCCGCGGCCGCACCCTCGGCCCGAGCCGATTCCCGGAGCCGGCCCAACAACGCGGCGATCTTCCGTGATGTGCGGCCCTTCGGCGCGACCAACCCCGTGGATCTCACCGTCGTCGACGGCCTGATCACCCGCGCCCGGGCCCCCCGAGGCGCCAAGGTGATCGACGGCGGAGGCCGTATCGCCCTGCCGTCCCTCGTGGACGCGCACATCCACCCCGACAAGACGACGTGGGGCGGTCCATGGGTCTCGCGCAGGCCGGCGAACACCATCGCCGACTTCGCCGCCCAGGACGTGGAGCTGTTCCGCAGTCAGCGCCGGCCGGTGGCCGAGCGGGCCCACGGGCTCATGGCGCACGCCGTGACTCGCGGGACGCGGGCCATGCGGGCCCACGCCGACATAGCTCCGGCCTACGGTCTCACCTGCGTGGAAGGTGTCGCGCAGGCACGCGAACGGCTCGAGCACGCGCTTGACGTGCAGATCGTGGCCTTCCCGCAGCACGGCATCGTCCGCGCTCCTGGCACGGCGGCACTGCTGAAGGAGGCGGCTCGCAGCGGACTCGTGGACATGATCGGTGGGATCGATCCGATCAGCTTCGACGAGGCCCCGGACGAGCAGTTGGACATCGTCTTCGACCTCGCGGACCGGTACGGCATCGGCGTGGACATCCATCTGCACGACCGGGGCGAGACGGGCCTGACGGTGCTGCGCGGCATCATCGACCGCACCCGGGCTCTGTCCCTCCAGGGCAAGGTGACTGTCAGCCACGTCTTCTGCCTGCCAGGTCTCTCCGACACCGAACTGGCGAAAATGGCGGAGCAGCTGGGCAGCCTGGACATCGCCCTGACCACCGTGGCGCCCAACGAGTCGCTCGTCCTGCCGATTGCGAAGCTGCGGGACCACGGCGTGCGGGTCGGGCTCGGCTCGGACGGAGTACGCGACTCCTGGAGCCCGTTCGGAAACGCGGACATGCTGCACCGGGCACACCTGCTCGGCTGGGTCACGGACGTGCGCCTCGACAAGGAACTGGCGGCCTGCTACGAGGTGGGCGCGCACGGTGGTGCCGACGTCATGCGACTGCCCCGTGCCGACCTCTCCCCGGGCTCCCCGGCCGACTTCGTCCTGATGCGCGCCGAATGCCTGCCGCAGGTCGTGGTGGACATGCCGACGCGCGACATGGTGGTGCACGGCGGGCGGGTGGTGGCCCGGGACGGCGAACTGGCCTAACGGCTTGTTCTGCGTTTCCGCCCCGGCGGCGACCCGTCGTATCGGTACGCGCACAACGTGACGGGATGCCCGGCGCAGGGAAGACTCAGCGACTCGTGGATGCCGGGGCGGATGTGGAAGGCGCGGGAGGGTGTACGCGACGGCAGGCACCGGCTGGACGGGAGAGGACAGCCGGTACGTGCCGTCACGCCGCGGAGTGAGTTCTTGCGCCAGGCCGTCGGGGGTGCGCGCAGCCGAGGAAGCACGCCTGGCGGCCCACAGGCCCACCATTGCCGCACCTGAGGAGGCCTCAGGCCTTGAAGGCCGGACTGGTACGGGCGGAAGGTGCGCGAGCGGGTGCCACAGAACCCTGTGGCCGTTTGTCGGTGTTCTCACTGACCCAGCAGTTGCGCGATCTCGGTGTAGCCGTGTCGCCGGGCGTGCTGGAGTGGGCTGACACCGTTCCTGTCGGTGATGGAGCGGTCGGCTCCTGCGTCGAGGAGCAGTTTGACGACCTCCTGGTGGTCCTGGCCGCCGTTGCCGAGGATGACGGCCTCCAGGAGCGCGGTCCAGCCGAGGTTGTTCACGTGGTTGATATCAATGTCGATCTCCGGGTTGGTGGTGACCTCCCGTACGTATTCGGCGTGGCCTCGTTCCGATGCGGGGATGAGGGAGGTGCCGCCGTACCGATTGACGACGGTGTAGTCGGGGTGGGCGGCGGTCAAGGTCCGGGCCATGGCGGCGTTGCCGGTCACTCCGGTCACCAACCACGGCGTGTCGTGCTGCTGGTCGAGCGCGTCAGGGTCTGCTCCGGCCTTGATGAGGGTCTCGGACGCCTCGACGTGGTTGCCGGTGACCGCCAGCAGGAGCGGGGTCCGGCGGTTCTCGTCGCGGGTTTCCACATCGGCGCCGCGTCGGAGGGCCTCGCGCACGGCGTCCGTGTCACCGGAGCGTGCCGCTTCGAGGAGGTCCGGACCAGTGGCCGGTTCTGCGGGGGAGTGCGCCGTGGAAGGCGAACGTGCCGGAGACTTCGCGGGTGAGGGGGTACCGGCCTTGGCAGGGGTGGAACGCTGTTGGGCACTGTTGTTGCTGCCGGATTGAGTGGTGCAGGCGGTCGTGACTGCGAGCACGCCCGCCAGTGCCGTGAACAGGCGGGTGGAGCGTCGTAAAGGTGTCATTTATCCTCTTTCGGCTTGAATGGCCACCGGTTCCCATGCCCTTCGACGGGCGGGAAGCGGCAGCACCGCGGGACGCCGGGCGGAAGCAGGTGATCTGCACCATCCACTCTCACGTCGCGCGCGGGCGCCGCGGTGGGTGAAGTGGCTCGGCGAGCGGAGCAGTGCGGTGGGCTGTCGTGTCGGCCGAACGGTTGATGTGCCGGGTCCGCAGGCAGGACGGGGCATCATCGGTGGGCGTGCGGCGCGGCCGTGTCGCGGTGCCTGGGCTGTCGGCCTTGGCCGACGCAGGCCGGCGGCACCGTGCCGGAATGCGCGGTCGGCTGTCCGGCAGGGGCGGAGGGCGCGGACGGCGGCGTCGAGGCGCTGAGAGGGGGAGGGGCGCGACGACGGACGGCGGGCCGGGGCGCAGGAACGGGAAAGGGAGCGCAAGGCGCTCGGGCGCCGCGGACGCCGAAGCGACCACAGCGCCGGAACGCGAACGGAGACGTCGGGCTGATGCGCTGCACGTGCGGCCCGTCGCGTCCTACGCTGTGGTCGGTGCCCCGGTGATACGCCGATTGCCGCCGTTGTGCTTGTGCCACAGCCGGTAGACCTCGACGGCCGAGTCCCACGGCTCGTGGCGCATCGGCAGGCGGCGCTCGGTGTAGTCCTTGGCGAACTCGTCGTAGAGGGTGTCGAGTTCGAAGTACTTGCGGTCGTCCACGTAGTGCGGCTCGTAGGCATCGCGGGTGGTGAGGAAGACGACCTCGTCGGGGGAGCAGTAGTACAGCGAACCCAGGCACATGGGGCAGGGGTGGGCGAGCACATAGATGGTGGCACCGACCAGGTGCTCCGTGCCGAGCTTCCTGCAGGCCTCGCGGATGGCGAGGATCTCCGCGTGTGCGGTGGGGTCGGAGGTCTGGGCGACCTTGTTGGGGCTTTCGGCGAGGATCTCGCCGTCCTTGACGATGACGGTGGCGAAGGGGCGTCCGCCCTCTTCGACGTTCTGGCGGGCGATGTCGATGGTGCGCTGGGCGAAGTCCATGCGGAGACCTCCGGTGGAAGGGAGGCGCCTGGTGGGCAGGCGGTGTCCCGGGGGAAGAGAGGGGGGCGGGCTGGAGGGAACCGTGTCGCGCTCCGGCCCGCCGCAACCCATGGGTGGATCGTCAGAAGGGCTTGGTCGGAAGGTACTTGCCGTCGAGTGTGATGACGGCACGCTCGCCGCCCTCCGGATCGGCGACCTTCTTCACATCCAGCTTGAAGTTGATCGCGCTGATGATGCCGTCTCCGAACTGCTCGTGGACAAGGGCCTTGAGAGTGGTGCCGTAGACCTGGAGCATTTCGTAGAACCGGTAGATGGTCGGGTCGGTCGGGACTCCGCCGGGGATCGATCCGCGGGTCGGGATCGTCTGCAGCAGCAACACCGCGTCGGCATCCAGGCCCAGCAGCTCCGCGACGGCGTTGGCGGCCTTCTCCGGCAGAGCGTGCTGGCCGAGCGCCGCCGCGGTGACGAAGGCGACCGACAGGCCTGCGGCATCGGCGATCTGCCGCCAGGTCAGGTCCTTGCGGGTCTTGGCCTCGACAGCGGTGACGGCGAGGATCTGGCGCGCGGTGGGGTCGAACTGGGCGTGTGTCATGAGAGGGACTCCATTTTGCGGTACCGGCCTTGAGGAGCGGCCGGCGAGTTCGGTGGGGTGGTGGGTCATGCCGCAGCCGCGGGGTCGTCGATCGTCTCGATGGCTCCGGTTGCGATGTCGAATATCCAGCCGCGCAGGGTGAGCGTCCGGTTGGCCATGGTGCGAGCCACCGACGGGTGGGTGGCCAGGTTCTGCAGCTGCGCGAGGACGTTGGCCCGTACCAGGGTGGCGACTTCGGGCGTGCCAGGTTCTGCAGCTGCGCGGGCGGTCGCGGCGTCCGCGTGCCGCAGCCAGCCGGCGATCACCGGCGTGGCGCTGAGGTCGTGTTCCTCGGCCAGGGCGGTCATGGCTCCGCACGCGGAGTGACCGCAGACGACGATGTCGTTCACGCCCAGCACGGCGACGGCGTACTCGATGCTTGCTGCGACACCGTCCGGTCCCGAAGCGTAGGCCGGGACCAGATTTCCCGCGGTTCGGACGACGAACAACTCACCCGGTTCGCTCTGCGTGATCAGCTCGGGTACGACCCGGGCGTCGGAACAGCCGATGAACAGCGTCTTCGGCCGGTGTGTCGTGGCCAGACGCGCGAACAGTGTCGCCTTGGCGGGAAAGACATCGCGGCGGAAACGCGCGGGGCCTTCTGTGAGGTCGTACACAGTCACTCCCTTCGGTGGTTGCCGGCCCGATGGGCTGACGAAGTTCACCATGCATGAGCGGTCCCTATAGTGTCCAAGTCTTGATATCCATAATTTCGATCGATCGCATCTATAGTTCGCTGCAGGGGGCCTGTCGGGGGGATCCGATACTGGGTGCAGGGTCGCCCGGGTGCCGTGACCGGCTCGAACCGGGAAGGCTGTGGCATGCTGTGCTGCCGCTCCGCGCCGGAGAGTCCTTCTGGCTGCCGCGCAGGCAACGCGGCAGGAGCGGCGCGAAAACCGGATGGCAGCCCGGATGCGTGACGGCGGTGCCCGGCAGGCTGCGGCGTGGACGACCGCGAGTGCGCCGGCTTCCCTGTCGCAGGGAGCGCTGGGTCAGGACGGCGTCGAACTGTCCCGGTTCTCGGTGGTGCCGGCGGCCAGATAGCGCATTGCGGAGGCGCGCGTGCCCGCCACGTGGGCGCGGGCCAGCTCTTCCGCCTTCAGTTCGTCGTGGTCGCGGATGGCTTCGTGGAGCCGCTCGTGTTCGCCGCATATCGGGTCGCCGTCGTTCAGGGCGGAGGTGAGGCGGAACAGGCGCCGCAAGCGCGAGTCGAGGGGGCTCATCAGGTCCTGCAGCAGAGGGTTCCCGGAGGCTTCGACGATCTGCTGGTGGAAGTCGGCGTTGTGGGCGACCACCTCGCGCAGCCGACCCGCTTCGGCGGCTTTGCGGCTGAGGAGCAACAGACGCTCCATGTTTCGCAGCTGGGCGTCGGTGGCGCGGCGGGCGGCCAGGCCGGCCGCGAGGCCCTCCAGCTTTTCGCGTACGTCGAAGAGGTGCTCGGCGTCGTCCGTCCCGAAGCCGGCGACCAACGAGCCGCGCCGGGGCTGCGTGATGAGGAATCCCTCCGACTCCAGTTGCTGCATCGCCTCCCGCAGCGGGATCCGGGACACCCCGAGCTCCTCGGCGAGTTCCCGCTCCACCAGGCGATGTCCCGCCGGGTACTCGCCCTCGATGATCCGCTCGCGCAGCTCCACAAACACCCGGTCCCGAAGGGACTGGTGGGTGTCGCCGATCGAGGCGCGACGGTCAGAGTGGCGGGTGGTCATGGATTCGGCTCCGTATGCGGTGGGCGGGACCGAGGGTGGGGCCCGGGTACTTCTGATCATCGCAGAACGGGAAAACTTTTCCGGCAACCGTTGCTTGGTATTCGGTATACCAGATAGCTTGTCGATGCTCGTCGCCCATCAGTATCTTCCCGGCCACAGCCCGTGGTGAGGGGCGGCGTGAGACGCACGAACAGTTGGAGGAACACCGTGTCGCTGTATGCCGACACCCAGCCGACCCCACCCGCGCCGACCGTCCTCGTGGACGCCACCCTGGCCGACGGCCGCCGGGTCGACGTCTTCCTGGGCGACGGCCGTATCACGGCCATCGAGGACCATCGCGCGGGACCCCGGGACTCCCGCGCGGAACATGACGGCGCTGTCCGCCTCGACGGCGCCCTGCTGCTGCCCGCTCTGGTCGACGGGCACGCCCACCTGGACAAGACCCTGCTCGGTGCCCCCTGGCAGCCGCACCGGGCCACGGCCACCCTGCGTGAACAGATCGCCAATGAACGGGCCCTGCGCAAGGAGACAGGTATCCCGGTCTCCGCACGCGCAGCCGCCCTGGCCGAGCGTATGGTGACGCTCGGCACCGGTCACGTCCGCTCGCACGTCGACATCGACCCGGACGTCCGGCTGGACGGCCTGCACGAACTTCTCAGCGTACGTGAGCAGTTCCGCGACCGGCTCGGCATTCAGCTGGTCGCCTTCCCGCAGAGCGGGGTGGTGACAGCGCCGGGCGTCGCAGATCTGCTCGATGCCGCCCTCGCCGAGGGTGCCGACCTGATCGGCGGGCTCGACCCGGCAGGCTTCGACGGGGACGTCGACGGCCAACTGGACATCGTCTTCGGTCTGGCAGAGCGCCACGGCGCGGGCATCGACATCCACCTGCACGACGGCGGCGAGACCGGCACCTTCCAACTGCGCGCCGTCGCCGAGCGAACGGCCGCCCTCGGGCTGGAAGGCGCCGTCACCGTGAGCCACGCCTACGCGCTCGGCGACGTCGACATGGCCGAACTGGACTGCACAGCTGCTGCGTTGGCCGCGGCAGGAGTCGCGATCATGACCAATGGACCGCGCCACTCCATGCCTCCCGTACTGCGCCTGCGCGACCACGGCGTGCGGGTCTTCGCCGGCTCGGACAACATCCGCGACTCCTGGTGGCCCTACGGCACCGCCGACATGCTCGAACGCGCCACCATCATCGGCCTCCAGGGCGGCCTGATGACCGACGACGAACTGCGGTACGCGGCCTCGCTGGCCACCGACCAAGCCGCAGCCGCACTGGGCCTGAGCGACTACGGCCTGGCACCGGGTAACCGTGCCGACCTGGTCGTGATCGCAGCGGGCGGCGTACCGGAAGCCGTGGCCGCCCACCCGCAGCGTTTGCTGGTGCTCCACGGAGGCAGGATCGTCGGCCCCGCACCTCACCCCGCCTTCCCGGCCGACGGTGCCCCCGACCTGCGAGGAGAGCGATGAGCGCCCAACCGCGCCCGACGGCCGTAACGGGCTCGTCCGACACGGGCACACCGGCCTCCGCCGGTCCCGACGGCGCTGCCGGCACACGCCTTGCCGCCGGCCAGATAGGCACCTTCGACATGGTCTTCTTCGTCGTCGCGGCCGCCGCACCGCTCACTGTGCTGGCGGGAGTGGCCCCTTTCGCCATTGGCATCGGCGGCCCGGGAGCCCCGCTCGCCTACTTGATCTCCGGCGTGCTCCTGGTGCTCTTCGCTGCCGGATTCACCGCAATGAGCCTGTACGTACGCAACGTCGGCGCCTTCTACGCCTACGTCGCCCGCGGTCTCGGCCGCACCCTCGGTGTCGGCATTGCCTACGTGGCCGTCACCTCCTACAACCTCATCACCCCCGGAGTCGCCGCCGCCTTCGGCTACTTCGCCGCCGGAGCGATACACGACGCCACCGGAACGGAAGTCCCCTGGTGGCTGCTCTCCGCCGTCTGTGCCATTGCCGTGGGAGTGCTGGGCTGGCTCAGGGTCACACTCAGCGCCAAGGTCCTCGGTATCGCCCTGGTGCTCGAGGTGCTTTCCCTGCTCGTCCTGGACGGCGGTATTCTGGGTGAGCGTGGTACTGCTGCTCTCGACCTGGGCTCCTTCGACCCCACCACACTCGTCGGCGGCGGAATCGCAGGCATGTTCGTGCTGGTCATCGGAGCCTTCACCGGCTTCGAAGCGACCGCGATCTACGCCGAGGAAGCCCGCGAACCACGCCGCACGGTACCGCGCGCCACCTTCATCGCCATCGGCTTCCTCGCCCTCTTCTACGCCGCGGGTGTCTGGCTGCTCATGGGCGCCTTCGGTACGGACGAGGCCGTGGCGATGGCCCGTGCCGCAGCCGGCCCCGATCTCACCTTCAAGGCGGGTGAACTGTACGTCGGTGCGTGGCTGGCCGACACCATGCACGCGCTCATCATCGTCAGCGCCTTCGCCGCCACCCTCGCCTTCCACAACGCCGCCGCCCGCTACCTCTACGCGCTCGGCCGTGAAGGACTCTTGCCCCGACACCTGGGCCAGGCCTCTGCACGGCACGGATCCCCAGGCGGGGCGGTGATTGCCCAGACGGCCTTCAACCTGCTGGTCGTCCTGGCCGGTGCCGTACTTGCCGCCGACCCCTATACCGTGGTCTTCCTGTGGACCAACAGCACCGCAGTCCTGGGCATCATGCTCATGCAGGCCATGGCCGCACTTGCGGTCTGGGCCTTCTTCCGCCACGACCGGCGCGGCATGTCCGCGGCCCGCGTGGTCTGGGCGCCGCTTGTCTCGTTCGCCGGACTCGCCCTGCTGACCGTCCTGGCCGTCTTCCACTTCGACCTGCTGACCGGTGAGACAGGGCTCGTGAATGTCGTGCTCCTGGCGCCGCTGCCCCTGGTCCTTGTGGCCGGTCTGTATGTCGCGCTGCGTATCCGCCGGGGTGATCCCCAGCGCTACGCATCGCTGACCACGACCGACGTGGAGAAGGACTGAAGCCGGGACCGCTTGGCAGCCGGGTCGGTCTTGCCGCGTTGTCAGGCGCCTCGGCCCACGCCTCGCCGGCTTGCTCCTGAGTACCAGGTGATCCGCATCAGCCGAACCGGTCGGCACAGGTTCCGCGAGGAGACGGGCCCAGTGCCATGGGCGGAGCCGAAACACCTGGGTTCCGGCTGCGTTGCCGCGCGGCAACGCAGCCGGAACCACCATCACCCGCTGTACGGCGCATGAGCAGCGCGGCAGATCGAACGCACCGGCCCCGTGACCATCGGCTCAGCCGGTGCCCTTCCCGGTCCACGATGACGGGGGCGGTACCGAACAGGGCGGTCAGCGTTCCGAAGACGGTCCGAAGTTTCGGTTCGCTGTCGGGCAGCCGCCCGTCGAAGACCTTCTTGCCGGCCGGAGTGAGCCCATGGCCGTGCTGAGCGGCCGTGTTGATGTTCAGACCGAGAAGGACACCTATGTCGTCGTGTAGTGCAGCTCAAATTCCCGAACTCCGGGCTCGTGCTGTGCGGGACCGGTCATCGGAGCTGTACACGCGCACCCACGTGATGCAGACCTGCTGCCCTCGGACGGCCGGGGCATTGCGCCCGGCCGGGCGATAGCCAGACCTCTCACCAGCATCGCCAACGGCACCATCCGAGACCGGTGACACCACCTCCAGGTCTTCGCTGCGACAGTGGGCAACAGCCATGCCGGGGGCCGGTGGCCCTCTCGCAGGACCGCGCATACACATCGGGGCAGCGGACACCGGGGCTCTCCCGAGGCAGAAGTTCATAGATGAAGGAGCGCATCAGTGGGAGTGGTGATTGGTCCGCTCTATACTCCACACATGGGTCCGGAACTACGCCACCTCCGCTACCTGATCGCGGTGGCCGAGCACGGCAATTTCACGCGCGCCGCCGATGAACTGCGTATCTCGCAGCCGACGTTGTCGCAACAGATCAAGCAGCTGGAGAGAGTTGTCGGCGTTCAACTGCTCGACCGCAGTGGCCGCAGCGTCCGCCCGACCGATGCGGGCGAGGTCTATGTGCGCTATGCGCAGCGCGCCCTCCGGGAGCTGGCAGCGGCGGACCGTGCCGTCCTCGACGTGGCTGACCTCTCCCGCGGGCATCTGCGCCTGGCGATGACGCCGACCTTCACCGCCTATCTCATCGGCCCTCTCGCGCAGGAGCTCCACACCCGCCACCCCGGCGTCACCCTGGAGGTGCGGGAGATGACGCAGGACCGCATCGAAGCGGGCCTTCTGGCCGACGAACTGGACCTCGGCATCGCATTCGAGGGAACCCATCTGCCCGGGGTCGTCGCAACCGCGCTCTTCACCGAGACTCTCAGCCTTGTCGTCACCACGCGTCGTCCCGATACGCGCAGTGAGTTGCCGTTGCCGGTGAGTGACCTTGGCGGGCAGCAACTCGCCCTCCTCAGCAGCGACTTCGCCACCCGAAGCCACATCGACAACTACTTCGCTCAGCATCACATCAGCCCGCCGATCGCTGTGGAAGCCAACAGCATCCAGGCTCTGACCGAGATCGTGCAGCGCACCGGCCTGCTGGCCACCGTGCTTCCCGACGCCATCACCGACGACCACCCCCATCTCACCCCCATTTCCATCGACCCCCCGCTCCCCACCCGCGTCGCCACCTTGCTGCGCAGAGACAGCGCCTACGAGAGCGCCGCCGCACGCGCCTTCATTCGGCTTGCCCGTGACGTGGTCCAGGAACGCGGCTACACACCGGCCTGACGCCGGACTCCACGAGCGCGAGGACAGTCTCCTCGGCCAGGAACTCCCGGGCGCAGGCGTAGCACCGCTGTCACCCCAGCGGCCAGTCCGGATTCCAGTACGGGGCGATCGCCGCCAAAGCCCCGCCCGCCTGGCGCGGCCGGCGCACCGCGACACAGCAGGTTGGGGCAGCGCGGCGGCGTGGGGTGGCGGCCCCGTTGCGGTGACCGACGACGGCCGGGTCGGACTCTCCACCGACTCGCACTTCGGACTGCAGAAGTGGCTGCTCGACCACAACCGGTGCCTGTTCACCGGCGAATCCGACCCGGGCGCCGATGTCTCGGTCAGCGTGGACGGCCGAGTCGCCCTGTTCAGCATCCCCGAAGGCGAGTCGGTGGGCGTCGCCTGCCCGCCCCCGGGCCGGGCCGGCGGCGCCGTGCAGCTACGCCCGTCCTGGGTCGGCGACCCGCCTCATCGAGGACGCCCGCACAGCCGACACCATCATGAACCGCCCCGCCGTCCTTCTCGACACCGGTCGGCACGCCGACGCCTGGGACCAGCTCCAGATGGGTCGGGCAGCGGCCCCGGCTGCAGGCGGCATCCCCGCCTGCAGCCCCTGTGGCGTCGGGCCGGCGCGCTCGAAGTTCTCGCCGCCGCGGCTGGACCGCGAAATGGCGAGCGTGCGCCTGGCAGTCCTCGCCCAGCGGATCCACCCCGCACCTCCCCCATCTTACCAACTTGCCTTTTCTGGTGGGTGGTTGAGGGTGAGGGTGGTGTGTGGGCGTAGAGAAGCACCTGGTGGACGAGTGACTGTCGCGTCCATGCCGTCCTACCAGGAGCTTCTGCGTGCTTGTCCACCCAGCCGGCGTCGATCCGTCTACCTCGGTCCAGCGTTTCCCGGCCGGCGAGCTGGCCACACGCAACCGCGAGCAAGGCACGCGCCGACGTGGGCTGCCTGCCGGGCGACAGGCGCTGCTGACCCTGGCCCATCTACGGTGCGTCCATGCCTACGCTCAGCTCGCGGACTCCCTCCAAAGGAACAGAGAGACGTTCTTGACACGTCGGCGTCGAGCCCGCAGCTGCGCGGCCTCAACTCCCGAGCAGACTCTGAGCTGTGCCCCGCGAATCGTTCCTGCGGTGAACCTTGTCGGCCGTACGGATGACCGCAGGCCGCGCTCCGCCCAGGAGGCAGGCGGCGGCCGGTATACCCGGGGAATGATCAAGAACCTGGTACGCAGAATCGGGGCTCTCTCGTCGTCGGTACGTGGGGGAGCGGGCGGCGACGAAGCTGCGCCGGTAGCTGGCCGCCCATGAGACGGAGCTTCACACGCTGAGCGTCATTGCCGACAGACGGTGGCGGACACCGTCGCCTCCTGCACCCCGGCCGCGCACCACAAGCTCCCGTCCCGGAGTGCCCGGCATCATCGGGTGCCCGCGGCTTGTGCCGGATCAGGTTTCCGAAGCGGTTCTTTCCTGTGTTCCACAATCCTGAAAGGTGTTCGTGATGAGCCGAGGGCTGATCGTGGTGGATGTGCAGAACGACTTCTGCGAAGGAGGTAGCGTTCCCGTCGCAGGAGGCGCGCGGGTCGCCTCGGCGATCGCCGATCTGGTCGACCGGAGCGCAGGCGGTGACTACCAGTACATTGTGGCCACCCGGGATCATCACATCGATCCGGGCAGCCATTTCTCCGAGAACCCGGACTTCCAGGACAGCTTCCCCGTCCATTGTGTGGCAGGGAACGAGGGCAGTGAGTTCCATCCCCACTTCGCACCCGTCGTCACGGACGGCAAGGTGCACGCCGTTTTCTTCAAGGGCGCCCACTCTGCCTCCAAGAGCGGCTTCGAAGGCGCGGACGCGGAGGGAACGTCCCTCGCGGACTGGCTGCGTGCCCGCGGGGTCCAGGACGTCGATGTGGTGGGCATCGCGACGGATCACTGCGTGCGTGCGACCGCGCTGGATGCCGTTGCGGCAGGATTTCGCGCACGGGTGCGTCTCGACTACTCGGTCGGCGTTGCCCCGCACACAACAGCTGCCGCGCTGAACGACTTCCGCAAGGCAGGAGTTGCGGTATCCGGTGAGGTGCCGGTTCCGGAATAGTCCTGGCACCGGTTCGAGGCGCGACTTGCACCGGTGTCCCGCCGGCCCGGCGGAGGTCACGTCGACTTGATCACCGGGTTCGACCTGAAGAAACGGGTCGGGCGTGGGCGGTTGACCGGCTCGGGTATTTGCCCGCCGGGCTCGGCGCGGCACGGGCAAAGTCGTGGGTGGCCGGTCGGGTCCGCGACCACAGCGGAACCTGCGTCGCGCCGCCGCCGGGCCGGGGGCCTCACCGCCCTCCTCGGCCAGGTCGAGCGCCGCTCGCTCTGATCGCCGACGAATCACTGGTCGCACTCCGGGCGGTCGCGGCCCTGGAACGCGTCACCGAGCGGGTGGTGACTGGCGCCGCGTTCAGCATCGACCCGTTGACGGACCGCAGTGGACCACCGTCGCCCAGGCTCCAGGGGGGCAGCGATCAGGCCGCCCGCGGATACGCCCTGGGGGGAGTTGACCAGCTTGGATAGGGTCACCTTGGGCGGGAAGTTCACCAGGAGGTGGACGTGGTTGCTCTCGCCGTTGAATTCGATCAGCTCGCACTCGGAGTCGGTGCGCACCGCCCGCATGATGTCCTCCATCCGCTTGAGGTGCGCGTCGCTGAAGACCTGGTGCCGGCACTTCGTCACGAAAACCAAGTGGGCATGGAGGGCGAAAGTGCAGTGCCGACCAGTTCTGATGTTCTGCATGTAAGCCATAAACCGGGTATGCAGGGTGAGTTGTCATGCAGCTTCGCTATTCCTTCCGTATTGAGCCGACGCAGGGGCAGCGTATGGCGTTGTCGCGGGCGTTCGGTTGTGCGCGGGTGGTGTGGAACGACTGTCTGCGGGCGCGGCGGGACGCCCGCGCCGCGGGCGAGCCGTTCTTGAAGTCGGCGGAGTTGTCGAAGCGGTTCATCACCGAAGCGAAGAAGACCACCGGGCGTGGCTGGCTGGGTGAGGTGTCCGCTGTGGTGCTGCAGCAGTCGCTGCGGACCTGGATGCGGCGTACTCGAACTTCTTCGCTTCGTTGAAGGGCACGCGCAAGGGGCGGCCGAGGGTTGCCGGGCCCCGGTTCAAGTCGAAGCGGGACAACCGGCAGTCGGTCCGCTTCACCGCGAATGCCCGCTGGTCGATCACCAGGGACGGGAAGCTGAACCTTCCCAAGATCGGGCCGGTGAAGGTGCGCTGGTCGCGTCGGCTTCCGTCCGTGCCGTCCACGGTGACGGTGATCAAGGATGCGTCCGGCAGGTACTTCTGCTCGTTCGTCGTGGAGACCGACCCGGCAGAGGAGTTGCTGCCCGCGCTGGAGACGGATCAGGGCATCGACCTGGGCCTGACCCACTTCGCCGTCATGGCGGACGGCTCCCGCGTGAAGTCACCCCGGTTCCTGCGCCGGGCGGAGAAGAAGCTGAAGAGGGAGCAGCGTCGGCTGTCTCGTAAGGCGAAGGGGTCGAGGAACCGGAGCAGGCAGCGGATCAAGGTGGCCCGTGCTCATGCGAGGGTGGCCGATGCGCGCAGGGACTTTCACCACAAGCTGTCCACGAAGCTGATGCGCGAGAACCAAGCTGTCAGCGTGGAGAGCCTGAACGTGAAAGGGCTCGCCCGCACCCGCCTGGCGAAGTCCGTGCACGACGCGGGATGGTCCTCCTTCGTGACCATGCTGGACTACAGGGCGACCCGGTATGGGCGCACTCCGACCAAGGTGGACCGCGCCTTCCCGTCCTCGCAGGTGTGTTCCGCCTGCGGTTACCGCGACGGACCTAAACCGTTGCACATCCGGGCATGGACCTGTAGCGGGTGCGGCACCCGGCACGACCGGGACCACAACGCGGGCCAGAACATCAAGCACGAAGGACGGCGCATCCGCGCCGCACAACAGGCTGTACCACCCACCCCCGGACCGGGGGCCCTCGCCCGGCAACGGACCAGGTAAACGCCTGCGGAGCGCACGTAAGACCAGGAATCGTCCCGGCAGCACGCACAACCCCCACCCATCGGGTGGGGAGGAACCAGGAACCCGCCTCAAGGCGCACCGCACACACGGACACCAGGGAGCGAATCCCCCACACTCATGCGGGGGAGGAGGTCAATTGATCGTAAGAGTGATCAATCTCCCTGCACTGCACCGACGTTGCCGCAGGTCAATATAAAGCTGTGGCGAGGAGCGTCACCAGGTGGGCGTTGGTGGGGTGGGCTGCCGGGCCGGTGGGACATGAGGACATCCGACTCACTCGGCGGGCAGGTCCGGGTGGGTGGCGATTCGCTCCGGAAGTGGGTGGCGACTTCTCGGATGCGGGATGTGATGGTGGCCAGGCGTCCGCGGCCACCGCGTATACACAGCTGACATGAAGCTGTCACATATGAACCGGAATGCCCAGCCGCCTACCGATGGTTTGCAGTGACATGACTGTAGGAGTTGCGCTCAACGCTACCGATGCCGGTAACCAGATCGACGCCACTGTGCGCCTCGCCAGGGAAGCCGCGACCGCGGGGCTGCGATCCGCCTGGTTCGGGCAGACTTTCGGTGCCGATTCACCTCAGCTCGCGGCGATCGTCGGGCGTGAGGTGCCAGACCTGCACGTGGGCACGTCCGCGATCCCTGTCTTCGGACGCCATCCGTTGCTCGTCTCCAGCCAGGCCCAGACCGCGCAGGCGGCCACGCACGGCCGATATCACCTCGGACTCGCGCTCGGCACCAAGCTTCTGACCGAGGCCGGCTTCGGCATCCCGTTTGAGCGGCCCATTGCCCGGTTGCGTGAATTCCTCATCGCACTAAGGCAGTTGACTGAGACCGGCGCCGCCGACTTTCGCGGCGAGCTGCTGACCGCGACCACGCCGATCCCTGCGCGCGTGCCGGGCGCCGAGGCCGGCGTGCCGCTCCTCATCGCCGCGATGGGTCCGCAGGCGCTGCGTGCCAGTGGTGAGTTGGCGGACGGGATCCTGCCTTATCTCGCCGGGCCCCGCGCCCTGGCTGAGCACATCGTCCCGGCCGTCACCGCGGCGGCGGAGGCCGCGGGCCGGCCCACGCCCCGGATCGTGGCACTTGTGTCCGGGGTGGTGACCGATGACGTCGACTCCGTGCGCGAGAAGGCCACGGAACAGCTCGCGTTCTACGAGCAGATCCCGTCCTACGCGCGGGTCATCGAGCTCTCTGGCGGCAAGCGGGCCGCTGACGTGGCCGTGATCGGCGACGAAGAGACGGTCGCTGCCGAGGTGCGCCGCTACCGGGACGCCGGGGCGACGGAGGTGGTGTTCTCAGGGACAGAAATCGCAGGGGATGCCGATCGGCGCCGCACCTGGGCCCTGCTGGGGGAACTGGCGGACTGAATGTCCCTGGCCGGAATCAATGCAGCCACGCCTGCCGTGTGGATGCCTCAGCTCGATACTGGGCTGTGCACTGAATCGGGAGTGGACTGTCCGGAGAAAGGAGACGAAGGCGGGCCTGGCCGAGAACAAGCCGCTGATGCGCGGCCTGTTCATCGACCACGCCGACGACGCGCGGATCTGGGACCACCAGGACCAGTTCCTGCTGGGCTCGGCCCTGCTGGATGCCCCGGTCACCGAGCCGGGCGCGAGGCGCCGCAGCGTGTCCTGCTGGCGGGTGACTGGATCGACGTATGGACGGGCGAGGCGCTCACAGGCGGCCGCGTCGTCGAACGGGAGGCGCCGCTCGGCACCATCCCCGTCTGCGCGACGGCCGAGCGCTGGCCGTCCCTGAAGCCGCCCTTCTCCGAACTCGCCTGATCCCGCACGGAGAAGAGCCCATCGGGAGGGGCGGAGACGGCACCTGACGGCCTGTCGCCTCCCCTTCCGTCCTCGTGGTAGCGCGCAGTTCGGTGGCGTCCAGACGGTCACGTGTGTGTCGGTCGCGGTGACGAAGCCCGTGCCGAAGACGACGCCTTTCCTGCGCTGCAGAGCGGCGCACGGCGACCCGGCGCGTCCGAGGGTGAAGCCCCGCCCGCGGGATCGCCGGCGGCACCCGCCCTGTCCGCGTACTCCTCCTGCTCCCGCATCAGCAGCGGCCCGTTCCCGAAAGACGCTCGCGTCAGTCACATGCGATGTATGGCGTGAGTCCTGAGCCACAGACGAATCAGGCAGAGGTCGACAGGCGCCTCGCCTGGCGTTCCCCCACAGGTCAACGGCCTGGACACATAGAACCCGTGAGCCGGCAGTTGGCTCCCTGCCGAGCGGCAATCAGTCCACAGGGGTCGGCCGCGTCTGCCTGGCCCGTCACCGATTGGTCTGTCCGTACCGTCTTCCGGCTCGCCACAGGCACTGGATACTCTCTGCGCGACGCAGCACGCGCCAAGGCTTACCGGGGGACGGTTATGAAGCGCATGATGGGCGTGACAGGGCTGGCGATCGTGACGCTGTGCGTGACGGGCTGCGCCGGGAACGGGGGCCCGCCCGAGAACAGGGCCAGTGGGAGCCCCACTGAGGTCCGCTCCGACTCGGCCAGGTCGACCCCTGGCGCCACACCCGCACCGGGTACGTCAACGAGCGCACCGTCCCCGGAGCCGGACACCGTTCTCGTCACCTTCACCGAAAGCGGCGGCATCGACGGAAGGCACAACTCCCTCGTCATCTATGGTGACGGCAGATACCTTGCCGTCACCCCAAAGAGGAAGAACCGGTCTGGCCGGATGAAGTCGGGTGAACTCGCCGAACTCCGCGCCGCGCTGGATAAAGTGGACTTCTCCCGACTGCCCTCCCGGCCGACCGGCCCGACCGTGTTCGACGGCATTACCCGCGTGATCGTGCACGACGGCCACACGTCCGTCGACAACGGCGGCATGTCGTCGGCCGGAGCCTTGGCAGAGGTGTACAAGGCACTGCCGCCGATACCTTGAGGTGACTTGCCTCATCGGAAGACGCTCACGCTGTCGGCCGTTCTCGCCGCCCTGGTACCGGAGGGTCCATGGGGCGATCTCGCTCTTTGACCCGGAAGGTTGCCGGGTTTCCTGGCCAGGCCGCGTTGGCGAGTGGGCGTCCTCCCCAGTGGATGCCCTTCTCGGAGCGTATGCGGACGCGCTCCTTGTGCTGGGCGGCCAGAACGTCGGGGTGGCGGGCATTGGCGTTGCGCCAGCGCAGGTAGCCGTGCAGCCGACGGGGCCGGACAGTGTGGTTCGGGTGGTTGGAGTTGGCCAATGTGAACTGCCTGAGCAGCCCGAAGTACGCCTCGATCGGCTTGGCCCAGGAGGCGTTCGTCGGAGTGAAGCACAGCTTGACCTTGTTCTTCCGTGCCCACTGCCGGATAGTGCTGCCCTTGTATGCGGAGAGGTTGTTCGTGATCAAGTAGATGGGGCGCCGTTCGGCCGCGCAGCCCGGATCGCTGCCACCTCTGACCGTTCCCTGGACAGCTGGATCGTCCCCGTGGACCCAGCTGTCTCGCGTATGACGGCCATCGTCCTTGCGGAAATCCTTGACCTGGGCGGAGCGTTCGCCGAATGGAGACGCCTCGTCGGTTGGCCTATGTGCAGGGGTGGTTTGGATGACAGCGGCCGAGCGCCGAGAAACATGACGTCTGCATCATCTCAGAGGGCGTTCGATAGGGGAACCCCCTATCTGTCCGATCTGCGCTGCGGCGAGACGGACTTGTTTCCATGATCTCGTAGCGCGACACCTGG
>NZ_JBIURV010000062.1:0-33980 GCF_044741025.1 Streptomyces sp. NPDC088246
CCAACAGAGTGACGGCCACACGCCGCCCGGCACAGCACCCGAACGGCGCGTCACATCACAACAGGGCAAACGTTCCCTGCTACGGCACTAGCCACCTCGCCGCCCCGCCCGCGATGCGCTCAGAGGCCATTGCACGAGGATTTGACGGAGGACGAGTTCGCCATTCCGCCACGATCTTGCCTAAAACCCTTCTAAGATCGCCGGCAAGGCGGTTCTCCGCATCTCTATGTACTCCCTCACGAGCAGGGCAACAGGCCCTTTTGAACGCTGAGAGCAGGGGATGGAATCCACAAATGAACAAGCGAAGGGAGCCGCGCCCGAGCCGCGTCGGCGGCGGCCGGGCGTGCTCGGTCGCCGCACCGTTGGCTGCGTGGCCGCGCTCGCCTTGGGAATCGGTAGTGGCTCGTTAGCCATGGCGCCTGCGGCGTACTCACAGGCGGAGGACGGGTCGGTGACGGTCCGGGTGATCCGGGCCGTGGACACCAGCGGAGTGTGGACGCCCGCGCTGGAACCGGGCATCGCGGGCGTCAAGGTGACCCTCACCGACGACGCCGGGGCGGGCATCGAGGGGGTTACGGCGGCCGACGGCACCGTGACGCTGACTCCGGCGGCGGGTGAGACCACCAACGGCAAGTACCGGGTGCAGGTGGTGAATCCGAAACCGGGTGTGCTGTTCCCGGCCTTCGCCTCGCGCCAGGGACTGGACGGTGCGCCCAACCAGTTGAGCAGCAATGAGGAGTTCGTCGACCTCTCGGGCGGGAAGAGCGTGGCGTACACCACCGGGCTGTGGAGTCCTGGTGACTACTGCCAGAAGAACGCACCGCTGATGACGACCTGTCAGCCCGCCACGCGCGAGGGCGGGGCTCAGCGCACGCTGGTCTCCTTCCCGTACGACGCACGCGGTCAGGACGGCGTCGACGTCAACGTCACGAACATCGCCACCAACGCCGACACCGGCACGCTGTTCGGCATCGCGTGGAACAAGGCCGACAAGCGGGTGTTCTCCTCGGCGGTGGCCAAGCGCTCCACGGACTACGGTCCGGGTGGCGCCGGGGGGATCTACGTGACCGACCTCACGCAGAAGAAAACCACGCGGTTCACCGTCGTCCCGGACGCGGGGACGACGGCGCACGGGTCGGGTACCGACGACGCCTTCCTTGCCGTACCGGGCAAGGAGAGCCTGGGCGGCATCAAGATCACCGATGACGGCAAGGACCTGTTCGTCGTCAACCTCAACAACCGCAAGCTCTACCGCTACGACGCCACGGCGGCGACCGCTTCGGCGCCGAAGGCCGTCTACGCCATCCCGGACCCGGGCTGCCCGGCGGCCGGGGACTGGCGCCCCTTCGGCCTCGGCCTGCAGGACGGCGTCGGCTACCTCGGCGGCGTGTGCTCCGGCGAGTCCACGGGGAAGCCCTCGGACCTGCGCGCGGTGGTCATGCCCTTCGACCTCGCCACCGGAGCGTTCCGCAAGGCGGTGCTGGACCAGCCGCTGGACTACCCGCGTCAGTCCACCGTCGGCAGTGGCCCATGCGACGGCGCGGGCTGGTTCCCCTGGACCAACACCTTCCCGACGTCCCAGAACGGACAGGCCTGCCAGAGCTATCTGGCCCAACCCGAACCGGAGTTGGGCGAGATCGGATTCGAGGCCGACGGCTCCATGCTGCTGGCGTTCCGCGACCGCTTCGGCGACCGGGCCCCGGCCGGTCCCACGCCCAACACACCCGCCAACGTCCTGTCAGGCGGTGACCTGGACAAGGCATGCCTGACGGGCGGGGTGTACGTGATGGACACCAACAACGGCTGCGGGCTTTCCCCCCGGGGAACGCGCTTCTTCGACAACAGCCGGATGGGCTCCCACCACAACGCGGCCTTCGCGGGCATGGCGCTCTCCAAGGTCGAGAACACCATCGCGACCTCCGGCTTCGACCCCAACAGCACCGCCTTCGGGTACGGCACCTCCTTTGTCCAGCGCGACGGCAAGCAGGACCCGAAGGGCGGCCTGCGCCTCAACCCGCCCGGGACCGTGGCCCCGTTCGGCAAGGGCGCCTCGATGGGTGACCTGGAGGTGCTCTGCGACCAGGCCCCGCTGCAGATCGGCAACCGGGTCTGGTACGACCCCGAGCGCAAGGGCATCCAGAACCCGGGCCAGCGCCCGGTCGTGGGCGCGACCGTCCACCTCTACGACGAGTCGGGCAAGCAGGTCGGCACGACCAAGACGTCGGAGCGTGGTGAGTACTACTTCGACGACTCCAACGTCACCGGCGGCCTCGAACCGAGGACCAAGTACACCATCCGGCTCGACAACCCGGCCGACTACGCCAAGGGCGGCCCGCTCCACCAGTGGGTGCCCACCGACGCGGATGTCGGCGACAACCACTTCATCGACTCCAAGGGCATCGTTCCGTCCGGCGCGAAGTACCCGGAACGGGCGCTGACCACCGGCGGGCCGGGAGAGAACGACCACACTTACGACTTCGGCTTCCGACAACAGGAGGGTGTGCTGCGCCTGGTCAAACACGACCAGGACGGAAAACCACTGGCCGAGGCGAAGTTCCAGCTGTGGAAGGAGACAAACGGCTCCGAGGGCGCGCAGACCACCGGGACGACGCCGGATACGCAGGTCGGCAAGGCCTGCACGACCAAGGCCGACGGCATCTGCCAGGGCGGCGGCGCGCCGGGGACGTACTACTGGCAGGAAGTCAGCCCGCCGGCGGGATACGCGGTACCGGACGAGACGGTGTTCGGGCCGCTGGTGCTGACCTCCGACAACCTCGACGCCGGGGTCTCGGTGACAGCGGTCAACCGGCGGCTGCCCGCCGCCACGCCGACACCAACACCGACGACGCCGGTTCCGAAAGCACCGGGCACACCGCACGCACCAGGCCCCGAGCCCGGCTCGCACCTGGCGGGCACGGGTATGAGCCAGGTCGTTCTGATGGCCCTGGCCGGCGCCGCCGCGCTCACCACCCTCGGCACGGCGATGTTCGTGCTGATGCGCAGGCGAAGGGCGCTGCACCGCTAGCCCTCCAGCAGGGCAGCCGGCCTCGGTGACCCTCCGGGCCGGATCGGGCGGGTTCGCGCACCAGCGGTTCGCGAACCCGCCCGACTGTGTGACCAGCCGACGAGAGAAAGCGACTGCATGGCTCGGAAGTTGAGGACGAGCGGCCGTACGCCGCGTCGGACCCTCTGGTGCATAACACTGATCGTGATCGTGATCGCGGTGTGCGGTACCGGCCTGGCCGCCTACTGGACTCTCTCCGACGAGACCACCGAGCGGCCGGTGACGATGGACGAGGCGTCCAGGCTGGCACTGTCGCGGCTGAATCTGTACCAGGCCAGTCCCGTGGCGGTGACCCTCACCGCCACCGAGGGCGGCGGAGTGGTGGTGCGGGTCAGGGGGGTCGTGGACTACCGAACCCATCGGGCCGTGGGGAGTTACCAGGTCACCGGGGCCTCCGGATCCTCCAGGTCCTCCGGATCTGCCGGGCCCGTCGCCGGGCAGTTCGACCACGGCCTGATCGTCTGGGACACCGGCGGCCTCGGCCTCGCCCCCGCGCCGGAGGGCGACAACAGCCCGCCCTGGCAGCAGGCCGAGCACATCCCGCGCTCGGACTGGTCCGCGCGCTCCTACACGACCGATCCCCTGGACGCCGGGCTCCAGTTGCTGATCGAGCTCGGCGCGGACCGCCCCGACAACCCGCTGCTTCTCGCACAGTCCGGAGCTCGCTGGCTGGGTCGCGACCGCGTCGACGGTCGCAGCTACGACCGGTTCGCCGGGCCGCGCGCCCAGGGCGCCACGCCCAGTGCGGGGCCCGACGGCGGGCGGTCGCCGCTGACGTACTGGATCGACGGCGACGGCGACGGCGGCCTGCGGCGGGTGACGATGCGGATGTCGGGCCTGGGGACTCCGACCACCGTGGAGTTCTCCGGACGCGACGCCCGCGCGAAGCTCCCCGAGGCGCCGTGGATCACCGGCTGACATCTGCGTGCCCATGCGCCCCGGCTGCCGCGGTTGCCGACGACGACCCTCCTCAACTCACCCTCCAGGGCGGCATGGTGGACGGGGGCCGAGCCCACCGGAGCACCGTGCTCAGTAGTGCGAGCGGGGCACGGCGTCCGCCTCCTTCGGGAGCGGGTACGCGGCCGTGTCGACGGCCCCCGGCAGGCCGGTCGCCGGGCTGCCCGGGGTCATCGGGTCCGGCATGGACGGCTGAGCGGGCGGGGCCGGCACCTGGCTGAACGGGACGCCGGGCGGCGCCTGCACCGGCGCCGTCCGGCCGCTGGGCAGCGCGCCCCGACGGCGGGCGCCGCAGCCCGCGTGGCCCTCCAGGCCGTCCGGGCTCTGGGTGTTGGGACGGTTGTCCGCGAAACAGTTGCTGGGATCGGCTGAGGCCAGTACGAGGTCGGTGCCGTTGCCGGTGGCGCGGTTGCCCTCGACGCGATTGCCGCTCGCCGGATGCCCCGGCGGGTCGGTGACGACCACCCCGGCCGCCCGGTTGCCCCGGACCAGATTGCGCTGGACGCGGTTCCCGGTACCACCGCCGATGCCGATGCCGATGCCGAAGCCCCCGTCCGCCTGCTCGGGCGTGTCGGCGGCGTTGTTGTCGGCGATCACGTTGCCCGCGATCACCGCACCGTGCTGCGGGGCAAGGGCCTCCAGATCATTGGAGTTGACCGTGACACCGACCCGGTTGTGGGCGACGCGGTTGCCCAGCACCGACAGGCCGTCCGAGGCATTGGTCAGCTCGATGCCGACCGCGTTGCGCTCCACGGTGTTGCCGCGGACGACGGTGTTGCAGGGCTTGCACTGGCCGACGTAGATGCCGGAGTCGGCATGCCCGGAGGCGTAGGAATCCTCGATTACGCCGTCGCGCGCGTCAAAGGCGTAGATGCCGTACAGGCCGTTGTTGTACGCCGTCACCCGGGTCGCGCGGAAGCCCCGGACGGCAGGGAAGCGGGCGGTGTCCAGCGGGTCGTAGGCGGAGCCGCCGGCGCCGCGCTGCTGCAACCGCTCGTCGGTGACGCCGGTGAACAGCACCCCGTTGGCGAGGTAGCCGTGCACGGTGAGGTTCTCGACCACCGAGCCGGCGCCGGTCACAGTGATGCCGTTGGCCAGACGCACACCGCCGTCGAAGACCACCGCGTTGCGGTCCGTTCCGCGCAGCACCACGCGGGGCTTGGTGACGCTCACGCTCTCCCGGTACACGCCCGGGCCGATCAGCACCGTCTCGCCCTCACGAGCGGCGTCCACCGCCTGCTGCACCGCGGGGAAGTCCTGCGGAACGCGCAGCACGCCCCCGGCCGGATGCCGCGCATCGGCGGACGTCGACCCCGTTGCCGAGCACCCGGTGGCCGCCATCGCGACCGAGACGACCAGCAGCGACAGACGCAGCGCCGCACGGAACACCGCCGCCGGGACTGCCGAACGCTTCAACAGGCCGTTTGTAGACAGGATTTGCATGGCAGTTGTTTTATCGTCTCCAATAGGCGTATGCCCACCGAACAGGGAAACGCGCAGGATTCATCCCGACCCGCGGCAACCCGTTTCGGGCGGCGCCGGGCATTGCTCGCCGGCGGAGCGGTGCTCGCCGCCGGGATCGGCGCGGCGGCCGACGAGCTTGCGAGAGACGACCGGACAGCCGGCCGTGCCACCGCCGGCGCCCCGCCGGCCGAGGCCGCGATTCCCTTCCACGGCGCCCGACAGGCGGGTGTCACGGCGCCCCAGCAACCGGCGACGCACCTGCTCTCCTTCGACCTCCCACAGACCTCCGCCGGCGCCGACCGGAAGACCCTGCGCAGCGTCCTCGGCGCGCTGACCCGCACGCTCGCCACCGCAGCCTCCGACGTCCCGCCGGACCCGCGACTCCAGGGTGGCGGCGCGACCCGGCTCACCTCCCTGGTCGGCGTCGGCCCTGCCCTCGCCGCTCGCCTCGGCCTCAACGTCCCCGCTTCTCTCGGCGAGTTGCCGCCCTTCCCCGGCGACCGTATCGACCCGCACCGCAGCAACGGCGATCTTCTGGTCCAACTGTGCGCAGCCGACCGCTGGACCCTCACCATCGTCGCCGAACTCGCGGGCACGGCGGCGCACGCCGCCGGCGCCGTACCGCGCTGGACCCAGTCCGGCTTCCTGCCCCACACGACCCCGGGCACCACCCCTCGCAACCTGTTCGGCTCCAAGGACGGCATCGCCAACCCCGATCACGCGGCGGCCGAGCGGTGGGTCTGGGGCCCATCCGGAGCCCACCGGAACGGCACCGTTCTGGTCTACCGCAGGATCCGCATGGACGTCACCGGCTTCGCGGCCCTCCCCGAGGGTGAGGGCGACCAGGTGATAGGCCGCCGCGCCCGCGACGGCGTCCCCCTCAGCGGCACCGCCGAGCATGACGAGCCGGACGTCTACGCCAAGAACCCCGACGGTTCCTACGTCATCCCGGCCACCGCCCACGTGCGTCTCGCCAGCCCCCGCTTCGACGGCGGCGCCCGTATGCTCCGCCGCAGCTACAGCTACGACGATGGCCCGACCGACCGCGGCCTTCTCTTCTGCGCCTTCATGCGCGACCCCGCCCAGTTCACCCGCGTCCAGGACCGTCTGGCCGCCCGCGACGCCCTCACCCCCTTCCTCCAGCACCGGGCCTCGGCCGTGGCCTACGTCCTGCCCGGCACTGCACCCGCCGGGACTTTCGGCGAACAGCTCTGGACATGAAGTCCGCATCGCTCCCTCCCCCCAGCACGACCAACGGCCAAAAGGGGCCGACGGGCCGCTGCCGGAGATCACCCGCGACGTGGTCCTCGCGGTCCCTGCGACGGACACCGGGAGATCCTCGGACTGCGGGTCGGTGGCGGCGGCGAGGGCGCCAGGTTCTGGCAGACCGCCCTGGCCGAGCTGCAAAACCGCGCACGGCTTGGCGGAACGGTTCCCGGTCGGCGAGGCGGTAGGTCATCCCAAACTGCCGGTGGACCGAGCGCCGGCTGTGTCCTGCCTTCAGCAGGGAATGAACGGCGGCGTGCCGGGCCCGGGTCCGGCCGGCGAACCGGTGTCCTCGTGGCCAAGGCGAAGCGGACGAGTCCGCGGCACGACCTCGTCGCGTGCTTCGCCAACGCGCTCGGCTCCACCGCACCGGTCCTGCGCCAGGTGCTGCCCGAGAACACGCGGGAGCTGCTCCTGTGCGCTCCGGCCGGCTGAGAGCCTGTCGGGTGACCTCCGACCGGGCGGCCACGCCCTGGCACGCACGCTTCCCGCGTTGTCGTCAGTCACCGACTCCCCCATAGCTGAAGGCATGGGGAGACCCCCTTCGCGTTGACTCCCTCCTCCGCCTTGGAATCGCACGCACCAGACCGCGTCCGCTATCCGATCGGAGGTCACCCGACAGGCTCTGAGGGGCGAGGCCGGCCGCTCCGCCCGCCGAACACACGTGAAGCTCGGCCAATCCGATCCCGGCGGCCGAGCTTCATGCGTTCTGGGCTGCTGTTCACCGTGACGGGTGAACGTGCCTCTCCACACGGGGCGCGGAATCCCAGCCCAGGCGTGGGCGGGGATGGTTGGCCCTCGCCGCGTTGGCCGGACCGAGCGCTTCAGCACGCCCGGAAACTCCAGGCAACCGACGAGTGGAAGGACCGCTACAAGATCCGCGCCGGGGCCGAAGGGACCGTCTCCCAAGCTGTGCAAGCCTGCGGCCTGCACAGATCCCGCTACCGCGGCCTGCGAAATACCAGCCTCCAACACCAGCTCACCGGCGCCGCGGTCAACCTCATCCGCATCGCCGCATGGCTCACGGCACGCCCCACGCACGCACCCGAACCAGCCCCCTTGCAGCACTTCGCCCCGCCGCACAACGACGGGGCGAAGCCACCAGGCCCGAATCAACCAACAGCGTCAAGGCATGCTCCGCCGGGCCTCGCAAACAGGGTCAGATGCCGAGCCGTATGGGCAGGGTCGAGGAACTGTTCGAGAAGAGGGACGGTACCGCGATGAGGGCGTCCGGATCGACTGCCATCGCGAGATCCGGGTACCGCTCGAACACTGCGGGCAGGGCCAACGCGGCCTCCAGCCGCGCCAGCGGCGCGCCGAGGCAGAAGTGCGGGCCGTTGCTGAAGGCCAGGTGCTTGCGCTGTTTCCGGGTGATGTCGAACCGGTCGGCATCCTCGCCGTGCTGGGCCGTGTCACGCCCCACAGCGCTGAACGGAGCCATGATCGCGTCCCCCTTCGGGATGCGCACCCCGGCGATCTCGACGTCCTCAAGGGGATAGCGGAAGGGGAAGTTCCCAATCGGGGCGTCCCAGCGCAGCGTCTCCTCCACCACGTTCGCCCAGGTGTCCGCGTCGCCCCGTACGGCAATCTCCCGCTGGTCGGGATGGGTCAGCAGCGCGCGCACCGCATTGGTGATCAGGCTCAGGGTGGTCTCCTGCCCTGCCGACAGCATGAGCAGCAGAGTACCCACTCCTGCAGGCGGGGACGCTCGTCGGCCGGAACGCCGAACAGCTCGCAGATGACCTGCATGGGCACAGGGTGCGCGAAGTGACGGCGGAGGTCGACACTGCCGTCGGCGGCGGCATGCGAAGGCAGGTCATCCAGCAGGTCGTCCACGATCTGCTGGATACGGGGACGCAGTTCCTGGACGCGGCGCGGTGTGAAGGTCTGGGTGACGAGTTTGCGCAGGCGGCGGTGTTCCTGGCCGTCCGAGGTCACCATGTTGGTGACTTTCACCATGCCGATGAGGGGCCAGCCGTCCGAAATCTCGCCTCGGATGATGGCGTTCCAGTTGCGCCAGTCCTTGCTGAAGCGGGGGTCGGTGATCATCTCATTCAGCAGGGCGTGATCCGTCACGGACCAGGCCATCACGTCGCCGGGCAGCTGGACCCGCACCACGGGGCCGAGTTCACGGAGCTTGGCCGCCTCGCCGTGATGGTCCGCCCCATGAGGATCCAGAGTGATGACAGGTATATGTGGCGTCATGCCGAACTGCTCCTCATCTCAGGACCTGCTGTGCGGTGGTCCTGTCGGATACGAGGGTTCATCGACCCGTCCTCGTAGGGATACGGGCCGGTATACGGGCCGCGGAGAACTCCGCGGGCAGTGCGACCGGCACCCTCGTCCAGGGAGAGGGACGCCAGGCCACCTCGTCCGCCGGAACGCCAAGTCTCATGTCCGGCAGCAGATGCAGAGCGGTCTGCACCGCGGTACGAGTGATCAGCCGAGCGGGCACCTGTGCGGGACACACATGCGGGCCGGCCGAAAAGGCCAGATGCGCGCGGTTTCCCCAGCCTTCGTCCGCACCGTCCGGCCGGACCTCGGGACCGTCGTTGGCGGCTGCGTGCCCGAGGATGAGGCAGTCGCCGCGCCGGATGTACTGGCCTCCCAGCTCGGTGTCGTGAAGCGCGTACCGGGCGGGCATGTTGTTCATGGGGGGATCGCGCCACAGCGCCTCGTCGAGCGCGTCATCCACTCCGAGCCTCCCGCCGTGCAGGTGGGCGGCGAAACGCGGATCGGTGAGCGTGAGCCGGAGCGTGTGCGAGATCCAGGCGGTGACCGTCTCGTTTCCTGCGGAGATCATCACGACGATGGACTGCAGGCGCTCCGCCTCGTTGCGCAGGTTGGGGTGGTTGATGAAGACCGTCGTCATGTCGTCGGTCGGATTGCTCCGCCGCTCGCGCACCGTATCGAGGAGGATCTGCTCGAAGTTGCGGTTGCCGGCCTGGGAGTCCGCCGCGCTGCCGAACAGTGCGATGAGCGCGTTGAGCAGTTCCCGGCCCTCTTCGCTGTCCAGGCCGAACAACGAAGCGAGCGACAGCATCGGCACGATCGTGGCGTATTCGTTGACCAGATCAGCGCTGCCACGCTCGGAGAACGTCGCGATCAGATCCGTGCACAACGCCTCCACCTCACGACGCACCCTGCGCTGGTCTATCCGCGCGATCCCGTCGTCGAGAGGCTTGCGCAGCCGCCGGTGTTCGGGGCCGTCGGCCCCGATGACGTTGGCACGCCATCCCATCATCGGGAGGAGCCCCGAATGCGGCGAGACGACCCCCTCGTTCAGGTCGCGCCAGTTACGGGCGTCGCGGGAGTAGAGCTGCTCCTGCCGGGTGATGACCAGCAGTTCCCGGTAGCCCATCACCAGCCAGGCGGGCACTCCCGGCTCCAGCTCGACCTTCGCGACGCTGCCCCACTCCTCGCGGAGCCTGCGGTAGGCCGCACGTGGGTCGGACGAGCCGACGACTGCGGACAGCGCAAGCAGTCCGGTGCCGTGCTGTGCGTGCGCCGGGCACCCCGGCGGCGGCAGAGTGCTCATGAGGCCGACTCCAGGGTGCGCGCCGCATGGGTGCCCGATACGTGTTCCACCAACCTGATCAGGGAATCGACCGATGAGGCGCGGTCGCGCGCGTCGCAGGTCACTATGGGTGTCTCGGGCAGCAGATCGAGCGCACCACGCAGTTCCTCGTCGGTGTAGCGCTCGCTGTCCGGGAACTGATTGATCGCGACCGCGAACGGGAGCCCGCGGATCTCCAATTGCTCCAGTACGTCGAAACTCTCCTCCAGCCTGCGGGTATCGATCAGCACGAGCACACCGAGGGCGCCCTCGGCCAGCCCTTCCCACAGATCCCAGAACCGCCGCTGGCCAGGCGTACCGAACAGATAGAGGACCAGTCGCGAGCTGAGCGTGACACGACCGAAGTCCATGGCGACGGTGGTGGTCGTCTTGTCGCTCAGACCGGCCAGTTCGTCGACCCCCACGCTCGCCGCCGTCATCACCTCCTCGGTGCGCAGCGGTTCGATCTCGCTGACGGATCCGACGAGCGTGGTCTTGCGCACGCCGAACGCGCCCACGACGAGGATCTTGACGGCCTGCTGCACCGTGTCGGGCAAGTAGCGGTCAGCGGAGCCGACGGAGACCATCCAGTACCTCCTGTAGCAGTTGCTTGTCGGGCAGGGCGGCCTGTGGAACACCGGAGCGTGCGGACAGATGCCCGCTGTCGACGAGGTCGGACGCCAGCACCTTCACCAGGCTGACCGGCAGCCCGAGATGAGCGGCGGCCTCCACGAGGGACAGTAGTTGCGCGCACATGCGCACGAGGGCGATCTCTTCCCTGGTCGCGGAGACAGGGAGGGCCCGCAGGGGGTCCACCGCCACGAGGAGCGTCTCGACGCCGATCGTGTTACGGGTTGGCCGGGAGCGCCCCTTCGTGATCACGTACGGGCGTAACGCACCGTCCGAGAACCCCGCTCCCGGCCCGCTCACGCGGGGCCCTGGCGCGGCGGGCTGCTGAGATTGCGCGCCCCGATCTTCATCACCTGCGCCTGCATCTGCCGGGCGACGAGCTTCGGGTCGATCACGGGGCCCGTCACGACGGCGAGATGTGCTCCGTCGGCACTGCGCATAAACAGGAAACCGCCGTTGAACTCCACCATCTGCTGGTGCACGGCGCCGCCGTCCTCGCCGAACTCCCGTCCGAGACCGCGGCCGAGGGACTGAAGACCCGAGCAGCTCGCCGACAACCGGTCGGCGGAGTCGCGGTCCATGCCCTCCGAGTCGGCCAACAGCAGACCGTCGGAACTGAAGACGATCGCCAGCCGTACGCCGGGCACTGCGGCGACTTCGGAGATCATCCAGCCACGCTGCTCCGGGTTCTCCACGTAATTCATGCTCACATCTGTCCTTTCGAGGAATCGGGGGTGGTGGAGGAGTCGTACGGGGGGTCGTGCGGGCCGTGACCGGGAGCAGAGCCGGACGGGGGGCGTGGTCCGGCTGCCTTCGAAGAATTGCCCCATCCAGTCGCCGGCGTCCTCCGGCGAACCGGGCGGAATGACAGCGGTCGGCGCCTCCTCCACCGCGGGGACGTATCCGTCACGCCTAGACCTGCGCTGGGGCAACCGGTGGTGACGTGCGGCCGGACCATCGGTGGCAGGCGGGAGCGAACCGGACCGGTCCGCCTCCCGGGGCGGCTGGGGCGGCGGGGCGGGTTCGGCCGCTGGATCCGGGGCTTGCGCAGGAACGGTGCGGTCGGGGGCGGCCGGGGTGACGGCGGAGCGGGCGGCGGCGTGGGAAGAACCCGCCCGCCTGGCGCTCCGGCGGGCGCGAGGGTCTTCAGGAGCTCCAGCGGCACGAGGATCACCGCGCGGACACCTCCGCACGGCGACGGACCCAGATCGACACTGAGACCGTGCCGGTGGGCGAAGCGGCCGACGACGGCGAAGCCGGTCTGCGGGATCTCGCCGACATCACCGACGCCGAGAAGGCGGCAACCGCAACGACGTCACCCAGCTCATCCCGCTACCGGGATTGATCGCAGTGCATCGGGTTTCAGCCCGGTGGTGAAGCGATTCCGCGTCCACCAAGACCGGCCTGACGGTGCACGCTGAACTCGACACCGACCACTACCCCACAGGCGTTCAGGTCGGCGACGACGAGATCGCCGCCCTGCCGATCACGCGGCACCGCTTCCACGGTGACTGGAACTGCACCCTCCACCCCCAGCAGCCGCTGGGCGCGCCGCCGGGCAACAGCACGGCGGCAGCGGCGGGGGGCGAACCAGGAGCCGGCGAACAAGCCGCATCGCCTGACGCCGGGTTCGGGCCCGTCCGCGGGACGGCCGACGCGGCCCCCGCGGGTGATGCTGGAGGCCCTGCCGCACAAGGCCGTCAGTCGCTGTTCCTGGCGTGAGATCGGCGAGCAGTACGGCCCCTGGGCGACAGTGGCGAGCACCTGGCGCCGTTGGGGCGAGCGAGGTGTCTGGGCCGAGGGCATGGCGCTGCTGGCCAGCATGCCCGGCACGCCCATTCCGCCGGAGGAGGTCGCCCTGCCGCCTATCAGGGTGGAGGGGCGGCTTGATCCGCGGCTGCTGGTTTCCACACGGGAGCCCTCCGACGAGGGGCTCCGTTGGGGAGTCCGATAGGAGGGTCGTTTTGCGCGTTGTGAGTGAACTTCGATCCCCAATGCGAGCGAACTTGGGAAAAAAGGGCGTTCGGGGGCGTTGAGATCGTGTAATGGGCGAGTTCACGGAGGGGGGTGCCGGCGGATCGCTGGACGGTGACTGCGCCGCTGTAGGCCCTGTGCGGAGCAGGGGATTAGGTTGGCGGAGAACGGAGAAAAGTCTCCGGGCAGCCGGACTCGCGATGGGGGCGGGCATGACCATGTTAAAAGGAGCCAATGTTCCGCTGGCGGCTCACGCCGTGCGGGTCGAATTGGGGTGGCGCGCCTCCCCGGGGACACCGGACGTGGATGGCTCGGCGCTCCTTGTCGTGTCGGGAAAGGTGCGCAACGACGCCGACTTCGTCTTTTACAACCAGCCCTCCCACGCATCCGGCGCGGTGCGCCACGAGGGCAAGCGGACCGTCGGTGACGGGGTGACGGACAGCCTCGCGGTCGACCTGGCGCGCATCGAGCCGGCCATCGAGCGCGTGGTCCTGGCAGCCTCCGCGGACGGCGGCACCTTCGGGCGGGTGACGGGACTGTACGTACGGATCATGGACGCGGCGGACGGCTCGGAGATCGCGCGCTTCGACAGTGCGGATGCGACGGTCGAGACCGCATTCATTCTCGGCGAGCTCTACCGACGCCAGGGCGCCTGGAAATTCCGTGCCGTCGGTCAGGGATACAGCACCGGCCTCGAAGGCCTCGCGAAGGACTTCGGTATTTCCGTCGATGAACCACAGCAGCCCCAGCCGTATCGACTACCCCAATCGCCTCAACAGTCCCAGCGGGGAACGCAGGTTGACCGCCTGCCGCCACCCCCGCCGGTCCTTCCGCCCGCACCGCCGGCGGCGCCACCGGCACCTCCCGTACATCCGGCCACCCCGCCGGTCCGTCTGTCGAAGGTGACTCTCACCAAGGACGCGCCATCGGTCTCCCTCGCCAAACAGGGCGGCACTTCGGGAGCACTACGGGTCAATCTCAACTGGGAAGTGCGCAAACAGTTCAAGGGCTGGGGAAGCAAGCTCGGCAGAGCGGTCGCCAACCACGCGGACCTCGACCTCGATCTCTGCGCCCTCTACGAACTCACCGACGGCCGCAAGGGAGTCGTGCAGGCGCTCGGAAACGCGTTCGGCGCACTCCGGCAGCCCCCTTATATCCATCTCGACGGAGACGACCGCACCGGTGCCGTCTCCACCGGCGAGAACCTCACCGTCAACCTCGACCAGAAGGACAAGCTCCGCCGCGTCCTGATCTTCGTCACCATCTATGAAGGCGCGCGGAGTTTCGCCGATCTCCATGCGACCGTCACCCTCCGGCCCCAGCACGGCGCCCCGATCGACTTCTCCCTCGACGAATGCACCGTCCCGTCCACCGTCTGCGCGCTCGCGCTCCTCACCAACAACGGGGGAGACCTCACGGTGCAGCGCGAGGCCCGCTATCTCGTACCCGAGCGCGGAGTGAGCCCGCAGCGCACCATCGACCACGCATATGGGTGGGGCATGAACTGGACACCCGGCCGTAAATGACCCCCCGGGGGTCCGGCCGGCACTGCGGCCATCGGCCCACGGACGGCTCCGCTCAACGGTCCGGCGCGGCCTCGGGACGGGCGTATGTACGTCCCTTCCAGGCCGCGCCCCGCCCCCGGTGGTGCTGAACCGCCGAATCGACCGTCATCAGCAGGTAGAGCACAGCGGTGAACGGCAGCAGCGGCGCCAGCCACAGCGACTGCCGGTAGTAGCCCAGCATCGGCATGTACGTCCCGGCCATCACCGCCCACGCCACCCCGCCCGCCCACGCCGCCACCGGAGCACCGCCCAGCAGCCCGGCGACGAGCGTGACCGGCGGCGCGAGATAGACCAGTGCGAGCCCCAGCACCGTCCCGAGGAGCAGCGGCGGACTGTGCCGCAACTGGGCGTATGCGCTCCGTGACACCATCCGCCACAGATCCGCCAGCCACGGATACGGCCGGACGCTGTCCACCCGCTCCGCGAGCCCCAGCCAGATCCGGCCGCCGCTGCGCTGCACCGCCCGCGCCAGCGACACATCGTCGATCACCGCCTGCCGGATCGACTCCGGCACCCGCGCCCGGTCCGCCGCCCCGGTCCGCAGCAGCACACATCCACCTGCCGCCGCAGCCGTCCGGGCCCCCGCCCGGTTCACCCACCGGAAGGGATAGAGCTGCGAGAAGAAGTACACGAAGGCCGGTACGACCAGCCGCTCCCAGAGACTCGACACCCGCAGGCGGGCCATCTGCGAGACCAGATCGAACCCGCCCGAAACGGCAGCGGCGACCAGCCCCCGCAGGCTGTCCGGCTCATGCGCGATGTCCGCGTCCGTCAGTAGCAGAAACTCCGGCTCCCGGGCCCGGGCCAGCGAGATCCCGTGCCGCACGGCCCAGAGCTTGCCCGTCCAGCCGGACTCCGGCTCACCGGGCGACACCACCGTCACCGGCAGGCCCCCGTACCGCACGGACAGCGCACGGGCGACGTCCCCCGTGCCGTCCTCGCTGCAGTCGTCGACGAGGAAGATCTCCGCGGCCCCCGGATAGTCCTGCGCCATCAGCGACGGCAGACTCACCGGCAGCATGTCGGCCTCATCACGTGCGGGCACGACGATCGCCACGGACGGCCAGCGCTCCGGGGCCTCCCGGCGCGGCAGCCGCTGATCGGTCCGCCAGAAGAACCCTTGTCCCAGCAGCAGCCACACCCATGCGGCCAGCGAACCCACGGCGATCCAGGCAACGGCAGTCATTTGCCGCAGTCTGCCCCACTGTGACGGAACCGCAAGGGCGGTCGACTAAGGTGACCGGGTGAAGATCGCGCTCATGGATTCCGGAATCGGCCTGCTCGCGGCCGCCGCCGCGGTATGCCGGCTCAGGCCCGACGCCGATCTGGTGCTCTCCTCGGACCCCGGCAGCATGCCCTGGGGGCCGCGTACCCCCGAGGACGTGACTGCCCGCGCGCTGGACGTGGCCCGCGCGGCCGCCGCCCACCGGCCCGACGCACTGATCGTCGCCTGCAACACGGCCTCCGTACACGCCCTGCCGGCGCTCCGCGCCGAGCTGGAACCCGCACTGCCGGTCATCGGCACCGTTCCGGCCATCAAGCCGTCCGTCGCCGGTGGCGGCCCCGTCGCGATCTGGGCCACGCCCGCCACCACGGGCAGCCCCTACCAGCGCGGACTCATCCGGGAATTCGCCGGCTCCGTCGCCGTCACCGAGGTCCCGTGCCCGGGTCTCGCCGACGCTGTGGAGCACGCGGACGAACCGGCGATCGACCGGGCCATCGCCGCAGCCGCCGCACTCACCCCGCGCGATGTGCGGGCCGTGGTCCTGGGCTGCACCCATTACGAACTGGTCGCCGAGCGCATCCGTGCCGCCGTGCGGCAGCCCGGTCTGCCTCCGGTCGCTCTGCACGGCTCCGCCGGTGCCGTCGCCGCCCAGGCGCTGCGCCGAATCGGGGTCGGACCCGCTCCGTCGGCCGAATCGGCCGGCGGCCTCACCGTCCTCCTCAGCGGGCGCATCGCCGAACTGCCGGAAAGCGCGCTGGCCTATGCCGAGGGGCAGCTGCTGGGGGCCGTCAGCCCCGCCGGCTGACCCCGCGGAGGCCATTGGACCCATCCCCGGCGTGCGGAATCTTAAGTACGCTGCTTGACATGAGGGACCACCCCCGAAAACCGAGGCACACCGGAGCCGACCCCCACTCCGACGTCTGGGTCGGCCGGGCCACCAACCGGGCCCAGTGGGTACTCGCTGCCGCAGGCGCGGCCTGTCTGGCGCTCGGCATCCAGCTGGCCGTCACCTCCGACTGGGCCTCCGGAATCGCCCCGTTGCTGATGTCGGTGATCGGCTGCGTCGCCGCCGGACTGCTCATGCTGTTCGGCACACTCGCCTTCGTGAACGTGGCCGTCAGGGTCGACGGGGACGCTCTCGAAGTGCGCTGCGGCCACATGGGCCTGCCGCGCCGCCGGATTCTGCTCACCCATGTGGTGGGCGCGGAGTTCGCACCCCAGGTCACCCCGCGCCAGTGGGGCGGCTGGGGCTACCGCTGGCGCCCCGACCAGGGTACGGCCGTGGTGGTCCGCAGGGGCGAGGGCCTGGTGCTCCGGCTCGGTGACGGCAGGACGTTCACCATCACGGTCGACGACGCCGAAGCGGGCGTACGGTTCATCCGCGAGCGCCTGCACCTGTCGGCGACCGGCGCACCGGCCGGGGCCTGATCGCGGCCCGATGCGTTGCCTCCGGGACTCGCGACCGGCTCGGAGCGGGGTGGAGCGGTTCGCTCGCCGTGTGCGACGGGCTGCGTCGCCGGGACGGTTGGCCACCCCGTCTACGCCCTGCGGACCACGTACCTGATGCACGTCATCCAGACCACGTGCCTGCCTGATGTGCGTCATCCGGACCACCTGCCTGATCCGCACCACCCGGTCCACGTGGTCCGTCCGTACCGTCCGCCCCTGTCGTACCGTCGCCGATGGGCCGCCGGGCCGACGCCAGCCCCGCGAGCAGCCCGGCGCCCGCGGTCACCGGAGTGAAGCTCAGCGCATTGCCGACGCTCGCCAGCACCGCGAGTGCGGTGAGCGCGACGCCCGCCGTCAGGACGACGGCCGTGGTGCGGGGCGACCGCCACAGCACGTACAGCAGCCAGCCGAAGGCCGACCCCAGCAGCGCCACCCCCACCACCCCCTGCTCGGCCGCCTGCTGCAGAGGCGCCGAGTGCGGCCTGCCGTCGGACTGGACGGTCTGCTCCACGGTGGGGCTCAGCTCGGCGAACCGTCCGGGGCCGATGCCCAGCACCGGATGTTTGCCGGCCAGCTCCAACGCGTCCTGCCACAGCAGCACCCGGTGCGTGGTGAGCGGACCCTCCAGGGACACCATGAGGCCCTGAGGCAGCGCGTCCGCGGCGATCGCCCATGACGTAGCGACGACGAGACCCGTGGCCAGGGCGAGCCCGGCGAGGCCGAGCAGCCGTTGTCGCATTCTGGCGGCGGCCAGCGAACACAGCAGCACCCCGAGTGCCGCGGCGAACCCGGCCACCGAGCGCAGCGCCAGCGCGGCGCAGGCTGTGCCGAGCGCCAGCAGCCGCAGGGAGAAACGCAGTGGTGCCTGCCGGGACGCCGCCGCCGCGCAGCAGGCGGCGCCCGCGGCGAGCACCAGCAGTGCGGCGGCAGCCCCGGCGTGACCGGGCGCCGTGTCCACCGTGGCCGTGGCGCCAGGCATGCCATGACGCGAGAGGAGCCCCATGAGGAGCGCCCCCACGGCGGCAGCCGTGGCCGTTGCCACCGGCAGCAGCGTTCCGCAGATCCGTCCACAGGCGAAGCCCGCGGCGACGGCGAGCAGAGCCAGCAGGACACCCTCCGGACCGGTCTCCCGTCCGGCGGCGCTGATCAACGACCAGACCGCGCAGGCGGCGAGGACCACGGCCCCGGCTCCGTCGGAAGCGTTGCCACGTTCCCGCGCCCGGCCCCGCCCCGCAGGTGCAATCGTCACGTTCGCCCCCGACCTGTGACCGTCCCGTTGGCGATCGGCCGGATCCGGCCGACGGTGGGGGGGCTGGCGGACACGGTAATGCCAGCGGCCCGGATCTGTCCGGGAAAGTGGCGAAACGATCCGGCGCGAGGGGTTCCATCACGCGAGCGGGGCTGCCGGACACACAGCCGACCACCGTAGACTCCGCCGGGTGAGCGCCACCATCACCCCAGTCGACGACCCGCAGCGGCCCGCATCCACCCCCGCGTCCCGGGGGAGACGGGTGATGCCACGGCTCGTACGGCCCGCAGCCTCCGTGCTTTCGGGAGTGCTGCTGTACCTGAGCTTCCCGCCCCGGCCCCTGTGGTGGCTGGTTCTGCCCGGCTTCGCCCTGCTCGGCTGGGTGTTGCACGAACGCAGACTGCGCGCCGCGTTCGGCCTCGGCCTGTTTGCCGGACTGGGCTTCATGCTGCCGCTGCTGCACTGGACGGGCGAAGAGGTCGGTCCGGTGCCGTGGCTGGCACTCGCAGCGGCCGAGGCGCTGTTCATCGCGGTCGGCTGCATCGGGATCGCCGCCGTCTCACGCCTCGCCTGCTGGCCGGTGTGGGCCGCCGCTGTCTGGATCCTCGACGAGGGGATCCGGGCCCGGGTGCCGTTCGGCGGCTTTCCCTGGGGGAAGATCGCCTTCGGGCAGGCGGACAGCGTGTTCCTGCCGCTCGCGGCCGTGGGCGGCACGCCGCTGCTCTCCTTCGCGGTGGTGCTGTGCGGCTTCGGTCTCTATGAGGCGGTACGTCAGTTCCGAACCTGTCGCAGCACGCGTGAGGTGCCCCGGGCCGCCGTCGCCGCAGCCGCCGCGACCGTCCTCGTGCCCGTCGCCGCCGCGTTCGCCGCCCTGCCGCTCGTGGACGACTCGGCCGAGGACGGCACCGCGACCGTGGCCGCGATCCAGGGCAATGTGCCGCAGCTCGGACTCGACTTCAACGCCCAGCGCCGCGCCGTCCTCGACAACCATGTGCGCCGCACGGAACAGCTCGCCCAGGAAGTGAAGGCGGGCAAGGTTCCCCAGCCCGACTTCGTCCTGTGGCCGGAGAACTCCTCCGACCTCGACCCCTACCGGAACGCCGACGCCCGGATCGTGATCGACGACGCGGTGAAGGCGATCGGCGTACCCACCGTGATCGGGGCGGTGGTCGAGCCCGACACCGGCAAGCTGCGCAACACCCTCATCCAGTGGGATCCGAAGAAGGGGCCTGTCAGCACATACGACAAGCGGCACATCCAGCCGTTCGGCGAATACATCCCGATGCGCTCCTTCGTACGCCTCTTCAGCGCCGACGTGGACCGTGTACAGCGGGACTTCGGCCCCGGAAAGCAGGTCGGCGTCTTCGATCTGGCGGGTACGAATGTGGGGCTCGTGACCTGTTACGAGGCGGCGTTCGACGACGCCGTACGGGACACGGTCGAGCACGGCAGCCAACTGATCTCCGTACCCAGCAACAACGCCACCTTCGGGCGCAGTGAGATGACCTATCAGCAGCTGGCCATGTCCAGGGTGCGGGCGGTCGAGCACAGCAGGTCCGTCGTCGTCCCCGTCACCAGTGGGGTCAGCGCGGTCATCCGTCCCGACGGGACGGTCGTCCAGCAGACGAAGCTGTTCACCGCGGACGCGCTGGTGGACAAGGTGCCGTTGAGGTCCTCGCTCACGCCCGCGACCCGGATGGGCACGCTCCCCGAAGGAGTCCTCGCGCTGATCGCTGTGGCGGGGCTCGGCTGGGTCACCATCGGTTCGGTGCGGCTCCGGCGGAGTCGTTGATCCACTCGCGCGCCACGTAGGGTCGGGCACATGGCTACTCCTGATTTCATCCGTGAGATCCGCGCCACCGCGGGCCAACAACTGCTCCTGCTGCCGGGCGTCACCGCCGTGGTCTTCGACGACGAGGGCCGAGTGCTGCTCGGACGCCGTTCCGACACCGGCAAGTGGTCGGTCATCGGTGGCATCTGTGAGCCGGGTGAGCAGCCGGCGGCGACGGCGGAGCGTGAGGTGTACGAAGAGACCGCTGTGCGCTGTGTGGCGGAGCGGGTGGTGCTCACACAGGCCCTGGAACCGGTGCAGTACGCCAACGGCGACCGCTGCCAGTACCTGGACGTCACCTTCCGCTGCCGGGCGACCGGTGGTGAGGCACGCGTCAACGACGACGAGTCGTTGGAGGTGGGCTGGTTCCCGGTGGACGCGCTGCCGCCCTTGAACGAGTTCGGGCTCTTCAGGATCAAGCAGTCCCTGACCGACGAACCCACCTGGTTCGAACCCACTGCCCAGCAGTGACATCCGGCGCTCGCCGGGCGGCCCCGGTTCTGGGGCCCGCCCGGCGAGCAGGGCTCAGACGGTTCGGGCGTCGGCCGGCAGCGCTGCGGGTGCGTCCGGCTCTGCGGCAGCCCCCTCGATGTCCGCGAGATCCCGGTTCCTGGTCTCCTTGGCACAAACAACTGCCAGCACGGTGAGGAGTGCCGCGGCGATGACATACAGCGAGATGGGGGTCGAGCTGTTGAAGTCCGCGAGCAGCGCGGTGGCGATGAGCGGCGCCGGGGCGCCGGCCGCGACCGATGAGAACTGGGCCCCGATCGACGCACCCGAGTACCGCATCCGGGTCGCGAACATCTCAGAGAAGAAGGCCGCCTGCGGCGCGTACATCGCCCCGTGGAAGATGAGCCCGACCGTGACGGCGAGCAGTAGATTCCCGAAGCTGCGGCTGTCGATCAGCGCGAAGAACGGGAACATCCACAGCGCCACGCCGATCGCACCGACGAGGTAGACGGGCTTGCGCCCGACCCGGTCCGACAGCGCGCCCCACATCGGGATGACCGCGAAGTGGACGGCCGAGGCGATGAGTACCGCGTTGAGCGCCGTCTGCTTGCTCAGGTCCGCTGCTGTGGTCGCGTAGACGAGGATGAACGCCGTGATGACGTAGTAGCTGATGTTCTCCGCCATCCGGGCTCCCATGGCGATCAGCACATCGCGCCAGTGGTGTCGCAGCACGGCGACGAGCGGCATCTTCTCGGCCATCGCGGCGACCGCCTTGCGCTCCTCGGCCTGTGCCAGGGCTGCCTTGAACACCGGTGATTCATCGACGGAGAGACGGATCCACAAGCCGACGACCACCAGCACACCGGAGAGCAGGAACGGTATGCGCCAGCCCCACGCCCCGAAGGCCGAGTCCGACATGAGCGCGGTGAGCGCGGAGAGCACTCCGGTGGCGAGCAACTGCCCGGCCGGCGCACCCGTCTGCGGCCAGGAGGCCCAGAACCCGCGCCGCTTGGCATCCCCGTGCTCCGACACGAGCAGCACGGCCCCGCCCCACTCGCCACCGAGGGCGAAGCCCTGCACCAGCCGCAGGATGGTGAGCAGTACAGGGGCGGCGGCCCCGACCGTGGCATGCGTCGGCAACAGGCCGATGGCGAACGTCGCTCCGCCCATCATCAACAGACTGAGCACCAGCAGCTTCTTGCGGCCGAGCCGGTCGCCGTAGTGCCCGAACACCAGGGCACCGAGCGGCCGGGCGGCGAAGCCGACCGCGTAGGTGAGGAAGGAGAGGAGCGTGCCGACGAGCGGCTCGGACTCGGGGAAGAACAGCTTGTTGAAGACCAGCGCGGCAGCTGACCCGTACAGGAAGAAGTCGTACCACTCGATGGTGGTGCCGATGAGGCTTGCGGCGACGATGCGCTTGAGTGAGCGGGTGGTCGGCGGGGCGGATGCCGAGGCAGCCATGAACACCACTTCCGGACGGTTGGTGGGGACGGTTTCGTGTCGCCACACCGTAGGAATGGGCAGGTCAGAGGCACATGTGGCGGGACACCATAGTTCTCGGGCCGGGTGTGCGCGAGGCCACCATGACAGGCATGTTGAGACTGCTTCGAGGACCGTATTGAAGGCTGACAGGCGTCTGTCCGAGTTGCGTTGTTCGGCATGGTTCAGTGCCCTGGTGCTGATCCCGTGCTGGTTTGGTGCTGACTAAAACCGCATGTCAGCACCCCTGATCACCTGTCCCGTGCTGACTTGGTGCTGACTACGCAGCGTTGAACTTCGGCATTCGGGGCGGATCGGACGGGTAGTGCAGTGCTCCTCACCTCCGCGCGACTGCCGTCAGGCCCGGCGGGTCCCTGCGGAACCGTTGCCGGATGACGTCCGCCAGGAGAGCGGGTGTTGACGCGTCCCATTCACGATCACGTGATGGGGGGCGCGCCTACATGCCCACCATCATCCGCTTCAGGTGGAGAATGTGCCGATCCAGGTACTTGCACATTCGGTCCAGCATGACCGGTCGCATGTTGACCCCCCACTCCTCTTCAGCCGATTCCACATACCACCGCACACACCCGCGCACCACATTCCGGCGGTCTGCCACCTTTTCGAAGCGGAGAGCCTGGTCTTCCAGTCCGCGATGCCTCGCGACAGCGGAGAGAAGATCAACAACGGCGTAGAAGGATAAGCAGGCAATGACGGCAGACTCGACACAGTCGAGAAATAGTGTCAGGTCCTTCCGTACTCGCCGCTGTTCGCCTCTCTTCCGCGGCAGTAGCGACGTGCGGGAGAACGGCTTGGTCGCCCGTAGCTCCTCGGGATCGGGGAAGAGATGCGGTCCGCCCTCTCGTTCGACGAGACTGTTGAGAGTCAGCCTGAACGCTTCGTAGTCTGCTTCCGCTTCGCGTGAAACCTCAGGCGGAAGGCCGGACAGGAAGGGTGGGCGCGGGGGCTCGCCCGCAGTGCTCTCGCTCGCCACATCGCCCGCGATGACGTGAGTGAGCTCGTGTGCCAGCAGGAACCCCTGACAAGCAAAGGCAATTCGCCTTGCTTCGACAAGGTTAGGGAGTTTTTTAGGCATCAGCCAGGTGCCTATGGGAATGATCGAACGTATAGGGGTGAACGGACTTTGAAGAGGTCCCCATGTCTGAAGGTGCGTGAAGATGGCTTCATCCATGCGAGTCGCGATGCCTGTGCTCTCGTTAATGTCACGGTCAAAACCGCCGAAGATCATCTCGCTGGGGACCAGCTCTGGATCGCTGAGTTCGTAGCAGTGGAGGACAGCTCCGAACCCCCAGCAAATGTTGGCCATGACGCTACTGGTGATGGCCGATACTGCGATGAGGTAGCCTTCCTGGCCGTCGCGGCTCGTGTGGGCGAAGGTCTGGCACTCCAACGCTGATGACACGAGGCTGAATGCCTCCAGCTTGCTGGCCACCTCCCTGGCCTTCTCGAATCCCGGATGTACACCGTCAGGACCAGGGGTGACGGCATAACCAACAAGGAGCCAGTCCAGAATGTAGCGAGTCGGTTCGTTGAACATGACGTACTGGGACCAGTCCCGAAGCAGGGGGCTCTCTGGGTTCGCCGCACGGATGAACGTCATATCAGCGTATATGCGTGCCATTCTGACTGCTTCCGCTGCCAGTTCGACGTTCTGGAACTCGACGAAAATCGCACTCGCCGTATAGGGACGCTCAGGCATTCGGCGTTCCGGAGACCTGCGGGGAGGGTTGCTGTGGGGCCTGGCCGCGGCCGCTGAGCGCCCCGGCCAGTGTCTCGCTGAGTCCTTCGGCATCCCGGACCTCGACCTGACCGTCTGCGTTACGGATCACCAAGAGGCCTCGCGGCAGGGTGCCGTCGGACTTGATGACCAGCCCCTCCGACCCTAGTGCATCGATCATGATGCCGCGTTTGAACTGACGCCGCAGCGTAACGATGGCGTGGGTCAGGGCGGTGAGGGAGGCGGCCCCGGAAATGACGATGTCGCCCAGTGGGACGTTGCCTTGCGCGTGGACCTGCCGCCCCGCCACCCCCGCTTCGCCGAGAGCCTCTTCGGCCACGACTGTTTCGCCGAGTGTGGAGTTTGTGAACAGATGAAACTCGGTGTCGACGTCCTCGCGCGCCACCCATGCCCCCCCGTCAGTTCAGCCCGAACTCTCTTTACCCCTGGTCTCCGACGAGAAAACCGCCGATGCCGGACTCCAGCCTTAGCCTCGATTCACCGACGTGGTTTCGAAATGATCTACGAGGGTTTTTGGGGCGGGGCCTCGGACTGTCAGCTGAGTGCGGACAGGGTGTATCCGCTGGTCTGCCCAGCTTTTCCACGATTCGGCTTGGGTCGGGCCCTGGCGGGCGGGGTGGGGAGTGGCGTCAGGGTGTCTCGGGCGGCGCGTGGATGGTGGCGAACAGTTGTGCCCACGCGTCTTGCCAGGGCCATCGCTGCGGTAGGTGCAGGGTGAGGCGCCGGGCGGAGCGGGCGATCCGGGCGGGAACGTGGACCAGGTGAGCACGCAGGGTGGCGGTGGTGGCCTTGGCGTGGAAGGCGCCGGCCAGAGCGCCTGCGGCGCGCAGCAGGTTGTAGGCCATCGCCCACAGGGTCAGCCAGGCGGCGTTGGCGTGGAAGTGTGCCGAGGGCAGGTGGGCCAGGGCGGAGGCTTTGCTGTCGGCGATGACCTGCTCGACGACGGCGTGGTGGCGGTGTTCCCGCTCGGCCTGGAGGGTTGGGGCGGGGTTGTCGGTGATGAACGGGTGGTAGCGCCAGATGGGGAACAGCTCGCCCTGCTCGTCGATGGTGGGCGGTTTGGCCAGGTCGCGTACCCGGCGCACGATCAGCCGGGCCGTGACCTGCTCGCTCTTCTTGCGCCCGGTGAACGCGGTGTATGCGGGGATCTCGGCGACTTCGGCGTCGGAGATGAGTTCTCCGGTCTCTGGGTCGGGGACTGCGGTGGGGTAGGTGATCTGCTGCCACGTGGTGTCGGGGATGGCGGCGACGGCCCGCTTGATGGAGGGGTTCATGCCCATGGTGATCGAGAAGTGGGCGCCGTTGCGGTGGCAGGCGGCGATGACCCCGGCGTTGTAGAACTGGGAGTCCGCGCGCAGGACGCGTAGGCCGGTGCAGCCGGCCTCGGCCGCGGTGGCCAGGGCCTCGGCGGCGAATTTCGGGGCGCCGCGGGAGTCGGCTGCCTTGCCGCGGCGCATCCGCACGGTGGCGATCAACGGCCGCGAGGTAGGGGTGCAGATCGTGGCGAGCAGGGGGTGCAGGGTGCGGATGCCCTTGAACCGGCCGTACTCGGCGCCCTGCTTGGTGCGGCCGTAGACCCGTTTGTGGGTGGAGTCGACGTCGATGAACGCCTTCTCGCCCGAGCCGGGCAGCAGCGGGGTGTGCGCGGTCAGCGCGCCGAGGAACCTGCGGTGCACCGCGTGCAGTTGGAGGGCGTGACCGTGGGTGAACGCGCGGAGGAACGTGCCCAGCGTGGACGGGGCACGGACCTCTCGGAACACGGTCGGCATCGCACCGTGGCGCAGCATGTCCAGGTCATCGATGCTGTCGGCTCCTGCGGCCATGCCTGCCACGATGCTGGTGACCTTGGCGTCGGCTGCTGCACCCGCACCGTTTGCCGCCCCGGTCAGCATCACCTTCTCCGACACCAGGCGCGAAAGCCCGCACCGTTCGGCCAGCCGCATCACCGGGACCAGCCCGGCATCCGCGATGAGATTCTGATCGTCGAACGCGGCCGACACCGCCGAAGCGGCATGGGAAGATTGCATCTCGCGGGTGCTCTCTTGCTCTGTGGATATGGAACCGTAGGAAGTCCCATCGTCCCAGCTCAGAGGGCATCCGCGCCTTCATGTCCAAGCCCTGGACCGGCTGTTCATCGGTGGATCAAGGCTTAGACGTCGTTTCTTATGGTTCAGGTGAGGGCTGAGTGGCTTGGGGAAAGCCCAGCTGGTCGAGCAGCGTGCTGAGGAGGTCTTCTGCGAAGGCCTCGTGTGAGCGGAGCAGTTCTTCAATCATGGTTGTCTCCGGCGTGACGGGGATGCTGGCGGCTGCGGCCCAGGCAATGGCACCCTCGGCGTCGGTGGGTATCTCGGCGTCGAGTTCGGCGTGCTTGTGTCTGACGGCTTCGTGGAACTCTGGGGTGTCCAGCCATAGGAGTTGGTCTTCGAGGTCTTCAGGCTCCTCGGCCAGAAGCCTGGCGGCGATGTCCAGGTTGAGCCAGGCCTGCCAGCGCTGTCCGGTGGTGTCCAGTCCGGTCACGAGAGCGAGGGAACTGTCGGAGATGTCGGCGACGCAGGCCGGTACCCTGCTCCACTCAACCAGGGCAGGCAGGTCCGCGTCGCCCCATGTCCCCGAATCGATTTGAAGCGTCTGCCAGCCGCCCGGCCGTGTCTCGCATGTATGCATGGTTGCCTTGAGTTCTTCGTCGAGGCTGTCGAACACGGGAGCTTCCAGTAGAGGGCGGTCGCTGCGAGCAAAGACCAGGTGACCCGAGAATCCCACGGAAGTTCCTCCTTCAAGATGGTGAGCGCACCCTATGAGCTGCCGCTGACAACGCGGGCATGACCAGCATCTGTGAGGTCGGCGAGGCTCATCTGCTGAGGCGTGGTCAGCGTGCGGGTTCCATCAAGGCCGTCTGCTCGTCGTGTTCGCGCAGCATGCGCATGACGGTGGCGGGCGAGGGGTGCTGTCCCTTCTTCGCGCCTGTGGTGATGACGAGCCGTTTGGCGATGTCGCGCAGGCTCATCTCCCGATCGCGCAGGTGGAGGGCCATGGACAGCATGGACTCGTCGGTGACGCCCGCGCCGCCGATGGTTTTGCCGCGCTTGCGGGCGGATTCGTGGCCTTCGAGAGTGCGGTCGCGGATGTACTCGCGTTCCATGCCGGACATGGCAGCGAGCACGGTGAACACGATGCCGGAGGGATCGTGCGAGCCCTTCAGCTCCCCGGTGAGGAACTCCAAGCCGACGTCGCTCGCCTTCAGCTCCTCGGCGAGCATGGCGAGTTCGATGCCGCGACCGAGGCGCTTGTGTTCGTGGACGACGAGGGTGACGGCGACACCGGAGGAGCGGATCTCCCCGGCGAGCTTGACGGCGGCCTCCAACTCGGGGCGCTTGGTGGCGCGGGTGGAGATCTTCTCCGAGAAGATGCGGGTGACCCCGGCCTCGGCGAGGGAGTCGAGCTGCGCATCCAGGGACTGCCGCGCGGTCGAAGCGCGAGCGTACCCGAGACGGACATGCCCCGCCGGCTCGGCGTCGGCGCTGATGGGCCGGGGGAGCTCGATCCACACCGAGCCTGGCTTGCGCACGGCGGGGGTCGGCACGCTGAGGGCCTTGGCGAGTTGGGGCACGAGGCGGAAGCGGGCGGTGTGGTACTGGATGGCCACCTTGCCCTTCCCGGTGCGGCAGGGCGAGCCCGCCGGGGCGGCACAGGTGGACATCGGGCAGGCGTGCGCTTCCACGCGCTTAAAGTCGTCGCTCACGACCTCGGAGCGTTTCATGAGGGCGTTTCAGATGTCCAGCTGTTTGCAACAACTCATGAAACGTGATCGCCGCAGGCGGACCTCCGGGCGTCGCCGTGTTTCACGAGCGACCACCTATGAAACACCGACCGCGCAGACTGGCACGGCCGGTCACCCGGATGAGACCTAGCTGGTGCTTCAGTTGGCACTTGAGCACTTCAGATGAGGTGCTTGGCGAGACAGATCCGGTGAGCTTTGCCGCACGGAGGCATCACTGCGGGTGCTGCCGCCCTGATGTCAGACAGCATCGACGTCCGCACCTCACCGGGCACCGGATGCAGCCCCTGCGGCCCACTCCTTGGTGAATGCGGCCAGGCCCCCGTCCACCGGCGCCCGGTCTCCGGACTGCCCTGAGCCGCCGCACTGCTCGATCAGCGCTGCGGCCCGGGCAGGCCGGCCGTCAGGATTCCTCGCCCTGCGCAGGGCGGGTGAACGCTCCGGCGGCGGCGGCCAGGGTTGCTGTGGTCGCGGCGTGAGCGGGCAACTGCGGATCAGGAGCGGTCCGCAGAAGTACTAGCTGGTGGTAGAGCGGTGCGGTGGCGGCGATCAGCAGACGCCGCGCGTCCGTGTGTGGCGGGAGTTCACCACGTTCGACGGCGCGCTCGACGAGGACCTCGCAGCGCGCGTACCGGTCCTCCCACAACTGCTGCTGGGCGTGGGCGGCTTGCGCGGAGCGGAACGAGGCGGCCATCAGGGCTTCGGGGATCGACGGTTGTGCGACCAAGGACTCCTGGATCTCGTCGTTGAGGGCTGTCAGATCGCCGTGCAGGGAACCGGTGTTCGGAGGCTGCCAGTCGTCCTCGCCGGCTGCGTCGAGGACGTCGGCGAGCAAGCCACCGACGTCCTGCCAGCGCCGGTAGACCGTGGCGCGGTGCACGCCGGCGCGGGCCGCGACGCCCTCCACCGTGAGCCCCTCGTAACCGTGTTCACCGAGTTCGGCGCGCACCGCGTCGAGTACTTGGGCACGGATGCGGGCGGTGCGGCCGCCCGGTCGGCGATCGGGCGGTGCGGTGGGGCGGGCACGTTCCGGCGGGTTGTCCGGTGGGTCTGTCATCGGGAATCCGGTTGCTCGGCGGGACTAGATCATGACAGCATCTTAAAGTGACAGTTGTCGCACTAGTGGAGTTGCCGATGCTCTTCCGAAGCGTTCTTCCGGCCTTGCGGTCCCAGGCGACCGTTTCGTTCCCGACAGCTTTGGAGTTGCTCGTATGCCCACACAGATCACCGCGCTCGCAGTCAGCAAGTTCTTCGACGGCAGGCCCGTTCTCGACTCGGTGACCTGTTCGCTCGCGAAGGGTGAGTGCACCGGGATCGTCGGCGAGAACGGGTCCGGCAAGACCACCCTGCTGCGGCTGCTTGCCAAGCGGGAGCGCCCCGACCGGGGGGAGATCATCCTGCAGGCCGACGGTGGCGTCGGCTACCTCGCCCAAGACGGGGGCCTGCCAGCAGATGTGACGGCCCAGCAGGTCATCGACCAGGCACTGGGCGATCTTCGTGCGATCGAAGCGCGGATGCGCCGCCTGGAGGCAGCGATGGCCGACGGTGACGAGTCGGCGCTCGACGCGTACGGCGAGGCCGTCTCGGCCTTCGAGCTGCGCGGCGGCTACGACGCCGATGCCCGGCTGGAACGTGCCCTGCACGGCCTCGGTCTGAGGCAGGTGGGCCGTGACTCGGCCATGGGCAGTCTCTCCGGCGGCGAACAGGTCCGGCTGCGTCTGGCGGCGGTGCTGGCAGCTGCCCCGGAGACGCTGCTGCTGGACGAGCCGACCAACCATCTGGACGAGGCCGCCCTGGTATGGCTGGAGGAGCACCTGCACAGTCGGCGGGGCACCACAGTGGTTGTTTCCCACGATCGGGGCTTCCTCGAACACGTCGCTACAAGCCTGCTGGAGGTGGACGGGGACCGACGCAGCGTCGTCCGGTACGGCAACGGCTACGCCGGCTACCTCGCGGAGAAGGCGGCGGCGCGGCGGCGCTGGGCGCAGCACCACGACCGGTGGCGTGCCGAGGTCGACCGAGTGCGCGACTCGGCTTCGGGTACCGCCCGCCGGGTGGCCCCCGGCCGGGCGATGAAGGACGGCAACAAACTGGCCTACAACCAGGCCGGTGCCCGTGTGCAGCAGTCCCTGGCCAGCCGCGTCCGCAACGCCGAGGAACGGCTGCGCCGTCTGTTGGCCGACCCGGTCCCGGCCCCGCCGGAGCCTTTGAACTTCTCGCCTGTGCTGCGCGCCGGACAGCTGCAAGGCGCCGTGCTCGACGCCGTCGGGGTCGCTGTCGCCGGCAGACTCGACCCGATCGATCTGACAGTCCGGGCGGGCGAGCGCCTGCTGGTCACGGGCGAGAACGGCGCGGGCAAGAGCACCCTGCTGCGCGTCCTGGCCGGCGACCTGGCCCCCGGCCGCGGGCACGTCAACAGGCGCGGCCGGATCGGGTACCTCCCGCAGGACCCGGACCCCGGTTCGGCGGACGAGACCCTCCTGGCCGCCTACGCCCGTGGGCGGGCGGGGGAAGCCGACGACCACGCCGAACGGCTTCTGGCCCTCGGGCTGTTCGACCGGTCCCGGCTGGCGGTGCCGGTCACGCGGCTCTCCACCGGCCAGCGGCAGCGGCTCGCCCTGGCGCGGTTGGTCAGCCAGCCTGCGGACATCCTGCTGCTCGACGAGCCCACCAACCACCTGTCTCCAGCCCTTGCCGAGGAACTGGAGACCGCCTTGGCCGGTTTCGCCGGCACCGTCGTCCTCGTCAGCCACGACCGGTTGCTTCGGCGACGCTGGAGAGGAACCCACCTGGCTCTGCGCGCCGCCCGAGTGCCTGTGATCAGAGGCTGAGGTTCCTGTCCGACCCCTACGCCCGTTCCAGAGAGGAATCGACTCACGATGCCGACTGCTCCCGCCGACCCCACTGTCCTGCACCCGATGCCCGAACAGCAGCGGGTGGTGCTGCTCAAGCCGCTGGTGAAGTCGCCACTGATCGAAGTCGGCGAGTACTCCTACTACGACGACCCAAACGACCCTACTGCGTTCGAGACGCACAACGTCCTCTACCACTACGGCCCCGAGAGACTCGTCATCGGTAAATTCTGCGCGCTGGGCACCGGAACACGATTCATCATGAACGGCGCCAACCACCGTATGGACGGCCCCTCGACCTTCCCCTTCCCCACCATGGGCGGCTCCTGGACCGACCACTTCGACCTGCTCACCAACCTGCCCAGCCGGGGCGACACCGTCGTCGGCAACGACGTCTGGTTCGGCCACAGCGCGACGGTCATGCCCGGCGTTCGGATCGGCCACGGCGCGATCATCGCCTCCGGCGCCGTGGTCACAGGCGACGTACCCGACTACGGCATTGTCGGCGGCAACCCTGCCCGACTCATCCGCACCCGCTACGACGCCGAGGACGTCGCCCGCCTCCTCGCCGTCGCCTGGTGGGACTGGCCCGCAGATCACATCACCGAGCACGTACGGACGATCATGTCGGGATCGGTCGCCGAGCTGGCGGCAGCCGCCCCGCGCACTCGTCATCCGTGACACCGACGGATGCACCTCGATCCCGCCCATGCCCACCCCGCACCCGAAACGAGTGATCGCCCATGTCCCGTCGCCGTGCCCACATCGCGATGGTCGGCATCCCGGCCGTCAGCCACGTCCTGCCGAGCCTAGAGATCATTCGCGAGCTGGTGGCCCGCGGCCACCGGGTCACCTACGCCAACGACCCAGCCGTGGCGGACCGGATCGCGGACACCGGCGCCGAACTGGTGCCCTGCACCTCCGTGCTGCCGGTTGCCGACAACAACTGGCCCGACGACCCCATCGCCGCGGCGAACCTTTTCCTCGACGACGCCATCCAGGCACTCCCTCAGCTGCGCGCCGTCTACGACCACGCCCCGGCGGACCTGTACCTGTACGACATCGGCGCCTACTCCGCGCGCGCCCTCGCCGAAGGGCAGGGCCGGCCCCTCATGCAGTTGTCCCCGACGTTCGTAGCCTGGGACGGCTATGAAGAGGAGGTCGCGGCGCACCTGTGGAAGTTGCCGGGTGCCGACGCGTACCGAGCAAGGTTCGCACACTGGCTCGCCGACTGCGGGGCGACCACCACGGACGTGGACGCCTTCTCCGGTCCTCCCGCACGGGCCCTGGCCCTGATCTCTCGGGCGATGCAGCCGTACGCCGACAAGGTCGACACCGATTCGGTGACCTTCGTCGGGCCCTGCTTCGACGCACGTGAGGACGCGGGCAGCTGGACACGGCCGGCGGACGCGGAGAACGTACTGTTGATCTCCCTGGGCTCGGCGTACACGCGCCAGCCGGAGTTCTACCGCCAGTGCGTCGCGGCCTACGGAAACCTGCCCGGCTGGCACATCGTGCTCCAGATCGGCAAGTACACCAACCCGCACGAAATCGGCGACATCCCACCCAACGTCGAGGTGCATTCCTGGGTCCCGCAGAGGGCGATCCTGGAGCAGGCGGACGCCTTCGTCACCCACGCCGGAATGGGCGGCTGCGGCGAAGGACTCCTTGCGGGCGTCCCGATGATCGCCGTGCCGCAGGGCGCCGAACAGTTCGTGAACGCGGACCAGCTCGTGGAGCTGGGCGTTGCTCGCCGCATCGACACCCCGGACGCTACTGCCAAGACACTGAGAGCGGCCCTGAACGAACTGGTCACCGACACGGAAGTCGCCCGCCGATCGGCACAGTTGCGCGCCGACGCCCGGGCCGAGGGCGGCACCCCGCGCGCCGCCAACCTCATTGAGAACATGCTGGCCATCGCTGACGGACCGGCGGGCTGACTGGCGTTGTAGCTGCAAGCAGGGGCCGACTGCTGTTCTACAGCCCGGCTTCGGGGTCGTCCGTGTCCACGGTCCGCAGTGGCGGGTGGCCCAGGTCGTCGAGCTGGGCGAGTTCGCGCTCGTAGTCGGCCCTGTTCTCGTATAGCTACGGCAAACGGACATGTAGCGCTGAGTGACTACACGGGGCTGCGGTCTCGCTGCTGAAGGGCGGTGAAGTCGGCGTGTGCCGTCTCGACTGCCTCCGGGTACGCCTGGGTCTTCTCGTGCTCGGCGAGCGCCCGGTAGGTGCTCGCGACCGAGGGGTTCCGTCCCTTGCGCTTGCCGGTGGGGGGGGTGATCAGGTCGGGCTGGATCTGCTCGACGGACTCGCCGCCCGAGCGGCGCCGCAGGACTGTGTGCAACATGTCGTCGGTGATGACCGGGGGCCGGCCGCCGTACTTGCCCTTGCGGGCCGCGGTCTCCAGCCCCTCCAGCGTCGATTCGCGGATGTTCTCCCGCTCCGTCTCCGCCATCGCGGCGAAGAAGCCGAACAGCAGCTTGCCGGGGCCGGTGGGGTCGTAGATGCCGGGCAGCGGCCCGGCGAGCATCTCCAGCATCAGGGCGTGCTCGGTCAGATGGTCCGCGAGGGCGGTGAGCTCTGCCGCGTCCCGTCCGAGTCTCTTCATCTCGAACACGGTGAAGATGACCCGGCAGTGCGGGGCATGGGCCTTGACCTCCCGGGCGGTCCTCAGCGCCTCCTCGAACTGCGGGCGGACCTTGATCCGGGTGGTGATCTTCTCGCTGAAGATCTTGTCTCTGCTGATGCCGTGCTTGGCGAGCGCGTCCAGCTGCGAGTCGAGCTCCTGGCTGAGGTGCGAGCAACGGGCGTACCCGATGCGGATGTCCGCGCTCGGCGGACTGGGATCGACGGCCCCGGGCACCGACTTGCCGGGACGCCAGGGCTGCCCCGGCCCTCGGTTGGCCGGGGTCGGCACCCGCAGTTCCTTCGCCAGCTTCGGCACCTTGGTGAAGCGGCTGGTGTGGTAGGCGCTCGTGACTGCCCCACTGCGCGAGCGGCACGGCGACCCGGGGGCGGCCTTGCACTTCGGGCACGGATGGCGCTCGACGAGGTCGGCTTCGGACTCAGGTCCGGCGGAAGTTTCTTGAGGGGCCGTCATGGACCCAGATTTTCGTACAACGCAAGTCTCAGAACCCCTCTCCTGTCACCTTTGCGTGCGAACGGGTTCTGAGAGTCGATCCGCTTCTTGGCGGCCTCCATCCGGCCCTTTTTGATCCTGCTCGGGCAAAGGGTCGTTTGTGAGAATGACTCAATGCTTCGTCCCCGGCGTAGATCGCGCTGGATTTGGTGAGTGATGGAGCGGTGTACCGATGCTGACGCGGTGGTGGTCTTCGCGCGGGAAGGGGGGGGTGCCCCTATCTGTTTCGTCAAGCCTGGCGGGGCTGGTTCGTAGGGGTTGGTCCTGGTTTTCGGGAACGTCCCGCGAAGCGGGACGTT
>NZ_JBIURV010000063.1:0-33879 GCF_044741025.1 Streptomyces sp. NPDC088246
CCCTCCTGGCCACCTGGACCGGCGCCTGCTCGATATGCGGCCAACCCGCACCAACCCCCGAACCCCACCACAGGACCTAACAAAGCCCTACTAGGCTGAATGCAATGTAGCGACGGAGCAGCTGCGGGTGGTGTCGGCTTCTTCCTGTCGCCACGGAGGCGGGTCCGCGCTGTTTGCCGGGGAAGTGCTCAGTCCCTCGCTGGTCCGACGTCGCTTGACCTGCTGTCAGGGCCCTTGCCTCAGCGCATGCGGGGACCGGAATGTGTGTCAGGCGTTGTGTGTCAGCGCCTCGGCGTGTGCGCGCAGGCCGTTGACGAGGATCTGTAGCCCGAAGACGAGGGAATTGTCGGCACGCCGGCGCTCGCCCGGGGCGGTGTTCGGTGTTACTGGTCAGCAGGGGGGCAAGTCCGGAGCGCACACCAATGGCGCCGCCTTGAAACGGGTTGCCGTAAGTGTCAGAATAACTATAAGGTCATTACATGTCACGTGTACGGCAGGCAGTCGAGGACGACGTCGCGGAGCTCGTACGCCTGCGGGCGCTGCTCTTCGAGACCCTTGGCGGCGACTTCTTCAACCCCTCATCAGCAGACGACGACTGGCGGCACACCCTTGCTGCGGTGCTGAAGGAACAGTTGGCAGCGGACGCCGTTCGGATCCTCGTCGTGGACGGCAACAACGGCCTTGCCGCCTGTGGCATCGGAACCATCGAGCAACGACTGCCCGGCCCGCATCTGCGCAACGGCCGGATCGGACATGTGATCGGCGTGGTCACCGATCCGGCGGAACGACGGCGCGGCCACAGCCGCACGATCATGCAGAACCTGCTCGACTGGTTCCGGGAACGCGAGGTCGCCCGAGTCGACCTGTACGCCTCTTCCGACGGCGAGCCGCTCTACCGCACGCTCGGCTTCGTCGACCACCCCGACCCCTCGCTGTGCTGGCGTCCGTGACAAGATGTGCAGACGATCCTGCGGCACGCGCATATCACCACCGCCCTCTACACCGCGGTCGGCCTGGAGGACCTGGTCGACAAGCTCGCTGAGCACTACGGACGCCCGACCCAGCCGGCCGCGTGGTCTCAGCAGTACGACCCGCAGGACGTGGCGGTGGTGTTCGGTGCCCGGTAGCCAGGCCGGCAACAGCGCCCGGGTAAAAGGCCCTACCACCGGGCGGGTGCGCCGTCATTCCGTGGAGATCTACGAGCGGGATTTCAGCTTCAAGCCGACCGCGGTGCAGCCTGCGCCCCCGCCGAGGCCCGCCATCAGCCCCGGCCACTGGGCGAGCTGTCGACTGCCTCCATCGAGGACATCGCCGAGCTGGCCGGGACGGCCCTCGGGACCGGCTCAGGTGTCGCGAGCTGCAAGACGGCGATGCAACGGCTGCTGGAGCACCTGGAGGAGTTCCCGGGCGCCACATGGCAGGAGCGGTGGGAGGCCGCCGGCCTCAACGAGCGGGGCCGACAGGCCCAGCAGCTCTATAAGGGCCGCGGCAGGCAGATCAAGACCAGCATGAACACTGCTGCGGGCCACGCCTTCGCGATGCGCCTGCTCCGGCCATCGCTGCTGGCCTTCCGCGCCTACCGCTTCTCCAACTACGTCCAGTGGTTTCGCAGCATCGCCAAGGACTCCGTGCTGGAGGCGTTCTGCGAGCGGCCCCTGTCCCTGACGGTCAGCCGCCAGTCGATCCTGCGGGCCCAGTTCGATGTGATCGTCCCGTTGACCGTCTTCGGGATCGACATCGCCGACCTGACGCCGGAAGCCACCTCCTCTACTACGCAACGGAGTCCAGGAAGTACGGCGTCGTCTCCGGAGAGGCGGGCGGGGACGGCTGCTTCGCCGCCACCCAGGGCTGGCCGATCCTTGCCGGCATGGGGCACTTTCCGGCCTCGACCCCGCGCACGCTGCGGGCCGCTGTGGTCAAGGGCCAGCGTCCTGTCGCCGAACTCGTCGACAAGCACAAGCTCCGCAACCAGGGCGTCCGTGACCTGCTGATCCACTACATCAGTCGGCGCTCGGTCGAGGTCGACTACTCCACCTCTGATCGCCAACCTCGTCCGGCTGTTCTGGAAGGTGATCGAAGACTTCAACCCGGACCGGGCCGACCTGCGGCTCTCTCCGGAGGCGGTCGCCCACTGGAAGGAGAGCCTGCCCGTCCGGCCGGACGGCAAGCCTCGCCTGCACATGGAAGGCCCCTTCCTGGCGGTCCGCGCCTTCTATCTTGACCTGCACACCTGGGCGGTCGCAGAGCCGGAACGCTGGGCCCAGTGGGTGGCACCTTGTCCGATCCGGGATGAAGATCAGCGCTGGTTCCACGTCCGCCGGCGGCGTGTTCAGGAGCGGATGGCCGACCGCACGCGGGAACGGCAACCACTGCTGCCGATCCTGTCTCAGCACGTCTCCGATCAATGGCAGCGTCAACGCACGCTGCTGGAGAGCGCCCGCGCGGTCGGGCTCGGCAAGCACTTCACCGTCGACGGGACCGAGTGGCAGCGTGTCTCCGCGAAGATCGACGCCGAGCGCCCGGACCCGACCACCGCGCCGATTGGTGCCGTCAACCGCGTGCCCCGTATCGCTTCCATGACGGCAGTGAACTGGGTGCAGTCGTTGGTATCCCCTCCCGTGAGCAGGAAGGACAGCGGACGGCCCGCCCGTCGCAGGCCAAGTGGATCTTGGAGGTCAAACCGCCCCGGGACCGGCCGGGCGCCGGGCTGCGACTGCCACCTTTTCGGGCCCCGGCCGCGTGCTGGTGGGCGCGCACGATGCTGAAGTCGACCGACACAAGCCAGTCGATGTCGCCGACCGCATCGGCCTTTGCCTGGGCGGCCTGGAGCATCCGGTTGAACGTGCCGTCCTTGCCCAGCCGCGGAACCGGGTGTGCAGCGTGGCCCACGATCCGTTCCGCTCGGGCACATCCTGCCAGGCCGTACATGTCCGGAACTTCCATACCATCCCGTTGAGGACCGTCCGATCACCAGCCGGGGGCCCCAGCGTGGGCCAGGCAGCAACGGCCGCAACAACTCCCACTCATTATCGGACAGTTCATGGCGCCGTACCACAACATCGTGATCCACTACCGGAAGATCACTTTGCCGACAGCTCCTAGCGGAATGCCACCGGCGGGCGCACGCCACTGAAGTCGATCGCGCGGTCCGCCTCGCGCAAGGCCTGCTCGGCCACCCGGCGCGTCTCGGCCGGAACGTCCCCATGCTCCTCCACAAGCCTGGCGTAGATCGGTGCCTCGAACCTGTCTGAGGAGTTCATGTTGAACTTTCTGTCGGATGTACGGGCGTCTTCCGCCAGTGAGGGGAAGCGGCGGCCGATTATACGCGCTGCAGGCAGGACGCCGCAGAGTTGACCGGAGGCCAGGCAGCAACAGAGCATTTCAGGAGCCCCTCGACGAACGTTTGACGCGATCAGCGGTCCAGGACGAAGCCGGTGCCGCTCAGGCAGCCATCGATCAGGGGGTCGGTAAAGCCGCATCTTGAGCTTGCGCTTCACGGCCGGTGTGATCCGGTCCAGGTCGGCGGCGGCGAGGCTTCCCCACGTCCGGGTGCTCCGCCAACCCTCCCCGCACCTCCATATCACCGACGTAACCGACAACCTTTCAGGGAAAACAGCGACCATGCGACGCCGCAGCAGTAGTCGGGGCCGAAGCACACAACCAGCGCCTTGGCCTCCTCCGCCGTAACCGGTCCGGAGATCGCCTTGAGTTGCTTGTCGCGCCTGTCGACCTCCCCTTCACTCGCGTCCCAGTCGGAGAGAGAACCATCGGCGACGAACAACTGCACTGCGGATCTCATATTCGATGGATCGGCTGCTGCCGCCGGCTGAGCAAGCCGTCCTGGCGGGCAGTCCGCCCGCTCCTGGCTGCAATCCGACACTGCCGACGGCCACCGGGGGCCGACGAGCCCGCTCTCGTGGCCGACTTGGAGCGATGTCGACAGAAACTGCCCCTCGAAGAAGCCGGAACGCCGATCCAGGCAGGGGACCGACAGACCTCAGGAGCGGGTTGGTACTGATGCGCCCCCGGTACCCCAGCGCTCCGCCGAGGACGACTGACCGACGCCCCAGCCAGCATCGGCGCTCCGGGGTCCGTCTCGCGGAACGTGGGGAGGACACCAAGAGACGGCCGGTCCGCCGACCCAGCGCCGGTCGCACCGCTCAGCGGAACGCCCTATCAACATCTGGGTCATGGGCGCGCCTGCGCAAGCTCGGCAACCGACTCTCGAAGTCCGGGTCGTGCGGGAGCTGGATGGGTTCCGAGGCACCACGGTGCCGGGCATGCGAGCCTGCGGTCGGTCACCCCGCAGTGAGCCCGCCCAGTCCGTCGTGCTGACCGTGCGGGCGCACCATCCACCCCAACTGACCGCCCCTCGGATGCCGGACGGTTCCCCTCGTGCTCGGCTGTGCCGCTCCGGCCAACGTGCCCAAGGCTGCCGATGAGATCCAGCAGCGTGTCACCGGCCTCGCGCGCAGCCTGTACGAACCGACCGGCGGCCAAGGGCCGACGCCGTGGCCGCAAGACCGAGGGCGAGCACCCGGAGCTCGTCGGCCGGCCTGACCCCGCTCGGACCCGTCAGCGGCTACCGAGATTCCGCGCAGCGGGCAGGATCAGCGCGGAGCTGCCCTCAAGGCCCGCATGCCACGCCACGCAGGAGAAGCGGCCGGCCCGAAGGCCGGTGAACCAGGATCCCCTCGTCGCTCACGTGGAGTCCCCAGTCGGCCGGTGCCACACAAGCCTCGGAGTGCGCGCTTCGTCGCCGGTCCCCTCTGTCGGGGGAAGCAGGGTTAATCGGTCCCCCTCCACTTTCCATCGGCGCTCCTGCTTGGTACCGACCCACGGACGTAACGACGCCACGTGCAGGTGGTGAACGACCAAATCGCCCATTACCTCGTAGGCGCCGGCGTACCCCAGGTATGGAGATGTCCTGAACAGGGTCGCCGTGTCGACCGGCTCGCCCGTCCCCGTCTCCACTGCCGCGCCGGACTCCAGCTCCGGGTTCAGCATGCTCACGGACATATGCCCGTCCGCGGTGTAGGTGATCAGTCCTGTCGGACGTTGTCCCAGGGGGTGTTCGAGCGTGTGACCGGATACGTCCACGATGGCGACGGTGCTGAGCAGCCAGGCGCCTACGAGCGGATGCTCGGCCGCATCCGGCCAGTGCGCGGGTCGACAGTGTGGTTCAGTGCGGGACGGGGTGTACACGTGTTTCCTTTCCAGGGCTTCTGGGCTTCTGGGCAAAGCTGTGTAGGGACGATTTCGTCCTCGTCCATACCCGTGCAACAGACCGCAGATGCCACCTACGAACCCCTGACACCAGCCGGTCCCCCCGGGGTGTCCGGAAAAGCCCCTCCATAGGCGCCTTCGACACCCACAGGGCATGGGCATGCCCGGGCGCTGATGTGGCTTTTGACACTGAGTCACGAGAGCGGCTGTCACTCTGTCACTCAGCAACGATATCCGGAGTAATTGTCAAATCCTGTGGACGGGACTGCTCGCAAGTTCCGGGCCAATCCGCTTTTGGCCTGTGACCGCGGTGGATGGGTTACGTCTTAAGGCCGTCTGCTTCGCAACCCGCGTTCGTGGGGCGGATGTGCGACAGGCAACCCGGTCGGCGCGGCCCTGCCCACCGGGTCTGCCACCAACCGGTGCCTGCCGCCCGGTCGTACGGGGCTGTCAGTCTTTGTGCTCGGGACGCAGGGTCACCAGGTCGTTGCCGTCGCAGTAGGTGAGCGAGGCGCCCATGTCTTTGCCGTGCCGGAACGCCTGGCAGTCCGATGTGCCCCTCCAGAGGGTATTGCCCCGGTAGTCCAGCAGGAGCAGGCGGCGACCGTCCTGCCAGAAGTTGCGGGTGACGGACCGCGCCGCGGGGCTCAGCCCGTGGGGGCGGACCAGCTGGTCGGCGCCGGCGTTCAGGAGCCGGTCCGGGCGGCCGGGCGCGCGGATGATCTTGTTCATGGTGCCGTCGGTGACCAGGTACTCGCCGGGGGCCAGTCGCCGGGAGGGGCGCAGGGTGCCGAAGTAGGGATCGACGACCAGGGCGCCTTTGGCGTCAGGCAGTACCATGCGGAAGCCGGCGGTCAGGGGAAGAGTGCGTCCCAGCGGCATCCGGTGCGCGCGTCGCGCGGGGCCTGAGGCTGGTCCCAGACGAAGCTGTACCGCCAGCCGCGGTCCCCGTCACCGGATGTCACCCCGCTGGCGAGGATGGTGGCGCGGCAGCTGCCCTTGGCCGGTGCGGTAGCCATGATGACCCGGTCGTTGGCCTTGATGATTCGGTCGACGGTGCCGTCGGGCGGCCGCAGCCCCGCCTGCCAGTGCACTCGGCCGTCGTCCGGGTCGACGGTGCCGACACGGTCGGGGGTGACCAGATACGACCCACAGCCGTCCCCGTGGCGGCCGTCGGCGGTGGCAAGCTCGTTCGCCGGGCAGGCGTCCACGACCCGTACCGCCCCGGACATCGCGCGCGTCCACTGGCGCTCACCCGACCAGGCGTTCCAGCCGGTCAGGCGGCAGGATCCGGGGCGGCAGACCGCCGTCAGCACCTCGAAGCTGTTCTCGAACAGGAAAACCTGGCTGCTGGGCGGCAAGGTATGCCGCCAGGTCAGGAGCCCCCGCTCCGGGTCGAGCCCGGCGATCGCACTCGGCCCCCGGCGGCCGTCCTTGCCGCCGACCAGCACCACCCGGTCACCACGGACGAGCGCGGAGTGCGCCGCGCCGGGCTGATGGGAGGTCAACGTGAACTCGGCCGGCAATGCCAGCCGCCAGCCCTCGTTCTCTGTGCCATCCCGGCGGACCAGCGTGCGGCCCTGGCCGAGCAGTCCCGCCGCGGGGGCGTTCAGCGCCCAGGTGCCATCGGGGCCCGGCCGCACCGGCAGCGGAACACGAGAGGCCTCCTCGGGCACCGTCTCACCGTCGCCGAACATCGGCGGCGGCGGGGCGAAACAGCCCGCCACCAGCAGCCCCACCACCACGGCCATTAACCCTCGCGGCCACAGATTCCTCATCGCGCCCCCCGGATCCGCCCTCACGGTAGAACGCCCGCAACCCTGCTCACCACTCTCCCGCCTCCTTCGTGATGACGTCGTAGCCACGAGGGGGCGGATCAGCCGTATCCCGGTCGCCCTATGCTGCGGTGATCACGTGCGAGCACATCTGATGGGGGCGGTCACGTTCGACGCGGAAGAGGCTGGCGGGAGAGCCGTTTCCCACGAGATGCAGGATGTGGACGACACGGACCGCGGAGGTTCCGGATTGGGGCGGCGACTGTCTTGTCTGGCGGTCGTGGTGGCCATCTTCGCCCTTGGAGCAGGAAGCCTCGTCTGGTTGTTCCAGGACGAGTTGTTCCATCCGTTCGGGGACGCCCGAGCCTGTGAGGGCAGCGACACGATGCTACCGAAAGTGATCTCCGCCGGAGGCGTGCCGATCCCCGCCGACGCTTCGGACATCCACTACGTCACCGAGAACGGCAGCGCCCGGGTCTCCTTCCTGAGCAACCAGATGCCGGACTACCTGCACCGCGCGGGGCTCGTCCCGGAGGGAGAGTCCCTGTTCGACAAGAATTACGGCGGCGCCTACGGACTCGGCCAGGACGACGGCGAGCTTCCCGAGGGGCTGTGCGGGCCAGCCCTCAAAGGACCTGCCTGGTCCTACTACGTCCCAGGCCCCGGCCCAGGCGTCGACATCCTGGTCGAACGTGCCCCCATCGCCTACGACACCTTCCGCGCCCCAGCCCGCGTTATCGCCACCTTCAACATCCGCTGAGCGAAAGAGGCTGGATGGCACGGCGAGAGCGGTCGAAGCGGCCGTCACGCCGGCGAGTCTGCGTCAGGATGAAGCCGTGAACGGTACCGAGCGGTCGGCGTAGCGGCTTTTGGGCTGGAGCTGCGTTTTTTGGCAGAGTAATTGTCAAGATCTATGACGTCGGCGACGTAGGCGGCGCGGGAGACGTTCCGCGGGTGGCGCTCACTGGCGCCGAGCCCGCGCTGGTCGACCGCGACGACCCGATATCTGGAGCTCAAGCTCCGTGCCAGCACGTCCCATTCACCCGCGTGACCGGCCAGACCGTACAGCAACACGAGGGACTGTCCAGACCCGCCCCAGTCCCGGCAGACAAGCCGGACGCCGTCTCGCACCACCACGTGTTCAGACCATGCCACGTCAGCCTCCAGGGAATCGGCGATGCGCTCGGTGACCCCGGCCGCCATTCAGCGCAAGGACTATCTGACGACCGCGATCAGTGCCGCAGCGGATGAGCCGGATGCCGGTTCAGCGCAGCGGGCGGAGCGGCTGCACGCCTTGATCGATGAACTCGACGCACTGGAACCGGCGTTCACCACCTACAACCGTCTCCGGTTCGGCGGGCCCACGTCCCGGGACACCTGCATCACCGCGATGCGCGCCCGCTTCCCGCGCCCGTGACCTGGGGCCATGGCCGATGACTGCGGATCGGTTGTGGCCATTCATACTGCGCGGGCTTCGGGACGTTCGACGAGGTGGCCGCGTTCGAAGCGCGCTCCGGCGCGGACGAGGGCGACGAGGTGGGGCGCGTTCACGGCTCGCCACCGCTGCTGGGCGGACTCGACGAGCTTGAAGACCATGGCCAAGGCCGCGGCCGCGCTGCCGGCACCCCTGGTGACCTTCGTGCGAAGCCGAACCGTGGTGAAGGTCGACTCGATCGGGTTCGTGGTGCGCAGGTGGATCCAGTGCTCGGCGGGAAAGTCGTAGAACGCCAGCAGCTCGTCGACGTCCTCGGTGATCTTCTTCACCGCCCTGGGGAACTTGGCCCCGTAGGTCTTGGCGAACGCAGCGACGGCCTTGAGGGCGTGGTCGCGGTCTTCGGCGTTGTAGATCTCCTGGAGGGCCTTCTTCGCGCCGGGCTGGGCGGACTTCGGCAGGGCATTCGCAACATTGGCGATCTTGTGAACCCAGCACCTCTGGTGGCGGGTCTCGGGGAAGACTTCGGCCAGGGCCTTCCAGAAGCCGAGTGCACCGTCGCCGACGGCGAGGGCGGGAGCGCGCATGCCCCGGCGGGCACAGTCACGCAGCAGGTCGGCCCAGGAGTCGGCTGACTCGCGGTAGCCGTCGCTCATGGCGATCAGTTCCTTGGTGCCATCCGCGCGCACGCCCATCAACACCAGCACGCACGACTTCGCCTCACGCAGGCGTATGCGCAGGTGGATGCCGTCGGCCCAGACGTAGACGTAGTCGCTGGTGGACAGGTCGCGCTCGCCGAACACGGCGTGATCTTGCTGCCACTGCTCGGTGAGGCGGGTGATTGTCGCCGACGACAGGCCGGCGCTCGAACCGAGAAACTGTTCCAACGCGGGCACGAAGTCGCCGGAGGACAGGCCGTGCAGATAGAGCAGGGGCAGCACCTCGCTGATCTTCGGGGACTTCCGGCACCAGGGCGGCAGGATCGCCGAGGAGAACCGCTTGCGCTCGCCGGTGGCCTCGTCGACGCGCTTGTCGTTGACTCGCGGGGCCTTCACCTCGACCGTCCCGGCTGCGGTGGTGACCTTCCTGGGCTGGTGGTAGCCGTTGCGGACGACCAGACAGCGCCCGTGCTCGTCACGTTGGTCGGCCAACTCGGCTATGTAGGCGTTGACTTCAGCTTCCAGGGCAGCGGCCAGCATCCGCCGAGCACCCTCGCGGACGATGTCGTCGATCAGGGAGCCGGTTTCGGTCGTTCCATCGGCATTCAATACGCTCAGCACGGGCGTGCCTTCCCGACCGACGGTGCAAGGTCGGCCTACTCGATGACCAGAAGTCGATCACTCGGGAAGGTACGCCCTTCGCGTCCAGCCCGAGGCCGATCCACAGGTCATGAGCATTGCTCCGATATCCGCCTCGTTCGCGGGACCTGGTTGTCGCCGAATTCTGGTTCTGCCTCAACTCCGGCATCGATTCCAAAGGACCGGCCGCGCGACGGGGGTCGGCCAACGGCTCTACGGGCCGTCACCGCAGGTCAGGATGAGGGAACCATCAATGACGGGCATTCAGGACGACGGCGTGCACCTCCCGCCCGGGCAGTGTCAACAAAGACACGCTGCACCAGGGGGTGAGTGGCTGTCAGAATGTCGCCCGGAAAGGCTAATGATACGTCAATCAGCTTATAAATAAGTAGAATTGACAGCTCGTCCGATTACCTGGCACTCGCATATGGGCGTTTCGTGTACCCCGATCGGCGCCCCGGCACCAACCCTCCAAGGTGTCCGATATGACAGCTATGGGGGCCGTCACTACGTTCAGTCACAGACCGGCTGCTCGGCCGACCTCTCTGAGACAGGAGAAGTGACATGGTTACCCGTTCCACTGTCGTTACCGCAGCCATCGCGGCCGCCTCGGCGCTGGCCGCCACCGGCATCACCTACGCCTCGGCCGCCACCACCGAGCTGGCCCACGCATCCCCTGTCGTCCAGCAGGCCACCGCCCCCGTTTCGGCCCTCGATGGCGGCGACGCCGGCAAGGGCAACGACGACCGGGGCTACGACAGCGACCGGGACTACGACGACCGGGGCCACGGCGACCGGGACTACGACGACTGGGACTACTACGAGGGTCGGATCCAGATCAACGAGCGCACGTACTCCGACGACCCCGGTGGCTGCATCACCGTGGTCAGCGGCCTCGGCTCCAACAGTCTCAACATCCGCAACGACAGTCGCAGGACCGTCGAGGTCTTCCGGGGGGCCACCTGCGACAACGGCGCCCCCATCGCCACCGTCGGACCTCACAGCTCCAGCGACGGCGTGTTCCCCGGCCACGTCCGGGGCGGCGTCTTCGTCCACGACGGCGTCGTGGGCAGCTTCCGGGTCCTCTCGCGCCACTACGACAGCGGATACGACGGCGGATACGACGGCTGGTGATCGAGACACACGCGTGACACACAACCCCGGCCCGCCGGAATCGGGCCGGGGTTCCGGTCTGCGCACCCCCTGCCGCATACGCCTCGAAGAAGCCAGAGCCGCCGTCCTGGTCCTCATCGGTGTCCGCGCTGACGGCGCCAAGGAGCTGATCGCCCCCGTCGATGGCTACCGTGAGTCCGCCGAGGCGTGGGCGGGCCTGCTGCGCGACTGCGCCAGACGTGGCATGCGTGCCCCCGTCCTCGCTGTCGGCGACGGAGCACTGGGCTTCTGGAAGCCCCTGCGCGAGGTCTTCCCGGACACCCGCGAACAGCACTACTGGATGTACAAGACCGCCAACGCCCTCGACGCAATCCCGAAGTCCGCCCAGCCCGCCGCCAAGAAGGCGCTGCTGGACATCTACAACGCCGAGGACAGCGAGCACGCCCAGGCTGCGGTCCGCCGGTTCGCCGAGCAGTACGGGGCGAATTTCCCCAAGGTCGTGAAGAAGGTCACCGACGACGAGGACAAACTCCTCGCGCTCTACGACTTCCCGGCCGAGCACTGGGTCCACCTGCGGACCACGAACCCCATCGAGTCGACGTTCGCCACCGTCCGCCTGCACACGAAGGTCACCAAGGGCGCCGACAGCCGAGCCGCCGGCCTGGCCATGGCCGTCGCCACCACCTGCCTCAACTCCGTGCGACTCCCCCGGTGTGACAGCATTCGGTAACCTCTCGCACGTGATCGACGAAGCCGGCACATGGCAACGCCTCGCTGCTCTCCTGCCTCGCGAAGATGCTCTGCAGGTCATGGACGCCTGGAACATCGGTGAGCAGGAGGGCGGCCTCCACCATCTCGTTTCCTTGCTTGTCCGACAACAAGTCGTCATCGGCGAGACCACGAGAGCGGAGCTCGCCGTGTTGGCGGAAGCCTGGGGGCTGTGGCCCTCGCCGCTGGGTCCGGGAATTGTCCAGTGCCAGGGCGATGGATGCGATTCACCCCTGCGTCTGGTGGAGCACGACGGTGATGCCCCCATGACCGGAGCCTCGGTCGGGCTTCCCCCTGAACTCCTCCTGCTCCCGTGGATCGCGTGCACCGAATCCGGTCACGTGCTGACGCGCGCCCATACCCGCGAGACCTGGGGCGACCTGTCCTGTCTCCCTGAGTATTACGTGATCCTGGACGCCGGCCGAAGCACCGCCGTCCACCTGTTTCCACCCGGCGCCGGCTGGGACGCGCTCAGCGCACTCCGCCGACTGTCAGACCCCGCTCCAGAAGTCCGTTGAACTGTCGGGTGTGCGATCGCCGAGGATGACGGAAAACGCAATCAGCACGACAAAAGGGGAAACGATGACGTCGACCCACATCCATGTCCGCTCGCCGACCGCTCACGGCCGGATGATCGAGGCAGCACAGGCCATAACCGCGACCACGCAGAACACGAGAACGGCCGGCCTGATGTGCCGCTGCTTCTTCACGGGCAAGGAGTACCCGCGCGGCACACCTGGCGTCCACCGCTTTCCACCCACCCGCACCACTCCCATCGGCTTCCGTCAGCAACGCGGCGGCTCCCCAAGCATTCCCGCCCGACGTCGCATGCGAGCTCACGCCAGGTCGAACGGCACTCATTGAGTTGCCCGAATTCCCCGGTCGGCCGCCTCGCCCCTATGCTATTTCGGGCCCGGGTCAGCCGGAACATCACCGTCGCCCCTCCTCTGCCCTTGTGTGACACCCCTCGCCGTCCTGTCCTGAACCTGGGCGCTCTCGGCCCCGAAAGGCCTGTCGCGCTGGAGTGGCGAACCTCCTGTCGCGACAGGCCCGTCAAGAACAGCCGGGGGAAAACCGGTCCAGCCCGCCTGCGTACCGTCAGGCCGTGTGCAGCGTCAGTCCGTACCGGTTCAGGATCTCGTTGATCGGCTGATGCCAGGTTTCGCCACCGCTGCTGCAGTTGCCCCAGCCGCCCGACGTGACCCCCTGGGCCTGGTCCCCGCTGATGAAGGATCCGCCCGAGTCACCCGGCTCGGCGCAGACGCTCGTCTTGGTCATCTGGTAGACGGCACCTTGGCTGTAGTTCACGGTCTCGTTCCTGGCCAGCACGTTGCCGCAGTGCCAGTGGGACGTGGAACCGGAGCGGCAGATGGAGGCACCGATGGGTACCTCTGCAGAGCCCCGGACCAGTTGGTCGGAGACGGTGCCCCAGCCGAGGACCACGGGGACCGTCCACCAGCCGTTGCCCACGCTGACCCAGGCGTAGTCGTCACCGGGGAAGGACGATCCCTGGAAGTTACCGATGGCCGAGCCGTCCCATCCGCTGACCGCCGCGCCTGCTTGACCGCAATGTCCCGCTGTGACGAAGCCGCCGTACACGGAGAAGCCGATGGAGCACCGGACCTTGCCCGTGTAGTACGGGTCGCCGCCCACGGTCCCGGCAGAGAAGGTCCTGGGCGCCTCGGGCGTCTGCTTCACCTGAACGGGGCCGGCCTTGCGGGCCTGTTCGACGAACTCTCGGACATCGTTGTCACCTTCTGCCGATGCGACGACGTTCACGACGACCCGGTTGGCCTTCGGGTCGACATGCCAGCTGCTGATGCCGTCCGGTGCGGACAGCCTGTCGAGCTGCGCCTTGGTCGCGTCGAGCTGCCGTGCGGTGTGGCTCACCAGCCGGACGCTCGCACCGGCCGCCCCTACGGCCTCGACCCTCTTGCCGTCGGTGACGGCTACGTTGAGTTTACCCGCGACCGGGTCGAACCAGGAGCCTGCGTACGACGACCCGGCGGCCCGTTGCGCCTTGTCCTGTACCGCTGTTGCCGCCTTCTCCGCAGCCAGACGCGCCCTGGCCTGGCTTTCCGTCAGGCCGAGATCTCTCCGCATGGCGGAGATCAGTCCGGCGGACGCCGGCGCTTCGCCGCTATCGGCACGGGGAACAGTGGGCTGTGAATCCACGGCGGAGTCAGCGGCAGAGGCAGAGGCAGAGGTGAGACCTACGGTCGCCCAGGCTCCGACGACCAGAGTCGCGGCAAGGCTCACGCGTAAGGCTGTCATGCGTCTCATGGGAATGGCCCTTCTGTTGTTCCGGCATCGTGGGGAGGAACATCAGGCGTCCGAGAGGTCTCACCTGAGAGCGCTCTCAGAGTGTGCCGCGACGGACTCTAACCCAGAGCACCAATCAGGTCCATGCCAATGAATGCTTCTGGACCTATCCTCTTGTCAGGCGCTCGCGCGTGACCGGCGCAGAAACCGCCGCCGCGCATCACGCGAAAAGCGGCACACTTCCCCTCAGGAGCCCCGCCATGACACCCCCCGCCGACAACTCCTCTTCCTGGCCCGGGCTTTGGCACGGCTCCCCGCGAATCCCGCATATGCCCCTCGATGAGGAGACGCGACGCAGCTGCGACCTCCCGGGACGCTGCCGCCCGCCCCTGCGGGCATGAATCACCCGGTGATCTTCGAGCCCGCCCTGAAGCAGTTCGCCAACGCCTACCAGGCAGGGGAGCCCGAGTTCGACGGTGAGGACGAAGAGATGGGCCGGGCCTGGCACGGTACGCGGCGTACTGCTCTGGATACGGTGCTCTCAGCTGTCGCGGACGGCCCGTGGGGCAGGGGCATCTCGTGCTGCGTGGCCGCGTGTTGATGGCCACCTGGTTCGGGGGAGCGGCTCGTGAACCGGGCGACCTGGACTTTCTCGTCGTGCCTCAGTACCGGGCCATGGACGGCCCCCGGACCTCGGGCTGTTCGACACGATCGCCCGGGACGCGGCAGCCGCCGCCCGTGGCTCTGTCCGGATCGATGCGGCCGGCATGGTGACGGAGGACATCTGGACGTATGACCGGGTTCCGGGCCGCCGTATGCTGCTGCCCTGGACAGCGCCCTCGGGGGTACCGAGGGGCTGCGGCCCGCCGGTACCTGATGGCTCGACTGGTTGGACGTGGAGACCGGTTGGGGACACTTCATCACCGAACACCCATGGGTCACGGAGAGTGCCGCGAGCTGTCGCGAACGTCTTACTCGGGCGCTCGCACCGCTGCTGGAGATGGTGGTACGACCGGAGGAGGACTCCTACAGTCAGTGGGTCCGGTGGCTGAAACCGCTGGTGAAGACCGCGTGTACGACGGTCGCCGAGCGCGGTACGGCGGACCTCGGGTACCTCGCCGAAGGGGGACATGCCGGGCTGGCGGCAGCCGTGGTGATCGTACGAGAGCTCGCCGGGCCTCGGAGCCTCGGGCTGGGGGACGCCCTCGCCACTGTTCTGTCCCACGAGGACAGTTGGGGCTACTGGCGGGAGAATCCCGGACGCGTGCGTCCGGGTTCTCGACGTACTGCGCTGGTGAGCGACTCCCCAGGTCTTTCACCGGGCCGGCTCCCGGCACGGCTGCTTGATTCAGCCGGCCCGGCCGATCGCGCTGCGCAGCATGGCGACTGTCGTCGCTGCCGCCGCGCGCTCCGCGCCGTCCTCCGTTGCACGCACCCGCTCCTCCAGGAGCACCGCGGCAGCCTGGAGGACTCCCACCCGGACCGGAACGCTCTGCATGGCCGCGAGTACGGCCGCCGCGTGTTCGGCCGGGGTTGCGGTCGCGGCCTGCGAAATGAGGGTGGGGATTCCGCGCCCGAGCGCACGGTCACGAGGCGGCTGAGCCGCGGCTGTGGTCACCCGGGAAAGTCTGCCGCACCGGACTCGGGGAATCGCTCAGCGACCTGACCGCGGTTCTTCGGGCCCTTCGTGGACATGGGCGTGGATTCGTCTCAACAGGGCCGCCAACTGCGCCTGTTCGGGGCCGGTCAGAGGGGCGAGCAGTTCCCGCTGCACAGCCAGGGCCTCGGCCTGCAGGTCCGCGAGCAGCGCGCGGCCCGCCCGGGTGGGCGTGACGGTCACCCGGCGGCGGTCGGTGGTGTCGCGAGCCCGGTCCACGAGTCCGGCCACCGCCAGATCGTCCACGATCTTGACCATGTCGCTCCGGTCGATCCCGAGCCGTGACGCCAGCTCCCGCTGCACATGAGGGCCGAAATCGACCAGCGCCGACAGCACGGCCATGTGCCAGAGCCGCAGATCACGCTCGGCCAGTCGCGCTGCCAGCCGGCTCCGCGCGGCCTTGCCGGTCCTGGACAGCAGATAGGTCGTGAGTCCCAGGAGGCTGGGCGGGGTCTCGCTCATTGACGATATCTTAGGCTTCTACCAATGATAGGCCTTCACCTACTAATTGCCTGCCGGGCGAGGCACCGCCCGCCCAGTACCGTTCGATGTTCGTCTGACGGGTCGCCGATGTCGATGCCGGGCTGACGCACTGCCTGGAACACGGCGCCTCACCGGTCGCCGGTGCGTGCGACCGGCCGGACTGGGGGCCCACGCTCCGCACACGCCCATGTGCGCGATCCCGAGGGCCACCTCATCGAGTTGCAGTCGTACTGAGCGACCGGGGCGACACCTGTCCGCACCCGGCCAAGGACACGGACAAGGCACGGACGAGAGCGCGGACAAACACCGCCGGGGGCTCTGCACGTGTGCGGTTCAGCGCATATCGAAGACGAGACGACCTGACACTCTGCCCTTCAGTACTTCGTCGATCGACGCGTTGATGTCCTCAAGACCTCGGCTCTCGCGGACGACGCGTGTGCGGCCGAGCCTGTGCAGTTGGAACACTTCGGCGAGATCCTCACGGGTTCCGACGATGGAGCCGACGATCTTCGTACCGTTCAGTACCGTGTCGAAGACGGGCAGTTCGAGCGTGCCCTCGGCGGGGAGCGCCACCAGGACCAGCGTGCCACCCCGGCGCAGCGCACTGTAGGCGGCGGCGAACGATGCGTTGCTCACTGCCAGCGAGATGGCCGCGTCGGCTCCACCGAGCCGGTGAGTCTCCTCGGCGACATCCTGGACCCGGGCATCGATGACATGGTCGGCGCCCAGTTCGCGGGCGAGGGCCAGCTTCTCGTCGGTGACGTCGACGGCGATCGTCTCGGCGCCGAAGATCCGCGCGTACTGCAGGGCGAGGTGACCCAGACCACCGATGCCGGAGACGAGGGCGCGCGTGCCCGGGCGTGCGCCGGACAGTTTCACGGCCTTGTACGTGGTGACGCCCGCGCAGGTCAGCGGTGCCGCGTCCAGCGGGTCGATGCCGGCGGGTACCGGCACCACGTACGTTCCGTGCGCCAGCGCGTACTCGGCATGGCTGCCGTCCACGGAGTAGCCGCTGTTCTGTTGCTTCAGACAGAGCGTCTCCCAGCCGGAGATGCAGTAGTCGCAGTGCCCGCACGCCTCTCCGAGCCAGGGGATGGCCACTCGATCCCCCACTGCAAGATGCGTGACCTGTTCACCGGCCGCTTCGACGATGCCGATGCCCTCGTGACCCGGCACGAACGGCGGGCTGGGCTTGACCGGCCAGTCGCCCTGTGCCGCGTGAATGTCCGTGTGGCACAGCCCGGAAGTCTCCATCCGCACCAGGACCTGGTACCCGGCCGGCGCCGGCACGGGCCTCTCCTCGACCACCAGCGGCTCGGTGAAGCTGCGGACAACGGCGGCTTTCATGGATTACTCCTCCGCTTCGATCGGGCACGTCCGGCTCAGCGGCCACCCTCCACCATCGCAGAGGGGGACAGAAGCCTTGAAACAGAGTATTTCAGATGGCCGGATTTCACTTTTCCGTGCCCCCCTGCCCGATGTTCGGTGCCACGTGCTGCGTGCCCGCTCGCCGCTGCCCGATCGCCGACCGCACGGTCCGCGCGGCTACCCCTGAGCCCAGTCACGCATGGCGGTCCGTGAGGAGAAAGCGGCGACGTCTTTGTCGAGAGGCTGGTCGGTGTACTGATGAATGCGCCAGGACGCTTCGATCCTTGGCTTCCCCGCGGTCACGTAGTCGGCAATCCACAGGCCGTCCCCCGCATACGACGTGGTGTCGTAATTCAGCCAGAAGTAGCGGTTGCAGTACAGGAGAACCTTGTGATGGGGCCTCAGGCGCTTGACCTCACGGATGAAGCCGTCCTTCTCGGAATTGCTCGCCCGCGCGCCCTCGCCGTTCTCTTCCCAGTCCACGGCGAGCAGATCACCCGCCTTCTCCGGAGCCTTGCTCACGAAGTACTCCGCCTGCTCCGTGATGTTGCCCGGCCAGAGAAAATGGTAGAAGCCGATCACGCATTCTGCGTCCCGGGCGCGTTTGACCTGCGAGGCCAGATGCGGATTGACGTACGAACGGCCCTCGGTGGCCTTGATGAAGACGAAGTCCAGTCCGTCCGTGTCGAAGGACGACTGATACGAGCTGACATCGACGCCATGCAGCATGGGCACCGCCTCCAAGCGGGCTCGGTGATTCCGTTCCTCTTCCTGTACGTGCCCGCAGTCGTCCGGTCCCATCCTTCCGGTGAACGGGCGAATGATTTTTCCATTACCCGGAATATGGGCCTGCAGTGGGGAGTTGGTGAACCGGCGAGACCACATCACGTACCGCAGGCACCGTCGGAAGGTCGGACCCATGAAGATCGGAATCATCGGAGCAGGCAACATCGGCGGTAACCTCACCCGGCGCCTCACGGCGCTGGGCCATGACGTTTCCGTCGCCAACTCTCGCGGTCCACAGACGCTCACCGCGCTCGCCGAGGAGACCGGAGCCACCCCGGTCACCGCCGCGGAGGCTGCTCGGGGAGCCCAGATCGTTGTCATCACCGTCCCTGTCAAGGCCGTCCCCGCTCTGCCCTCCGGGTTCCTCGACGGGGCCGCAGAGGGGGTCGTGGTCATCGACACGAACAACTACTACCCGCAGCAGCGAGACGGCCGCATCGCCGCGATCGAGGACGGTCTGGCGGAGAGCCGGTGGACCGAGGAACAGATCGGCCACCCGGTGATCAAGGCGTTCAACGGGACGTACGCGCAGGACATCCTCTCCAACGGCCTCCCGAAGGGCAGCCCTAGCCGTCAGGCGCTGCCGGTGGCTGGTGACGACTCTGCAGCCAAGCACGTCGTACGCGACCTCATCGACGAGCTGGGCTTCGACACCGTGGACGCAGGTGGCCTCGACGAGTCCTGGCGCCAGCAGCCCGGCACGCCGGTCTACGGCCATCAGGGCGGTGCCGAAGCCGTCGCCAAGGCGCTCGCCGAAGCGTCCCCGGAGCGCACGGCGGAGTGGCGCGCCTGACGGCACGGGGCGCCGGCAATCAACGGGTTCATCCCGGCGCGGTCGCCGCGCGCACCGGACCGTCGAGACCCCGACGGTCCAGTACGTGCGCCGTGCCACCCGGTCCCGCCGCCAACGCCCCCTGATCGCCGAAGTCGGTGCTGCGACTGACTGTCTCCCACTCAAGAGTCTCGGCACGGGCGGCATCGAGGCGGGCGTGGATCGCATCGGTCGCATCGTTGCCGAGCAGCAGCCGGAGCGGCGTCTTCTCGGCTGCAAGGACGGTGAGGATGGCCGCGGCGGCCTTGTCGGGGTCGCCCTCCTGCCTGCCGTCCGAGTTGGGGAGATTGGTCCGGACGAGGCCGGCAGTCGCCGCGTACGCGGGGATCGCGGCGGTCTGCCTGAGTGCCCCTCTCCCGGCGAACCCGGTCCGGAACGACCCGGGTTCGACCGGCACGCCGGTGGTGTGTCCGCGACCGGATATCTGTACTCGACGTGCGTGACGAGCCGCTGATGTGGACCGAGCAGGCGCCGCGCGAATGGGTGGGCTGGTGGGCGGTCAACCCCCGCCCGGACGGATCGAGTCCGAAGTGGGGGCCGACCAACGACAACGTCGAGGAAATGCCGGAGCAGGTGGCGGAGGGCTCCGCCACCTGCTTCGCACCGCTGAGCACGGCCCGGTACTACGCCCGGCCCTATCTCTCGTGAGTGCCACCGACCGATGTCGAACCCCTGCGAACCGTGCTCGCCCGGGTCGACAGCACGGACAACGTCCTGGTGCAGGGTTTCGCCCGGGTCGTACGTGAACTGGCTTCCGCCGCCACGGTGGTGCCCGACGATCGGCCCGGCACTACTGAACGTCGTCCGGACGGGCCGGAAGACTGTCCATGAACGAGCTGACGGAAAAGACCGCGCGTCCGGGGCCGGGCGGGCCGTAACCAGGGGGCGAGCTGAGCCCGTACTCCTCCATGGTGGCGCGGTAGGCGTCCAGCAGGCGGATGTGGTACTCCAGCGGCGCTCCGTCCGGGTTGGTCTTTCCGAGCGGGGTGGTGGGCTCCGGGCACCAGGTGGTGAATCGCGGAGTGATTCCGTGCGACATGAAGAACCGCAGGCCCTCAGTGGTCGAGCCGATGGCCTCGTTCACCGTGGTGAAGCCGAAAGGCTCGGCCATCTCCACGCCCGCCACGAAGTTGGGGATGACATTGCGGGGGCCGAAGACCTCGGCGGAGTCCAGGATGCGGCGGTGCCACTCGTCGCGGCCCACATAGCGTTCCTTGCCTGGGCAGTAGAGCTCGAACAGCCGGCGGTCCCACACCTCGTAGTTGGGGTGGTAGATCTGGACACCGTAGTCGTGGAAGCGCTGCACATCGGTCTTGGGCAGGGCCTGGGCGACAACCTTGCCGATCCATCGACCTGGGAAGCGCTCCTCGATGGCCTTGGCGTACTGCCCGTAGAAATCGGCCTCGTCGCGGCCGCCGATGTGAGAGGTGATGGCACCGCCGGTAAGGGTGTAGGCGGTGGAGGTCTTCGCGGTGTCGTACTTGTCGATGATGGCCAGTGCCTCCAGGACCTCCTCGACCGGCTTCACACCGGTGTACGGGCGTCCCGCCGCCTTGTGCTGGCGCCAGTTGTGGTTGATGTCGCAGTACTGGCACTCCTCCTTCGCCCCGAAGTACTGGCAGACCCGGAAGACCGTCAGATAGACGAGGTAGCCCCACTGGATGGTGGGCGCGACCTCCATCACGGACTTGCCGTTCTCAAGGGTGTGCCGGTAGTAGTCCGGCATCGGCGGCAGGCCGACGTCGGAGATCCGCCTGCCGTCGAGGTACAGCCCGAGCACGCCGTCGTCATCGGCCGCGACGCGGTACGGGGACGCCGGGTTGACCCGAACCGACACCACGGTCCTGCGCAGTTCGTACGGACCTCCGGTGAGCACGATCTCCTCCGGCGGACGGCGCAGTGCGGCCGCGCCGAGCTCGGGGAGGGTTCCGTGGTCGAACGAGAAGATGAAATACGACTTCGGCTTGACGTCACCGCCCTCGTTGTCGCTGAGGGCGGACTCGTCGAACGCCACGCCGCCGCGCAGCAGATCTTCCTTGATGACGGCTTCCCGGGGCACGTGCGGGAACTGTTCCATGAGCCGCTCGATCAGGCGGGTGCGGTTCCCGTCGGCGCGACTCTGCTCTGTGCGGCTGCGGTCGGTACTGCTGGGCATGTGCGGGACTCCTCGGTCCGGTCGTCGAAGGCGTTCCGGGTACGCCACACTGTGCAACGAACCACGAGCTTCGGCCGTGCCCCGCCGCACCGGCCGATTCGCCCTGGCCCGGCGGAGACGGTGTCCGGGCCGTCAGAATCGCGGTCCGGGCCGGGAATCACCGGTGCCAGTGCGTGGGGCGGCTGAGCGAGGGCGGGAGTTTCGTCGTCGCGTCACCCCTGGCCGCATTAAGCTGAGCCTGGGTGAGGAAGAGACTTCCGGTGAGGTCGGCGCCGGCCAGGTCGGCGTCCCGGAAGTCGGCCCCGATCACATCGGCCAGGCGCAGATCGGCGCCCTTGAGGTCAGCTGCGATGAGGTACGCACCCCGTAGATCGGCGCCCTGCAGATCGGCGCCTTTGAGCCGGGCTCCGATGAGGTCGGCACCACGGCGATCGCGCTTCTTGCTGCGGGGCGCCGTGGCTCGTACGAGTTCGCTGGTACGGAGCAGCAGGGCGGCCACGCCGTCGCGGTGTGCGGCCACATCCAGGTCGGTGAACGCGCCTGCCGGGAGATGGGTGAGGCGTTCCGTTTCGTCGAGGGTGCGGCGGATCTCGCCGTGCAGGGAGCGCGCAGGTTCCAGGGACAGCGCTTCCGTCAGGTACCAGAGAAGTTCATGGAGCTGTCGCATGACCGGGAACACCTGGAACATCTGCTGGGCGGTCTGCGGGGCCCGGCGCCAGTCCTGCCCGTCGAAGGTCTCGTGGGAGACCTTCTGACCGGCTCCGAAGCAGTCGTACACGGTGCAGCCGGGGAATCCCTGGGTCCGTAGTTCGGTGTGAATGCCGCAGCGGAAGTCCTCCTGCAGATTGCGACAGGGCTTACCGGCATCCTTGTTGATCGCGAAGTCCGCGGACCGGGTCAGGGTCAGTGCGACGCAGCACAGCCCGAAACAGTTCGCACAGTCGGCGCGCAGCGAAGCACGATCGGTGCGGTCGGTACCGGGGCCTTGGACATTGTCGGGCACAGTGCGTGGATCCTCTGGGGTACGGAGCTGTCGGACGGCCGACCCTATCGGGATCCGCCACCCGTACGCGCCGATTTCATGATCGCTCCCGGACGCCCAGGCCACCGTGGCATCCGTTTTGCCCTGCTCCCTCCGCGAAACTACGTAAATTGTCTGCCACCTGGCTCTCCTCCGCGTCCCCTCGGGGCCCGCTCATCCGCAGACTCGTCGTCACCCTTCTCCTCCCGCTGCTCACCATGGCGGGAAGTGCACTGTTCGCCCCGGGGACGGCATGGGCCGTTCCTGCAGTCACGCCGTCGGCCGGCGTCGTGCACTCGGCCGTATCCAGTCCGGATGCACCGTGCACCAGCAGCGACCCGGTCGTCCGCTCGATCCGCGAGAGGACTCCGGAGAAACGGGCGCAGGCGCGCGATGTCAAGACGGTCGATGCCTCGCGCCCGAGCCGTTGTCAGTGGGGCGACGCACACTGGCAGCAGCACGGCACGGGCGAAGGGGACGCTGATGGGCACCGAGCACGAGACCGGGTTCGAACCGGCCACCGGGGACGGCCCGAGGAACCCGGCACCGGGCGGGAAGCGTGACGCCTCGGTACGAACGGCGTTCGAAGGGATGCTGCAGATCCGGCGGCTGACGAACACCGGGCAGCCGAGCCCGGAGGGCGTACCCGCGCAGTGGGAGACCCACCGGCCGATACGGGCCATCGCCCTGGCGCTGGAGGCGTCAGGCCTTGCCGCCTCGGCCGTTGACGACTCCGGCCTGCGTACGGCGACCGGGTACCGCCTGGAACAGGGAGAGGCGCCGGGCAGCGTGAGGGTCGAGTGGCTCGGTCCGCCCGGCAGCGGGGCCGCCCATGCGGAGGAGGGCGAGCTGGCCCGGTGCGCGGCTGTGCTGCGGGAGTTGGGCTGGACGGTGCTGCTGTACCGCGGACCGCGTCGCAGAAGATTCCTGGAGGTCGAACCACCGACCGGTGCCCGACGGCCGAACGGCGGCTAGTGGGCGGCCTCGCGCCGCTGTGGGAGTGCGTTGTCAGACCCATGGGGGATGCTGGTGGGTCCGACACCTCTGACCGGGAGATGCTGAGATGCGCAACGACGAACTCGCCGCGGCCCAGGCGTATGTCCGACTGCTGGAGGCCACTCGGGCCGCGCTCGCGGAACCTGACGAGAGCCCCTTGTACATGCCATTGCTCGCCTCGCCGATCGCGGAGGCCGATGGCGCGCTGGAGCGTGCGGGGCTCTGCGGCAACGAGTCCCGGTTCTTCGATCTCGTGCGCTCGCTTCAGCCGAGCATGTCCGGCAGCGGTCGTTGAACAGATCTGCTGAACGGCACCGCGGTTGCGGTGTTCTCCATCGCCGGGCGGACCGGACCGAAAAGTCGCGGCCCGTCCGGCGGTCGGCGGTCACAGCCGTCCGTCGCCGCGCCGTCGCTCTTCACCTCGTCGCTCCGATGCGCCACCATGCTCTGAACGAGTCAGCGGGCAGGGCGCTCTCAGGAGCACCCCGAGCCCACTCGATGCCTGTCGGCCCGAACCCAATCGCTCGTCCCGTAGTCAGCCCTCTCCGCCAGTGCGCCCACCCCATCCATGGGGTGAATTGATTCAAGCCAGGAAGAGAATCATCTAGCCGCTTGACCGGAAGCTTGTGGCAGTCCTAGCGTACGGTCCAGCTGAAACGATTCATATCGTCCGAACGGCCACCGGTCGCTGGATGACTCCGCTTGCGAGGTATTCATGTCTGATGTGTCGGCCGTCAAGGCAGCTCTGAAGTCCCAGGTGATCGAGACACCCTCGTGGGGGTACGGGAACTCCGGGACGCGGTTCAAGGTGTTCGCACAGCCAGGAGTGCCGCGCGACCCGTTCGAGAAGCTGGAGGACGCGGCGCAGGTGAACGCGTTCACGGGTGTGGCACCGAAGGTTTCGTTGCACATCCCGTGGGACAAGGTCGAGGACTACTCAGCGCTGACCCGGCATGCCGAGGATCTCGGGCTGCGGATCGGTGCGATCAACTCCAATGTCTTCCAGGACGACGACTTCAAGCTGGGATCGGTCACACACCCTGACCCGAAGGTGCGCCGCAAGGCCACGGACCATCTGCTGGAGTGCGTCGACATCATGGACGAGACCGGGTCCCCCGATCTCAAGCTCTGGTTCTCCGACGGCACGAACTATCCCGGGCAGGACGACATCGTGGCCCGTCAGGACCGGCTCGCCGCGGCGCTGGCCGAGGTGTACGAGCGGCTGGGCGACGACCAGCGGATGCTGCTGGAGTACAAGCTGTTCGAGCCGGCGTTCTACACGACCGATGTGCCGGACTGGGGTACGGCCTACGCGCACTGCCTGAATCTCGGCCCGAAGGCTCAGGTGGTCGTGGACACCGGGCACCACGCGCCGGGTACCAACATCGAGTTCATCGTGGCGTTCCTGTTGCGTGCGGGAAAGCTCGGCGCGTTCGACTTCAACTCCCGGTTCTACGCCGACGACGATCTGATGGCCGGGGCCGCCGACCCGTTCCAGTTGTTCCGGATCATGCACGAGGTGGTCAAGAACGGGGGTATGAAGCCCGAGACGAACATCAACTTCATGCTCGACCAGTGCCACAACATCGAGGCGAAGATCCCTGCCGTGATCCGGTCGGTCGCCAATGTGCAGGAAGCCACCGCCAAGGCATTGCTGATCGATATGGACGCGCTGAGCGCCGCGCAGCAGTCCGGCGATGTGCTGGCCGCGAACGGTGTCCTGATGGACGCATACAACACCGATGTCCGTCCGCTGCTCGCCGAGGTGCGCGATGAGATCGGGCTGGCCAGGGATCCGTTCGCCGTATATCTGGCCTCGGGCAATCAGGAGCGGATCGCGGCCACCCGGGTCGGTGGCGAACAGGCCGGCTGGGGCGCCTGAGCCCCCGCCCCCTCCCCCGCACGCCCGTCCGACCGATTCAGCCCGGCCCCCGACACCGAAGGAATCTCATGACGTCCGCGACCCACGCCGAAGTCGCCGCACTCCTGGAGCGCGCCCACCGGATCGGCTCCGACGCCCGCAACACCAACTACGCAGGTGGCAATACATCGGTCAAGGCCACCGCCCCCGACCCGGTCACCGGCGGCGAGACCGAGCTGCTGTGGGTCAAGGGGTCCGGTGGAGATCTCGGCACGCTGACCGAGGCCGGTCTCGCCGTGCTGCGCCTGGACCGGGTGCGCGCGCTCAAGAACGTGTATCCGGGGTTGGAGCGCGAGGACGAGATGGTGTCGGCGTTCGACTACTGCCTGCACGGCAAGGGCGGCGCCGCTCCGTCCATCGACACGGCGATGCACGCACTGGTCGAGGCCGCGCATGTCGATCATCTGCATCCGGACTCGGGGATCGCGCTGGCGTGCTCCGCCGACGGTGAGAAACTCACGGCGGAGTGTTTCGGCGACAAGGTGGCCTGGGTGGGCTGGCGCAGGCCCGGGTTCCAGCTCGGTCTGGACATCGCCGCGGTCAAGGAGGCCAACCCACAGGCCGTCGGTGTGATCCTCGGCGGCCATGGCATCACGGCCTGGGGCGAGACGTCCGAGGAGTGCGAGCACAACGCGCTCTGGATGATCCGTACCGCTGAGGCATTCCTTCAGGAGCAGGGCAAGGCGGAGCCGTTCGGCCCCGTGTGGGCCGGCCGGGAGGCCTTCTCCGAGGAGCGGCGCCGGGAGCGAGCCGCCGCGCTCGCCCCGCTGATCCGCGGTCTGGCCTCAACCGACCGTCCGCAGGTGGGCCACTTCACCGACACGGAGCCCGTGCTGGACTTCCTCTCCCGCACCGAACACCCGCGGCTTGCCTCGCTCGGTACCTCGTGCCCCGACCATTTCCTTCGTACGAAGGTCAGCCCACTGGTCCTCGACCTGCCCGCGGACTCCCCACTGGACGAGGCTGCGACACGCCTGAAGGAACTGCACAGGAAGTACCGGGAGGCGTATCGCGCGTACTACGAGTGTCACGCAAGCCCCGACTCCCCCGCGATGCGCGGCGCGGACCCGGCAATCGTACTGGTGCCCGGAGTCGGCATGTTCTCCTTCGGCAAGGACAAGCAGACTGCCCGGGTCGCCGGGGAGTTCTACCTCAATGCCATCAATGTGATGCGCGGCGCCGAGGCCGTCTCCTCGTACGCGCCGATCGAGGAATCCGAGAGGTTCCGGATCGAGTACTGGGAGCTGGAGGAGGCCAAGCTGCGCCGGATGCCGAAGCCCAAGCCATTGGCCACCCGGGTGGCGCTGGTCACGGGTGCGGGGTCCGGTATCGGCAAGGCCATCGCGCACCGGCTGGTCGCGGAGGGGGCGTGTGTCGTCGTCGCGGACCTGAATGCGGAGAACGCTTCCTCGGTGGCGCAGGAGCTCGGCGGGCCCGACAAGGCTGTCGCGGTGACGGTCGACGTGACCAGTGAGGAGCAGATCGCCGGGGCGCTCAAGGCGGCGGTGCTCGCGTTCGGCGGTGTGGATCTCGTCGTGAACAATGCCGGGATCTCGATCTCTAAGCCGCTGCTCGAAACCACGGCCCGGGACTGGGATCTTCAGCACGACATCATGGCGCGCGGCTCGTTCCTGGTCTCGCGTGAGGCCGCCAGGGTGATGCGGGCGCAGAACCTCGGCGGCGACATCGTCTACATCGCGTCGAAGAACGCGGTGTTCGCGGGCCCGAACAACATCGCCTACTCGGCGACCAAGGCCGATCAGGCTCACCAGGTGCGACTGCTGGCGGCCGAGTTGGGCGAGCACGGGATCCGGGTGAACGGCATCAACCCCGACGGTGTGGTGCGCGGTTCGGGGATCTTCGCGGCCGGCTGGGGTGCCCAGCGTGCGGCAACGTACGGCATCGAGGAGGAGAAACTCGGCGAGTTCTACGCCCAGCGGACCCTCCTCAAGCGCGAGGTGCTCCCGGAGCACGTCGCGAACGCAGTCTTCGCACTGACCGGCGGGGACCTCACGCACACGACCGGTCTTCACATTCCCGTCGATGCCGGTGTGGCGGCGGCGTTCCTGCGATGACCCGGATGAGAGTGCCATGTCTGTGACGTCACCAAACGACGCGGCCTTCGCGGCCGTGGATCTCGGTGCCACCAGCGGCCGGGTGATCACCGGCCGGGCCGGTCCCGGGAAACTCGTGCTGACCGAAGCGCACCGCTTCCTCAATACCCCGGTCCGGCTGCCGGACGGGCTGCGGTGGGACGTGCTCGCCCTGTACCAAGGGATGCTGGACGGTCTGCGGGCCGCTGCGCGAAGCGGTCCGATCGCCTCGGTCGGCATCGATACCTGGGCGGTCGACTACGGCCTTCTCGATGCCGACGGGGCACTGCTCGGGCTGCCGTTCCACTACCGCGACAGCCGTAACGGCCAGGCAGTCGAACAAGTGCTGGCCGAATGCGGGGAGCAGGGGCTGTACTCCGTCAGCGGCTTGCAGCATCTGCCGTTCAATACGGTGTTCCAGCTCACCGCGCATCATACGAGTGCCCACTGGGGTGCGGCACGGACGATGCTGTTGATCCCCGATCTGCTGGTGCACTGGCTGACCGGAACGGTGGGCGCGGAAATCACCAACGCATCGACGACCGGCCTGTTCGATGCATCTGCCGGGACCTGGTCCGACGTGCTGATCGGCCGACTGGGTCTGGAGCGTTCCTGGTTTCCGCCGCTGCGTGAGCCGGGTAGCCCGGCGGGGACACTGTTGCCGCACGTTGCCGAGTACACCGGGCTGCCGGCCGGTACACCGGTGACGACCGTCGCTTCGCACGACACGGCGTCGGCGGTCGCCTCGGTGCCCGCCGCCGAGCCCGGATTCGCGTATGTGTCCTGTGGCACCTGGTCGTTGGCAGGTCTGGAACTGGCGGCCCCGGTGCTGACGGAGGAGTCCCGGGCGGCAAACTTCACCAATGAGCGCGGGGTGGACGGCACCATCCGTTATCTCCGCAACATCATGGGCATGTGGCTGCTGGAGGAGTGCCGCCGTGCCTGGGACCGGCAGGGTACGGCTCCGGGCCTGGCCGAACTGCTCGCAGAGGCGGCCCGTGCCCGGCCGTTCGCCGCGTTGATCGACCCCGACGACGAGACGTTCCTCGCTCCGGGTGACATGCCGTCGCGCATAGACGCCCATCTCGTACGGACCGGACAGAGACCGCCCGATACTCCCGGCGGGTATGTGCGGTGTGTGCTGGAGAGCCTGGCGCTGGCGCATCGCAGGACGCTGCGACAGGCCGCCCGTCTTGCGGGGCGGGAGCTGACCCGGATCCATCTCGTCGGCGGGGGTTCCCGCAACGAGCTGTTGTGCCAGTGGACCGCGGATGCCACCGGCCTCCCGGTCACGGCCGGTCCCGCCGAGGCGACCGCGCTCGGGAACGTACTGCTGCAGGCACGCGCCCAAGGCCTGGTCGGCGACCTCATGGACATGCGACGACTCGTCGCGCAGACGCAGAAATTGCGCCACTACACCCCTCAGGGAGATCAAGGGGCCTGGGACCGGGCTGCCGCAAGGCTGGAGCCGGCCTGAGTCCTGGACACCTCGACCGGGAACCCGGGCCCCCCTTCGTGGAAGCCCGGTTACTCGATGGATGACGAAGGAAGGAAACTCATGGCTGATGTATCTCCCGCCGTGCTCGACGGCGTGCTCGCCCGCACCACGCGTCGCCGCACCCGTGTCGGTCTGGTCTCCGGTGGACTCGGTGCGTACTGGCCGCAGTTCCCCGGCCTCCTCGGCCATCTGCAGGAATCGGCGCGCTTCGTGACCGGGCGGTTCGAGGAGATGGGCTGCGAGGTCGCCGACGCCGGCTTCATCTCCGACCCGCAGGAGGCCGCCAAGGCGGCTGAACAGCTGCGCAGGGCCGACTGCGACATCGTCGTGATGTTCCTGACGACATACCTCACGGCCTCGATCGTCCTGCCGATCGCCCAGCGCACCCACACTCCGGTGCTGGTCATCGACCTCCAGCCGACCGAGGCGATGGACCACCCGAACACCGACACGGGCAAGTGGCTGGCGTACTGCGGACAGTGCCCGCTGCCGGAGGTCGCCAATGTGTTCCGGCGAAGCGGCATCCCCTTCCGCTCCGTCTCCGGCCATCTGCACGACGAGAACGCCTGGAACCGGATCCGCCGCTGGATCTCGGCCGCGCAGGTGCGCGGCGCGATGCGCCACGGCCGGCACGGGCTGATGGGCCATCTCTACCCCGGGATGCTCGATGTCTCCACCGACATGACGCTGGTCTCCACCCAGTTCGGCGGACACGTCGAAGTCCTCGAATTCGACGACCTGCGGGTCCGGGTCGCCGCCGTGACGGACGAGGAGGCCGCCGAACGCGTTGCGCTCGCGCGTACGGTCTTCACCCTCGACGACTCCGTCGACGAGGACGATCTCGCCTGGGCCGCCCGGGTGTCGGTCGGACTCGACCGGCTCGTCGAGGACTTCGAGCTCGCCAGCCTCGCCTACTACCACCGCGGACTCGAGGGCGAGATCCACGAGCGGCTCGGCGCGGGCATGATCCTCGGCGCGTCGCTGCTGACCGCCCGAGGCGTCCCGATGGCCGGTGAGTACGAGTTGCGCACCAGCCTCGCCATGCTGATCGCCGACACCATCGGCGCCGGCGGCTCCTTCACCGAGCTCCAGGCCCTCAACTTCCGCGACCGGGTCGTCGAGATGGGCCACGACGGCCCCGCCCACCTCGCGATCAGCGCCAAGGATCCGCTGCTGCGCGGGCTGGGCGTGTACCACGGCAAACGCGGGTGGGGCGTCAGCGTCGAGTTCGACGTCAAACACGGTCCGGTCACCACGTTCGGTATCGGTCAGGAGGCGGACGGCACCTTTGCGTTCATCGCCTCCGAGGGCGAAGTCGTCCCGGGACCCCTGCTGGAGATCGGCAACACCACCTCCCGCGTCGACTTCGGCTTCGACCCCGGAGAGTGGACCGACGCCTGGTCCTCGACCGGCATCGGCCACCACTGGACTCTCTGCACCGGCCACCGCGCCAAGGACCTCAAGGCCGCGGCAGACCTCCTCGGCATCCCGTTCCGCACCGTCACCGGCCCCAACGACCTCTGAACCGGCCTCCGCAGTCCCGGTCCGTCTCAGTTCCGTCTTCGTCCGCGTCGGCCTGCCTCAGTCCGTATTCGTCAGATCAGTCCGTCGTCCGGGAGCCGGAGTCCAGGCCGAGTTCTCGGTCGCCCAGTGTGGCGAAGAAGAGCGCCACGTCGGCCTCGGAGACCTCGGCCAGATCCGCCGGGCTCCACCGGGGACTACGGTCCTTGTCAATGATCTGGGCACGCACGCCTTCCACCAGGTCGGGCCTGGTGAAGGCGGTGCACGAAGTCCGGTACTCCTGGTCGAGCACCGCCTCCAGGCTGTCGAGCCTGCGGGCCCTGCGCAGGGCGGAGAGTGTCACCTTGAGCGCGGTGGGCGACTTGGCCAGGATCGTCTCGGCGGCCTGCTTGGCGGCGGGGACACCGCTGTTGTCGAGGCGGTCGAGGATCTCCTCGACGGAGTCGGCCCGGTAGCACGAATCGATCCACTCGCGGTGCGCATCCAGTTCGCCGCCCGGGGCGGGCGAGGCGAACCTCCGCACCGTCTCCACGATCTCGGCAGCCGTACCGCAGGCGGCGAGGGCCCTGGTGAGCTCGGCGAGGCGCTGCGACGGTACGAAGTGGTCGGCGAGCCCGCACATCAGCGCATCACCCGCGCCCACCGCATCCGCGGTGAGCGCCAGATGGGTGCCGAGCTCACCGGGCGCGGCACCGAGCAGATACGTCCCGCCCACATCGGGGACGAAGCCGATGCCGGTCTCGGGCATGGCGATGCGCGAGCGTTCGGTGACGATCCGGATGTCGCCGTGGGCCGAGACACCGACGCCGCCGCCCATCACGATGCCGTCCATGATCACGACATACGGCTTGGGGAATCGGGCGATACGGGCGTTGAGCCGGTACTCGTCACGCCAGAAGTCCATCGATGCGCCGCCGCCCGCGCGGGCGTCCTCGTGGATCGAGCGGATGTCGCCGCCGGCACAGAGGCCGCGCTCCCCCGCCCCGGTGATCAGGACCGCGGTGACGGTGTCGTCGAGCTCGGCTTCGGCGAGTGCTCCGTCCATGCGCGCCACCATGGCGTGGTTCAGCGCGTTGAGGGCGCGCGGGCGGTTGAGCGTGATGTGCCGGATGCGTCCTTCGGTGTGCAGCAGGACGGGATCGTCTTGGTTCATGAATGCGCTCCGGTCAGCCCCTGTGCCGTATCGCCCGCCGATCGCGGACGATCTTCCGCTGCCATTCTGCGGGGCGGGTTTCGAGCTCGGGCAGCAGGGGTGCGGAGGCTGCCCGGAACGGCTCTCAGCCCGGTTTTTGCCGGGTTTCCGCTGTGGCAGCCTGCCGGAACCGGTTCGACAATTAAGACACCCCGTACGGGCCGTGCCGCCCGGCTGCCCCGCCGGAAGACATCCGGAGCAGGAATGACCGATTACGACCGGCAACCGAGCACATCCGTCCCGCCCCGCCTGCTGATCGAGAAGGCGCACAACGGCGAGACCGCGACGGCGCAGCGGCTTGCCATGAATCGGACGGGCAGTTTCGAGTGGGACATGGATGCCCACACGCTCGACATCGACGAAGCGGGCCTGCTGGTCTTCGGGCTGGACCCACTGACCTTCGACTCACGGCCCGAGTCCCTGGTGAAAAGGCTCGATCCTTCGGAGCGCACCAGACTCAATTTGGCAATCGACGAGGCGATCAAGGGTGGGCGCAGCTCGTACAGCGTGCACTTTCGGGTACCGCTCGACGACGGCAGGGACCAGTGGACCCATATCCAGGCGCGGATACTGCGCAGCGACGACGGCCGGGCGCACCGAGTCGTCGGGGTGGTACGGGACGCGACGGCGGAGGTCACTCATTCGGCCTTCGTGCGGGACCTGGAAAAACGGCGGCAGCGCCAGACCAGCATTGTTGAACGCACGACGAGCGCGTTGTCACATGCGGTGACCGTGGATGATGTGACCGCCGCGCTCACCGGACCGGGCGGGCTGGACCGACTCGGCGCGGACGGCCTCGCGCTCGGTCTGGTCGAGAACGCCACACTGAACGTCATCGCCCTGAGCGGCGACCCACTGGAGGCGATCGACGAGCTCGGATCCACGGGTCTGGACCAGAGGTACCCCCTGGCCGACACAATTCTCAGCGGCCGCCCCCGGTTCCTGACCTCGGTCCCGGGACTCATCCACCGCTATCCCGTGCTGACTCCCTACGCAGGGCGGCTGGCATTCCGGGCGGCCGCCTATCTGCCGCTCGTCGCCCAGGCGCGTTCCCTTGGCACCCTGGCGCTCTTCTACCGCGAAAACACGACTTTCAATGCCGATGAACGCAATCTGTGTCTGGGGCTGGCTGCCATCGTGGCCCAGTCCCTGCAGCGGGCGAAGCTCTTCGACGAGGAGCGCGAATTCGCCACGGGCCTCCAGTCGGCCATGCTGCCGCGGCGGGTCCAGGAGATCGAGGGTGGCGAAATAGCCGTGCGCTATCACGCGGCCTGGAGCGGACGCCAGGTCGGTGGTGACTGGTACGACGTGATCGCGCTGCCGATGAACCGCTTCGGCATCGTCGTGGGTGACGTGCAGGGCCATGACACGCATGCCGCCGCCATCATGGGCCAGTTGCGTATCGCCCTGCGCGCGTACGCCGGCGAGGGACACCATCCGTCGACGGTGCTGGCCCGGGCCTCGCGCTTCCTCGCCGAACTGGACACGGAACGCTTCGCGACGTGCACGTACGCCCAGGTCGATCTCGCCTCGGGGACCGTGCGTGTGGTGCGCGCCGGGCACTTCGGACCGCTGATCCGGCACATGGACGGTCGGGTCAGCAGCCCACAGGTGCGGGGCGGTCTGCCCCTGGGCATTTCGACCGACTTCGAGGACGAGGAGTTTCCGGAGACCCGTCTCGACCTGGTGCCGGGCGAAACCCTTGTCCTGTACACCGATGGACTTGTGGAAGAGCCGGGGGCCAATGTCGATACGGGCGTGCAGGCTCTGATCAACGAGGTCAGCGCGGGCCCTGCGGGCGCTCAGGCGCTGGCCGATCATCTGTCGGACCGGCTGTGGGAGCGTTGGGGTTCGGGGGACGATGTCGCCCTGCTGGTACTGCGGCGCAGCCCGGACCCTGGGTCGCCTCGGGCTCCGCGGTTGCACCAGTACATCCATCAGGCGGACCCGGAGGGGCTGTCCGACGCCCGCACCATCGTGCGCCAGGCCCTGACCGACTGGGACATGGCCGAATTCGCCGACGACGCCGAGCTGGTGACCGGGGAACTGCTGGTGAATGTACTTCTGCACACGGAAGGTGGCGCGGTACTCACTCTGGAGGTACTGCCTGAGCCCGTCCGGCGGGTACGGCTCTCGGTTCAGGACCGTTCAAGCATGTGGCCGAGACGTCGCAGCCCGGGCGAGACCGCGACATCGGGGCGAGGCCTGCTGCTCCTGGATGCCATCGCCGCCCGTTGGGGCATCGAGCCTCGCGGCGAAGGGAAAGCCGTCTGGTGCGAGATCGGTCCGTCGGCGCCGCCCACTTCCACTCCCCCGCTGCCGCCCGCGGAGCAGGAGCAGGTGTGACGAAAGCGCAGAGGGGTGGGGGGGGGCGCGGGGGGGGGGGCCCCCCCCCCCCCCCCGGGGGCGGGGGGGGGGGGGGGCCCCCCCCCCCCCGCGCCGGGGGGTGGGGGGCGGGGGGACCGAGCGGCCCCGCCCCCCG
>NZ_JBIURV010000064.1:0-33185 GCF_044741025.1 Streptomyces sp. NPDC088246
ACCCAGGTGTCGCGCTACGAGATCATGGAAACAAGTCCGTCTCGCCGCAGCGCAGATCGGACAGATAGGGGGTTCCCCTATCGAACGCCCTCTTACACGGGGCAAGGAGATTCGCCTCACGAAAGAGGGCTTCCTGGTACGCGGACGGGCTCGTCGGCAGGACCTCGACGATGGCGGCATATCTGCCGCGCCAGTACTCACGGACGTGATCCGGCGAGAACTTCCTCGGAGGGCGGACCTCCGCCCAAGACGTGGCCTTGTTCAGCGTCTCCACTGCGTCCTTCGCCGTCTCGTACTTCGCTTCGTAGAGGATTGCCTGCTGGGCCGCCAGCTCTTCCAGGACGATCCAGGGGGCTCCGACTCGCTCGACCTTGGTGCTGCGGATCGCTAGGAGCAGCTCGGCTTCCGGTCCGCGAAGTGAGGTGCCCTTGAGTATGTTCGTGTCGAGGATGATCACGGCGCCGCTCCTCAGCGTGCGGGTACAGATGCAGAGTGGCCACCTTCTCAGGAAATGGGCACACCTGAACGGGGTTTCGGCCAGGGTGAGCGCCTACAACCGGCTATGGCTGCGCGCGCCGGTCTTGGCAGGCAAGATCGGGCTCATGGACACGGAGTTGACGGTCGCTCTCGTCGGCGTCGGCGGAGCGCTCGGCGGAGCCATCATCGGTGGTGCTGCCGCGATGTACTCGGCGAGCATCCAGGGGAAGCGAACCGCGGAAGCGGCGGCGAAGACCTACGAGGGGGTGCTCGATGCCGCGAGGCGCGCAGCACAACAGGAGGCCTACACGTTGCTGCTGAGCGCGGCGAACTCCTACGAAGAAGCGACGGAGGCTCATCTCGAACGGGCGGAGGCGCTGCTTCAGCACTTGCAAGACCGCTCCGAAGGGATTCCGTCCGTGCTCGACGGGGACAGGCGAGCGCGGGCGCAGTGGACCGCTATCCACGGCATGACTGGCCCGGGGCAGGTGATGGCCGCTGCGCGGCGGGTCGGTCTGGAAGGCCCGAGCATCGTCCGTGACGCGGCCAAGGACGTTCAGTGCGCGGCCACCACCCTCGCTCGCGTCTTCAGGGATCTGGGAGAGACCGAAGGTGACTCCCCACTGGGGCCGCCCGTTACAAGCCTTGATCGACCTCGGCGGGCTCACAGCGAACTGATCTCGACGATCGAGAGGTTCAGTGAAATCGCTAGCGCGAACGGTGGCCACGGCGGTGCTGTCCGTGCCTGAACGCCCCACGGCCGACTGGCGGGTCGGTGGCCGGCGAGGTGAACGGGCGGCGGATCTCGAAGTGATCGCACCGACTGGTAGACGGGGGCTCAGTCCTCCTCCGCGTTCTTCGGCAGCTCGACGCCTTCCGCCTCGGCTACCCGCGAACAGAGGCGCCATCGTCCACGGCCCGGGGACTACCCAGGGATTTTCCGCCGCGTAAGCAAGGAAGGCCCTGACAGCGTTGAAAGGCACGAAAGCGCTGCTCAGGGCCTATCTGCCTAGCGCTCGATGATGTTCACTGCGAGACCGCCGCGCGCGGTCTCCTTGTATTTCACGCTCATGTAGGCGGCAACCTTGCCGGAGTCTGCCCTCTGCGGCTCACTGGCGGTGCTTGCGATCACGACCCGCTCGGCAGCCCTCGGTCGTACCCCGGGTTGTCCAATTCGGTGAGTGGCGGCTCGCCCTTCATGTGGGCAGGCGCCAGGGCTCGAAGGGCGTGGTAGCCGACGACGACGATCAACGTCCCCAACGCGATGCCGCTGAGCTGGAAGTTGTCGGTAAGCGTCAGGCTGACGTTGCCGATTCCCACGATGAGTCCCGCGGCCACGGGCACGAGGTGGAGCGGGTTGGACAGGTCGACGCGGGAGCGGACCCAGATCTGGGCACCCAGCAGGCCGATCATGCCGTAGAGGATGACGGTGATCCCGCCGAGGACCCCGCCGGGGATGGCGGCCACGACGGCACCGAACTTGGGGCAGAGCCCGAACAGGATCGCGAAGCCGGCGGCGCACCAGTAGGCGGCGGTCGAATAGACGCGGGTAGCGGCCATGACGCCGATGTTCTCGGCGTACGTCGTTGTGGCGGGGCCGCCGACGGACGTCGACAGCACGGTGGCTGCACCGTCGGCCATGATCGCCGTGCCGAGCTTGTCGTCCAGCGGGTCGCCGGTCATCTCGCCAACGGCCTTGACGTGTCCGGCGTTCTCGGCGATGAGCGCGATGACAACGGGCAGGGCGACGAGAACCGCGGAGAGGGAGAAGCTCGGGGCATGGAAGGTGGGAAGGCCGATCCAGTCGGCCTTGGCCACCCCTGAGAGGTCGAGGCGCCAATGGTCGACCGATTCGGTACCTCCGGCGGGGGAGTGGATCTTGCCGAAGACGCGGTCGAAGACCCAGGAGATCAGGTAGCCGAAGGCCAGGCCGAGGAAGATTGCGATACGGGACCAGAAGCCACGCAGCACGACGAGGGCGAAGCCCGTGAAGAGCATGGTGAGCAGCGCGGTCCACTGATCCTGGGGCCAGTAGGTGCCGGCTGTGACGGGAGCCAGGTTGAACCCGATGAGCATGACCACCGCGCCGGTGGCCACCGGCGGCAGGACGGCGTGGATGATGCGGGCGCCCAGAGCACGAACGACTGCCCCGCACAGGAAGAGGACCGCGCCGACGGCCAGCAGCGCGCCGGTGAGGGTTGCCGCGTCGCCGCCCTGAGTCTTGATGACGGCAGCCACGCCGATGAACGACAGGCTGCTGCCGAGATAGCTGGGGATACGGCCACGGGTGATGAGCAGGAAAAGGATGGTGGCCAAACCGGACGCCATGACGGCAAGGTTGGCGTCCAGACCCATCAAGATGGGGGCGACGAAGCAGGCGCCGATCATGGAGACCACATGCTGCGCACCGAGGCCGGCGGTGCGCCCCCAGGTGAGCCGCTCATCCGGTCTTACGACCTCGCCCGGTGCGAGGCTCTTGCCGTCGCCGTGCAGCTTCCAGCCGAAGCCCGCCATGGTCTTGCTCCTTGATGTGTTGCTCGGGTGGTGTTGAGGGTCGGCCGACGAGGCCGGGCAGCTTCGATCATTGGCGGAACCGTACGGTTCAGACATAGGACGACAGGGCCTGCCGAGGGGAGACACCCGCCTGGCGCACCCCCTATCTTGTGGGGAAGTGCTGGCCGTCCGTGTTCATCATGGGTGTGACGGAGCGACGAACGACGCACCGAACATCGCGACCACGTGCTGGGCGCCGAGTCCGAACGTACGGGGTCAGGAGAGCCGTTCGTCCGGCCGGACCACGGCCCCCGGCGCGGGAGTCTTCCCGTCGCCGTGCAAGGTCCAGCGCACGCCGAGGCCCATGGTCGCTCCCTGTGTGTAGGTGCGGAGTCCAGTGCCTCGCCCGGCACGGCGCAAACCGCAGAAATGATCAGCGCCATGGTAATGCCGGATCGCGCCGCGCTCGCGGCCGGGCTGTGGGCGCAAGCACTCCATTGCGGATCCCATGCATGAATCGTGCGCGAAGCATTGTCACTCCGAACAGGCGGCCCTACGCTCGCACGGTCTTGCTCATGAACATGGTTCACGTACATGATTGCCGGGAGTGTTTCGATGAGTGGAAGACCACGTCGGCGTCTGGGCGCCCTCCTCACTGCCGCGGTCGCCCTGACCGCGGTGCTCGTCCCGGCCGCTTCCTCGGCTGCCGCCACCGCGCACGGCCACCGTCCGCCACACCGCGTGCCGAGGACCGTGGTCATCGACGGACACCGCATCCAGCAGGCGAAGCTCCGGCTCGACCACGGCGACCCGGCCCTGCGCACCGCCGTCCGGGCGCTGACCGCCAAGGCGGACGGCTGGCTCGGTCAGGGCCCCTGGACGGTCGTCGACAAGCCGAAGCCCGCGCCGAGCGGAGACCCGCACGACTACCTGAGCCAGGCGCCGTACTGGTGGCCCTCCCAGCCGAAGACCGCGGAGAACCCCTGGGGCTGCCCGTACGTGCAGCGTGACGGCGTACGCAACCCCGAGGTCGACACCGGCACCGACCGTCCCGACATCGGCAAGGTCTTCAACTCCGTCACCACCCTCAGCCTGGCCTGGTACTACACGGGCCGGAAGCAGTATGCCGAGCACGCCTCCGACATCCTGCGCACCTGGTTCCTGGATCCCGCGACGCGGATGAACCCCAACCTGAACCACGGGCAGTTCATCCCCTGCAAGTACGACGGCCGGGCGATCGGCATCATCGACTTCTCCCAGCAGTACACGTCCGTTCTGGACGCCGTCGCGCTGCTCGACACCGGGGCACCCGGCTGGTCGAAGCGCGACCGGACCGCCATGCGGGCGTGGAACACCTCGTTCCTCGACTGGCTGGTGAACTCCGACTTCGGCAAGCAGGAAACAGCCGCTCAGAACAACCACGGCACCTTCCAGGACATGCAGATCGCCGGCCTCGTCCTCGCCAGCGGCGACAAGGCCCTCGCCCGCAAGGTCGTCCTGGACGCCCGTGCGCTGCGGATCGACCAGCAGATCGCGGGCGACGGCACCCAGCCGCAGGAGCTGGCACGCACCCGCAGCTGGCACTACTCGACCTTCGACCTGGTCGCCTACACCCGGCTCGCCGCCATCGGCATGCAGGTCGGCGTGGACCTCTGGGCGTACGAAGGGCCGCAGGGGCAGAGCCTGTTCAAGGCGGTCGACTATCTGCTGCCCGCCGCGACCGGGGCGGCCGCCTGGCCCCACCCGGAGCTGGAGTTCCACCGGTACGCGGCCAGTGACATCGTGCACGCGGCCGCCGACGCCGGTGACGCGAAGGCCGAGGCGTCCGTCGGGCAACTGGAGACTCCGCCCGGCGGCGACCTGTGGGCGCTGCGGCCCGCCGCGGAACAGCTCGACTCGATCGCCGGCTGAACCGTCCGCCGCGCCCCGCAACAGCCGCCGGCTCAGGGGCGCGGCTCGGCCGCCGCCGCGCTCGGGGCGGCGGCGGCCGAGGACGACACGGCCCTGCGGTCGCCCGCCCGCAGCACCCCGGCCCCCAGCACCAGGCCGAACGCCAGCACCGTCACCAGGCCGAACGACACGACCAGCGAGGTCGCCTCGGCCAGTGAGCCGATCGCGGACGGGGCGATGAGCCCGGAGGTGTACGTGATGGTGGCGACGCCCGCGATCGCCTGACTCGGGTTCGGGCCACTGCGTCCGGCCGCCGCGAAGGCGAGCGGGACGACCACGGCGACACCGAGGCCGAGGAGCCCGAAACCGCACATCGCCAGCACCGCGTTCGGCGACGCGACCACGAGCAGTCCGCCGACCGTCGCGAGGGCGCCGCCCACCCGTACGGTCCTGACCGCCCCGAAGCGGTCGACGACCTTGTCACCGGCGATCCGGGCGACCGCCATCGTCAGCGCGAACGCCGTCGTGGACGCCGCGGCGAGCCCGGCGGAGGTGTCCATGATGTCCCGGAGGTAGACCGCCGACCAGTCCAGGCTGGCGCCCTCCGCGAACACCGCGCAGAAGCCCACCGCACCGATGATCAGCGCCGACTTCGGCGGCAGCGTGAAGCGTGGCGGCGGCTCCTCGTCCGGCTCGCTGTGCAGATCCAGTACGCCCTGGCAGGCGATCAGCCCGAGCGCCGTGAGCACCACAGCGGCGATCGTGTGGTGCAGCCGGGCATCGGAGCCCAGATGCGCGGCCACTGTGCCCGCGGCCGAACCGACCAGGGCACCCACGCTCCACATGCCGTGCAGCCCGGACATGATCGACTTGTCGAGGCGGTTCTCCACCTCGACACCGAGGGCGTTCATCGCCACATCCGACATGCCGGCCGATGCCCCGTACACGAAGAGCGCGGCGCACAGCGTCAGCAGGTTGGGCGCCAGCGCGGGCAGAATCAGCGCCAGCGTCCACAGGGCGAGCAGTCCGCGCAGCGCGGTCCTGGCGCCGAACCGATGACTGATCGCACCGGCCAGCGGCATGGCGAGCGAGGCACCGATCGCCGGGAAGGCCAGGGCGAGGCCGAGCTGCCCTGCGCTGACCCCCGCGTGGTCCTGGATCCAGGGCACCCGGGTGGCGAAGCTGCCGGTCACCGCGCCGTGCACGGCGAAGACCGCGGCGACGGCGAACCTGGCCCGCCTCACCTGCCCCATGCCGAAGACCGTCTCTGTGGAATCCGTTGTCATACCGCCGTGCCCTCCCCTGGGAATCCTCTGTCACCGGCGACCCCGGCGCCCGTCTCCACGGTGCGGGCCGTAAACTATCAGGAACCCTGCCTGATAAATAGACCATCAAGGTTTCGTCTCCGTGTGGCAGTGATCTGGAAGGATCCCGGCATGCCCGCATCACCGAGCACCGCCCGGGCCATGAACGACCGGCTCGCCCTTCGACTGCTGCAGCAGGACGGCCCGCTGACGGCCACACAGCTCAAGGCTCTGACCGGACTCTCCCGCCCCACCGTCGCCGACCTCGTCGAACGGCTGCAGGGGGCCGGTCTGATCCGAGTGGTCGGTGAGGCCGGCTCCGAGCGCCGCGGCCCCAACGCCCGGCTGTACGGGATCGCCGCCGACCGCGCCCACCTCGCCGCGCTCGACATACGCACCGGCAGCGTCGCCGTGGTCGTCGCCGATCTCCTCGGCGCCACGCTCGCTGAGGCCACCCTGCCCATCGGCAGCGACACCGACACCGAGGCCGCCGCCGAACAGGCCGCCGCGCTGCTGGAACGCACCGCGAGGGAGGCGGGCGCAGCCCGGCTGCACAGCGTCGGCATCGGCGCGCCCGGTCTGATCGACCCGGTCACCGGCGAACTGCGCGACACCACCGGGCTGCCCGCCTGGCACCGACGACTGGTACGGGTGCTGCAGCAGCGGCTGCCCGCCACCGTGCTGGTCGAGAACGAGACCAATCTCGCCGCCGTCGCCGAGCAGCGCATCGGCGCGGCCCGCGACCGTGACACCTTCGTGCTCTTCTGGCTCGGCCACGGCGTCGGCGCCGCCGTCATGCTGGACGGGAAGCTCCGCCGCGGCGCCTCGGGCGGCGCGGGCGAGATCGGCTTCCTGCCGGTGCCCGGCACGACCGGCACCCCGTCGGCCGTCAACTGCGACGGAGGGTTCCACTCGCTGGTGGGCTCCGCCCCGGTCTGTGAACTGGCCGCCACCCACGGCATATACGTGCCCCCTGGCGCGGCCGAAGGGGACAAGGAGCCGGGCGCCGCATTCGCCGTACGGGCCGCGCTTGCGGGGGAGGGGGAGAGCGAGGCCTTCCTGGGCGCCCTCGCCGAACGTCTCGCGCTCGGCGCCGCCGCCATCGCCTCCGTCCTCGACCCGGGCTGTGTGCTGCTCGCGGGCGAGGTCGGCCACGCGGGCGGTGACGCGCTCGCGGCACGGGTCGAGGATCGGCTGGCCATGATGTCCCCGCTTCGCACCGAGGTCAGGGCCGGTCGGCTCGGCGGCGCCGCGGTGCTCCGCGGCGCGCTGCTCGCCGCCCGGGAGGCGGCTCAGGACGAGCTGTTCACTCCGGCCGGCTGAACCCTTCGGGAGGCGGCTCGGGCGAGGTGTTCACTCCGGCCGGCTGAACCCTTCGGGAGGCGGCTCGGGCGAGGTGTTCACTCCGGCCGGCTGAACCCTTCGGGAGGCGGTTCGGGCGAGGTGTTCACTCCGGCCGGCTGAACCGCTCGGCGAGAAATTCCTCGAACGTCGCCTTCCCCACAGCCCGTTCGGGGTTCAGATGGTCTCCGTTCCGGTATCCGGCGTACGCCTTGCCCGCCAGCCGTACGGGCATCAGGGGCCGCTTCTTTCCGGTCGCCCGGAGATAGGCGCGGGCCAGTTCGGGGAATGCCCTGATCTCGGGTCCGCCCATGTCCGGCACCCGGCCCGCCGGTCGGGAAAGGGCCAACCCGGCCAGCCGGTCCGCGACTTCACCGGAGCCGACCGGCTGCATCCGTACCCCGGAGGGCAGCGGCATCACCGGCATCCTGGCCGCTGCGGCCAGGATGCGCAGGACCAGGTCGTGGAACTGGGTGGTCCGCAGGATCGTCCAGCCGACCTCCGACTGCTCCATCATCCGCTCGACCCGGCGCTTGATCCGGTAGTAGCCGAGCGGCAGCTGGTCGACACCGACGATGGAGACATAGACCAGATGGGGGACGCCCGCCCGATGTGCGGCCTCGATCAGATGTCCGGCCGCCGTGTCGTCGCCGCCGCGCGGCGTGGAGGCGCAGTGCACGATCGCGTCCACGCCCTCGACCGCCGCGTCCAGCCCCCTGCCGTCGCGCAGATCGACCGCGTACGGCCGGGATCGGCGGCTCAGCACCCGTACGTCCTGCCCGCCCGCGCGCAGCCGGTCCGCGACCTGCCGGCCGAGTGTTCCGGTTCCGCCGGTCACCAGAATCGTCGTCATGGGTCCACCCTCTCAGAGCGCGGGCGAGCCCGGCGGTGACCGGGGGCGAACCGGTCACCGCCGGGCGGTCGGGGGAGGGGCAGCAGGCCCCGAGGTCCTGCCGGCGCACACCGCGGGATCGCTCCCCGGAGGTGACGCGGAGATCAAGAGCACTGGACCATTGCGTCAATAGGTCTGGACCTTCAAGGCTCTACCGTCCCGTTGTGCGCCCCGTCCGGAGGCCCTTGTGAGCCACTCCACAGGCGCTCACCCATATGGCCCATGAGCAGGCGTGGCACACTGATCGTGTACCAGCAGCAGCGCACTCCGGGGTCGGTGTAATTCCGAACCGGCGGTTATAGTCCGCGACCCGTCCGCATCCAGCGGCCGGTTGACCAGGTGAGATTCCTGGACCGACGGTTAAAGTCCGGATGGGAGGCAGTGCGCGGCGGGCCGTTTCACGGGTACGCCGCCGTCGGCGGATGGTCTTCGGGCAACCGATCCATCCGTGTATCCGACATTCGGCGTCCCCTTGTTGCGTTCCCGCTTCATCTGTCGTCGTCGACAGGCCCCGGAGTCCGTGCCCGAAGAGGCAGGAGGACCCGGTGGACACCGCAGCCGACATCACCGCCATGCGCCGAGCGATCACGCTCGCAGCGCGCGGTCTCGGCTCCACCAGCCCCAACCCGGTCGTCGGCTGCGTCATCCTCGACACCGCGGGCCGGCCGGCCGGTGAAGGATTCCACCAGCGCGCCGGTGGGCCGCACGCCGAGATCAACGCCCTGCGCGCCGCAGGCGACAGGGCCCGGGGCGGCACCGCCTACGTCACCCTCGAACCCTGTAACCACACCGGCCGCACCGGCCCCTGCGCCCAGGCGCTCATCGAGGCCGGTGTCGCCCGCGTCTTCTACGCCGTCGGTGACCCGAACCCACAGGCCACCGGCGGTGCGGACACCCTGCACGCGGCCGGGGTCAAAGCTGAGCGGGGGCTCCTCGCGGACGAGGCCGAGGCGGGCAACACGGCCTGGCTGACGTCGGTGCGCCTGGGCCGCCCGTACGTCCTGTGGAAGTACGCGGCGACCCTCGACGGCAGGATCGCGGCCGCCGATGCCACCAGCCGCTGGATCACCTCTCCCGAGTCCCGCGCCGACGTCCACCGGCTGCGCGCCGAGGCCGACGCCGTCGTGGTCGGCTCCGGTACCGCCCGTGCCGACGACCCGCAGCTCGGTGTACGGGGCGTCGAAGGCGCCGTACAGCCCCTGAGGGTGGTGGTCGACACCGGTGCCACCGCCGTACGCCCCGGCGCCCGCGTCCTCGACGACACCGCGCCCACTCTGATCGCCGTCGCCGACGACGCCGACGCCCGCCATCTCCCCGAAGGGGCCGTTCTGCGGCTGCCGCGCGCCGCCACCGGCCCCGGCCTGGACGTCCCCGCCCTGCTCACCGCCCTTCACGGGCGAGGCATCCGCTCCGTACTCCTCGAAGGCGGCCCGACCCTGGCCGGGGCCTTCGTCGCGGCGGGAACGGTCGACAAGGTCGTCGGCTATCTCGCCCCCATGCTCCTCGGCGCCGGCCCCGCGGCCCTCGCCGACGCCGGAATCTCCACCATCGCCGATGCGTTGCGCCTCGATGTGACCGAGACCGTCCGTATCGGCCCCGATCTGCGCATCAGCGCCGTCCCCGGCCCTGCCCGGAAGGGAAACTGAGTGTTCACCGGAATTGTCGAAGAACTGGGCGAAGTCACCGCTGTCGAGAAGCTCGGCGACGCCTCCCGCTTCCGCCTGCGCGGTCCCGTCGTCACCGAAGGCGCCAAGCACGGCGACTCCATCGCCGTCAACGGTGTCTGCCTCACCGTCGTCGACTTCGGCGAACACGAGTTCACCGCCGATGTGATGGCCGAGACCCTGAACCGGTCCAGCCTCGGCGCCCTGGAGGTCGGCACCCGGGTCAACCTGGAGCGCCCCATGGCGCTCGGCGGCAGGCTCGGCGGCCACATCGTCCAGGGCCATGTCGACGGCACGGGCCGCATCGTCGAGCGCAAGATCTCCGAGAACTGGGAGATCGTGAAGATCTCCCTCCCCGCGGACCTGACCCGCTATGTGGTGGAGAAGGGGTCGATCACCGTCGACGGCGTCAGCCTGACCGTCGTGGACGCCGGACCCGACTACTTCACGATCAGCCTCATCCCCACCACCCTCGCCCTGACCACGCTCGGCATCAAGAAGCCCGGCGACCCGGTCAACCTCGAGGTGGACGTCATCGCGAAGTACGTCGAGCGGCTGCTCGGCAACACCGCCCAGGGACCCGAGGAGCCGGCGAAGTGACCTCGCTGAACTGGCTGAACTCGGAGGCGTTCACCGTCTTCGGGCAGCACATCATCTGGTCCGACATGATCGGCAACACGGTCGGTCTGATCGCGCTGACCCTGGGCTGGCTCCGCTCGATCTGGACCTGGCCCGCCCAGCTCCTGTCCGGAGTCGTCCTGGTCGCCGCCAATGTCTCCGTGCATCAGGCAGGCAGCGTCGGCAAGCAGCTCGTGGTCATCGCCGTGGCCGTCTGGGGCTGGCAGCAGTGGACCCGGGGCAAGCGACAGGCCCAGGACGGCTCCCTCGCCGTACGGTTCGCCACCTGGCGCGAGCGCGGCTGTCTGCTGGGCGGCACCGCACTCGGCACCCTCGCGGTCGGCGGTCTGTTCACCGCGTTCCCCTCGCTCTCCTGGAGCCCGTGGGCGGACGCGTACATATTCGCCGGCACGCTCGTCGCGATGTTCGCCCAGGCTCGCGGCATGGTCGAGTTCTGGTTCGCCTGGCTCCTCGTCGACCTGGTCGGGGTACCGCTGAACTTCCACAGCGGTCTCGCCTTCTCCGGTCTCATCTACGTCGTGTACGGCGCCCTCGTGCTGTGGGGCATGCGCGACTGGTGGCTGCGTTCGCGGACACCCGCTCTGGAAGGAGCCACGGCATGACTGCCCAGCCCACCTGGTTGCACCGGGGACACGAAAGCGCCGTCGAGGACCTCACCCTCGACCCCGTCGAGCAGGCGATCCGCGACATCGCCGCCGGACGCCCCGTCGTGGTCGTCGACGACGAGGACCGGGAGAACGAGGGCGACCTGGTCATCGCGGCCGAGAAGGCCACCCCCGAGATCGTCGCGTTCATGATGAGCGAATGCCGCGGTCTGATCTGCGCGCCCATGGAGAACGACGAGCTGGAACGGCTCGAACTGCCGCAGATGGTCGCCCACAACACCGAATCGATGCGCACGGCGTTCACCGTCTCCGTCGACGCATCGGCGGCGCACGGCGTCACCACCGGCATCTCCGCCGCCGACCGGGCCACCACGCTCCGGATGCTGGCGGGCGGCCAGGCCGGCCCCGGCGACTTCGTACGGCCCGGCCACATCTTCCCGCTCCGCGCCCGCTCCGGCGGCGTGCTGGTCCGCAACGGCCACACCGAGGCCGCCGTCGACCTCGCCCGGCTCGCCGGACTGCGACCCGCCGGCGCGATCGTCGAGATCGCCGGCGAGGACGGCGTGATGCTGCGACTGCCCCAGCTGGTCTTGTTCGCCCGCAAGCACGGCCTCACGATCATCTCCATCGAGGACCTGATCGCCTACCGCCGCAGCTCGGAGCCGACCGTCCGCCGCGAGGCCGAGGTGCGGCTGCCGACGAGCTTCGGCGCATTCACCGCGTACGGCTACCGCTCCACGACCGACGGCGTCGAGCACGTCGCGCTCGTCCACGGCGACATCGGGGACGGCGACGACATCCTGGTGCGGATCCACTCCGAGTGCCTGACCGGCGACATCTTCCAGTCGCAGCGCTGCGACTGCGGGCCCCAGCTGCACGCCTCCATGCGCCGGATCACCGAGGAGGGCCGCGGCGTCGTCATCTATCTGCGCGGCCACGAGGGCCGGGGCATCGGCCTGCTGTCCAAGCTGCGCGCCTACGAACTCCAGGAACGCGGCAGCGACACCCTCGACGCCAACCTCGAGCTCGGCCTGCCCGCCGACGCCCGGGACTACGTGGCCGGCGCCCAGATCCTCAAGGACCTCGGCGTCCACAGCCTCAGGCTGATGACCAACAACCCCGACAAGACGGCCGCGGTCCTGCGGCACGGTCTGGCCGTCACCGGCCGCGAGCCGATGCCCGTCCAGGCCGGCGAACACAATCTGCGCTACCTGCGCACCAAGCGCGACCGCATGGGGCACGACCTGCCCTGGCTCGACTCCGCCACGGCGTCGACCTGCGGCAACCAGTAACGATCACGGAAACGAGCGGTAGGAGAGACATGAGCGGCAAGGGCGCACCCGAACTGTCCGTACGCAACTGCGGTGACCTGCGTGTGGCGGTCGTCGCCGCCCAGTGGCACGAGAAGGTCATGGACGGACTCGTCGACGGCGCGCTGCGCGCCCTGCACGAGCTGGGCATCGACGAGCCGACCCTGCTCCGGGTGCCCGGCAGCTTCGAGCTCCCGGTGGTCGCCAAGGTCCTCGCCGGTCGCGGTTACGACGCGGTCGTCGCCCTCGGCGTGATCATCCGCGGCGGCACCCCGCACTTCGAGTACGTGTCCCACGGCGTCACCAACGGCCTGACCCAGGTCGCCGTCGACACCGGAGTCCCGGTCGGCTTCGGCGTACTCACCTGCGACACCGAGGAGCAGGCGCTCGACCGGGCCGGACTGGAAGGCTCCAGCGAGGACAAGGGGCACGAAGCGGTCACCGCGGCCGTCGCCACCGCCGCCACGCTGCGCACGGTCAGCGAGCCCTGGCGCTGAGTGGGGGGCGTGGACCCCGTACTCTAAGGACCATCATGGCGAACAAAACCTTCGAAGAGCTCTTCGCCGAGCTGCAGCTCAAGGCCGCCAACGGCGACCCCTCCACCTCCCGTACCGCCGAGCTGGTGGACAAGGGTGTCCATGCCATCGGCAAGAAGGTCGTCGAGGAGGCCGCCGAAGTCTGGATGGCCGCCGAGCACGAGAGCAAGGACGCCGCCGCCGAGGAGATTTCCCAGCTGCTGTACCACGTCCAGGTGATGATGGTCGCCCGCGGGATCTCCCTCGACGACGTCTACGCCCACCTCTGAGCACGACCTGAGCACCACGTAGCACTCCGTACATCCGCATATCCGCACAAGACTCCCTCCTCGCAAAGGAAACCTGGCCTCATGCTGCGCATCGCCGTCCCCAACAAGGGTTCACTCTCCGGGCCTGCGATGGCGATGCTCCATGAGGCCGGCTACCAGCAGCGCAAGGAGTCCAAGGAGCTCGTCCTCGTCGACCCCGAGAACGAGGTCGAGTTCTTCTACCTGCGGCCGCGCGACATCGCGATCTACGTCAGCTCCGGCCGCCTCGACATCGGCATCACCGGTCGCGACCTGCTGCTGGACTCCGGCGCCGACTCCGAGGAGATCCTCCAGCTCGGCTTCGCCCGTTCCACCTTCCGCTACGCCACCAAGCCGGGCACGGCCCAGGGGCCGCAGGACTTCGACGGCAAGACGATCGCCACCTCCTACGAGGGCATCGTCGCCAAGCACCTCGCCGATGTCGGCGTCAACGCCTCCGTCGTCCACCTCGACGGCGCGGTCGAGACCGCCATCGAACTCGGTGTCGCCCAGGTCATCGCCGATGTCGTGGAGACCGGCACCAGCCTGCGCAACGCCGGACTCGAAGTCATCGGCGAGCCGATCATGAAGTCGGAGGCCGTCGTCATCCGCCGCACCGGCGCACCGGACGACGACCCGAAGGTGCAGCAGTTCCTCCGCCGTCTCCAGGGCGTCCTGGTCGCCCGCAGCTACGTGATGATGGACTACGACTGCCGCGTCGAGCACCTGGAGCGCGCGGTCGCCCTCACCCCGGGCCTGGAGTCGCCGACCATCTCCCCGCTGCACCACGAGGGCTGGGTCGCCGTCCGTTCCATGGTCGCCGCCCGGGAGGCCCAGCGGATCATGGACGATCTGTACGACCTCGGCGCCCGCGCCATCCTCACCACCGCCATCCACGCCTGCCGCCTCTGACGGCCGGGCGACCACCCGGAAGACAGAAGAACATCATGTCCGCCCCCGCGCCCCGGTCCGAACTCCCCACGCTCCCGGTCACGTTCCGGCCGACCCGAACCCGGGTGGTCCTGCTGACCGTGGGGGCGGCGATGTTCGTCGTCATCACTGTCATCGCCCTGACCCTGGAACAGCTGAGCGCGGGGGAGCGGTCCAGCTTCATCTTCACCGCGCTGCTGTTCTTCGGCGTGCTCGCGCTGCTCAGCCGCCCGAAGATCGTCGCGAACGAGGACGGGGTGACGGTGGTCAATCTCACTCGAACGCGCCGGCTCTCCTGGGCGGAGATTCTCCGCGTCAACCTGCGCGTCGGCGACCCCTGGGTCTTTCTCGACCTGAGCGACGGGACCAGCATGCCCGCCCTCGGTATCCAGCCGGGAATCGCCAGGCAGCAGGCCATCCGCGACGCCCATACGCTCCGCGCCCTCGCCGAGAACCACGGCACCGGCACGGACAACGGCTGAGCCCCCTGCCCCGTACGGCCTCTTCTTGATTACTCTGGAGGACGGCGGCGCCCCGTGCGCCCCGCCCCGCACCAGAGGGTCCATGAGGCCTGCGGGGCTTTCCTGCGACCCAAGGAGTGACTCCTTCCAGCAATGGACGGATCGTCCGGTAGTACCTGCGCCGCCCCTTCCCAGGAGGCGGCGGCATGACCACCCCCCTGCTGCTTCTGAGCGCAGCATTCCTTCTCATCCTCGCCAACGGATTCTTCGTGGCAGCCGAGTTCGGGCTGGTCACGGTGGAGCGGCCGGACGCCGAGCGCGCCGCCGCCGAGGGCGACCGGCGGGCCGGCACCGTCGTCGAAGCCCTGCGTGAACTCTCCTTCCAGCTCTCCGGCACCCAGCTCGGCATCACCATCACCTCACTGGTTGTCGGCATGCTCGCCGAACCGGCACTCGCCCAGCTGCTGGACGGCCCCCTCACCGCGACCGGTCTGCCCGACGGCGCCGTACCCGGCATCAGCGTGGTGATCGGGATGATGGTGGCCTCCGCCGTCCAGATGGTGATCGGCGAACTCGTGCCCAAGAACTGGGCGGTCTCCCGGCCGCTCCAGGTCGCCCGGTTCGTCGCCGGCCCCCAGCACCGTTTCTCCGCCGCGCTCCGGCCGGTGATCAGCCTGCTGAACACCGTCGCCAACCGGCTGGTACGACTGCTGGGTGTCGAACCCACCGACGAGCTGGCCTCCGCCCGCACCCCCGGGGAACTGGTCTCCCTGGCCCGGCACTCGGCCGAGGCCGGCACCCTCGAACAGGACACCGCGGATCTCTTCGTACGGACCCTGTCGCTCGCCGGACTCACCGCACAGCACGTCATGACCCCACGGGTGAAGGTCAGCGCCCTGCAGTCCTCGGCGACCGCGCAGGACGTCCTCAACCTCACCCGCGCCACAGGCCTCTCCCGCTTCCCCGTCTACCGGGAGCGCATCGACGAGGTCGTCGGCATGATCCACCTCAAGGACGCGCTCGCCGTGCCCGCCCAGGACCGGTTGCGCACGCCGGCCGGCCGGATCGCCGTACCACCGTTGCTGGTGCCGGAGACACTGCCCGTCGAACAGCTGCTCCAGCGGCTGCGCAACGAGCAGCCGATCGCCGTGGTCGTCGACGAGTACGGCGGCACCGCCGGGGTCGTCACCCTCGAGGACATCATCGAGGAACTCGTCGGCGAGGTCAGGGACGAGCACGACGCCGAAGGCGCCGACCGGCCCGAACTGGCCCCCGCCGCTCCCGAGGACGGCCGCCCGGCCTGGGAGGCCGAAGGCAGTTGCCGGGTCCTGACCCTGCGCCGGATAGGGCTCGACGTCCCCGACGGACCGTACGAGACCGTGGCCGGACTCGTCGCCGATCTGCTGGGCCGCATCCCTGCCCCCGGCGACCGGGCCGAACTGCCCGGATGGCGGATCTCCGTCCGCCAGGTCGGCCACTACCGCGCCGAGAAGGTCCGCTTCGTACGCACGGCCGAGGTGACCGACCCCGTCACCGAGGCACCGGTGGCCCACGGCGTCCTGGAGGGCGTGCGATGAGCCTCGTCCAGCTGCTGTTCGCGGCGCTCCTCGTGCTGGCGAACGGCTTCTTCGTCGGTGCCGAGTTCGCCCTCGTCTCCGTACGGCGCAGCCAGGTCGAACCCCTCGCGGCAGCAGGGTCGGGCCGGGCCCGCCAGGTGCTGTACGGCCTGGAGAACCTGCCGCAGATGATGGCTGCCGCCCAGTTCGGCATCACCGTCTGCTCGCTGACCCTCGGCGCCGTCGCCGAACCGACCGTCGCCCATCTGCTGGAGCCGGTCTTCCAGGCGGTCCACCTGCCCGAGGGCCTGATCCATCCGCTCGGCTATGTGCTGGCGCTCGTCTTCGTGGTCTTCCTCCATCTCGTCATCGGCGAAATGGTCCCGAAGAACCTCGCGATGGCAGCGCCGGAGAAGACCGCGCTCTGGCTCAGCCCCGGCCTCGTCGGCTTCGCCCGCGTCTGCCGTCCGGTCACCTCCGCACTGGGCAACTGCGCCCGGCTGGTGCTCCGGCTCTTCGGCGTCGAACCGAAGGACGAGGTGGAGGCCGTCTTCACCAGCGAGCAGCTCAACCGGCTCGTCGAGGACTCCGGCCAGGCCGGACTGCTGGAGCCGGAGGCGCAGGAGCGGCTGGAGGACGCACTGGAGCTGGGCAGCAGGCCCGTCACCGATGTGCTGCTCAGCCGGGCCTCCCTGGTGACGGTGGACCCCTCCGTCACTCCGCACCGGATCGAGGAGCTGACCGTACGGACCGGCTACTCGCGCTTTCCCGTGTGCGCGGAGGGCGGCGGCCCGTTCATGGGATATCTGCACGTCAAGGATGTCCTGGACCTGGAGGACGGCGAGCGGGCCGTCCCCCAGCACGTGTGGCGCCCGATGGCGACCGTGCGGGCCGAGCTGCCCCTGGACGACGCCCTGACCGTGATGCGCCGCGCGGCGACACATCTGGCGCAGGTCGCCGACGCATCGGGCCGGGTCCTCGGCCTGGTCGCCATGGAGGACGTCCTGGAGATGCTGGTCGGTGAGGTACGCGACCCGGCCCACCGGGTCTCGGTGCCGCGCCGGGCGACGGACACGACGGCCGCCGGCACCGGCGAACTCACCGCGTCGGTCCATTAGGGTCCCGATCGCCGGACGGGCTGGTCTTCAGCCCGTCCGGCAATCGAGGACACCGGCCACGGGGCGACTGGGGCAGCCCGCCGTCACAACGGCGGCGGCTCCTGCGGCCCCCGGCCCACCGGCCCGCGGCCGGACAGCACCTCGCCGTACGCCTGCATCAGATCCGGCAGCCGCAGCGTGGCCAGATCGTCCCGGCTCGGCACGGCCGCGTAGCCGGAGAGCCGCAGATCGCGGTAGGCGCAGCTCTTCTCGTACAGGGTGCGCAGGAACCGCCCGTTGCCCAGCTCGTCGATCCAGCCCTGGTCGACGACATGGCCGTTGATGGAGCGCAGCTCCTCCAGGGACTCCTCATCCCACGTATCACCGTTCTCCGCGGCCAGCACCTCACCGATGGAGGTGAGCTCCAGCGGCCGGTAGCTCGGGAAGTCCACCCGGGTGGTGAAGCGTGAGGAGAGCCCCGGATTGGTGGCCAGCAGCCGGTCCATGCCTTCCGGATAGCCCGCGAGGATGACGACCAGATGGTCCCGGTTGTCCTCCGCGCGCTTGAGGAGGACCTGGAGGGCCTCGTCGCCGTACGCGTCACCCTTGCTGTAGCCGGTGTTGGAGAGGCTGTACGCCTCGTCGACGAAGAGCACCCCGCCGAGCGCCGAGTCGATCAGCTCATTGGCTTTGACGGCGGTCTGGCCGAGGAACTCGCCCACAAGATCCGCCCGCTGGGCCTCGACGAGATGGTCACCGCCGAGCAGACCGAGAGCGTAGAAGACCCGGCCGAGGATGCGGGCCACCGTGGTCTTACCGGTGCCGGACGGGCCCGAGAAGACGAAATGGCGTTTCGGCGGCTGCACGGGAAGCCCCTGGCCGGCCCGCAGCCGGGCCATGTTCAGCTGCGCGGACAACGCCTTGACCTGGCGTTTGACGGGCTCCAGGCCGACCATCCGCTCCAGCTCCGCCAGCGCCTCGGCAAGCAGCACCGGATCGCTGGGCCCAGCCGGAAAAGGGGCTGTCGGCTGGCCGGGCACCGCGGTCTTGCGCCGTGCCCCGTCGGACGGCGGCACCCCGATGCCCACGAGTCCCGGGGTCTCGCCGCCCGGCCGCAGCTCCCGGCCGTCCACCAGATCGGTGCCGGGCAGCGAATCCCCGTCCGGCTGCGCCTCCGCCACGGCGTCCGTGCCGAACCCGGCCAGCGACACGGCGGTGAGACCGGCGGCTTCGTCGGTGCCTTCGAGGCCGTCGTAGTCCGCGATCGCGGCGAGCCGCGCCGAGGTGTCCATGAATGCCGGGTCGATCCGGTGCACCGCCCGGTAGAGCGGCAGGGCGGCCGCGCTGCGGCCGGTGCCCTCGTGTGCGCGGGCCAGCCAGTAGCGCAGTTCCTTGCGCTGCGGCTGTTCGCTGCGGCAGCGCATCAGCGCGGCGGAGAGCAGCGGCTCGGCCTGCCCGTACATCTCCAGCCGTACTCGCGCCATCCCGCCGAACAGCCCCGCCTCGATACCGAGCATCGGATCGTCGATCAGCTGCTCGGTGTTGCGTACGAGCTGCTCCCAGTCCTTGACCAGATAGGAGCGGCAGGCGTGCAGGAAGCGCACCTGTGGGTCCGCGTCCACCGGCGGCAGGCCGGCCAGCGCACGGTCCAGCTCGGGGACATGGCGCCCGTCCAGCCAGTGCGAGGCGTGCGCGAGGAGCAGATCGCGCGAGCTCTCCAGCACCGGTTGAACCCACCAGCCCAGCCAGTACCAGGAGTTGAGCGTGCGCCGATGGCGGGTGCGCTGTTCGCCGAAGCGTTCGCGATGGCGGTACATGTGCAGCAGCGCCGTGGTGGTGTCGGCCCTCAGCGCATGGAGGCCGAGCCAGCCGTCCGCCATGCCGGGATCGATCCGTACCGCAGCCCTGAACTCCTCTTCGGCCTGCGGGTAGGCGCCCATGGTGTAGGCGTCCACGCCGCGCAGCCAGGCGAGGTCGGCCGGGGCCTGCGCGCCCTGCGTGCCGATGTCCATCTGGTCCCCCACAAACCGTGCCCCCAGGATGTCCCGCCGCACGACCTGCCCGCCGAGGCGCGCTGAATCACTGTGCCACGGACGGGAATTGACCGCACCGAGAGGCATCGTACCTGCGCAGGGAGTGTGCGACTAAGAGCGACGCAGGCGGAAGGGAGACCGTGACCGAGGGTGAGCGGAATCCGCCGAACCGGCGTGGGAAAGAGGGTGCGAGGGCAGAACGAAGCCCCCGATCACGGGGGAACAACCGGGGGCTTCGTGTCTGCGAGGGCTCCGAAAAGCCGCACATTGAGAACGTAAGACCTGTACCGCCCTCGGGTCAAGCAGAGTTGAGGTACTTCCAGGCCGATTTCTCACCACTTAATACGGCGACGCAATGTGATCACTTTCTGTGACTGAATGGTTCACTCCTGCTGCCGCGTCAGGTCCCTCCAGCCACTCGTACCCCATGGGCAACTGCCGTACCAGAGCGTCGGCGTGGGAGCGCGAGGGATCGGCCGAGAAATGTTCCGCCTCGGCCGCCGTCCACCCGTCCCAGAAGGCCGAGAGAGCCGGCCCGTCCCGGCGGCGGCCCCGCTCCCAGGACTCCGCGGCAGCGAGATCCATCCACAACAGCCGCGCCAGATGGGGCCGCAGCGCCCGGCGGCCCGCCCCGACCCCCTCGATCAGGACGACCGGTGCGGGCTCCAGGCTGCGCGGTGCCGCGAACGTCCGCGCGGTCCAGTCGTACGGCGCGTAGCGCGCGCACTCACCGCGCGACAGAGGCTCGATCACCTGCTCGCTCAGCCGGTCCACCCAGGTGAAGAAGGACTCGTGGGTGGCCAGGTCGTCCAGATGCAGTACGGGGGCGTCGTCGAGCAGGGCCGCGAGGCGGGACGCGAAGGTGCTCTTCCCCGATCCCGCATGGCCGTCGACGGCGATCAGCCGCACCGGTCCGCAGGACGGCGCCAGGGTGCGCAGCCGCGCGGCGAGGAGCGAGAGGTCGTTCATGCGCCCCAGCCTACGAGCCGATCCGAAGCAATCGCAGGTCACGCCAGTGGACCAGACCAATATTGGTTTATTGACGCACGCCGAATCGCTGGCCGAATCCGGCCACTACCCGCAATAGTTGGCCCACTGTCGTGCACTTGCAGCCCCATTCCGCTTCCGACCGGGGGTCTCGCCCATGAACAGACCGACCTCGCGCAGAACCATGCTGACCGCCGCGCTCGCGGTGGCGGCCGCCGCCGGCACGGTGTCGTCCGCCGGCTCCGCGACCGCCGCCGTTCCCGCCGCTCCGCTCCCCGCTCCCTCGGCGGCCGCTTCTCTCGTGGACAACCATTCCTGGCACACGTACACCGACTGGCGCAGTGGTTGCGGCGCCGGGACGCGCGCCGTCGCGGGGCGTCGGCCCGGTCTGGTGATCGGCCACGCAGTGGGGGTCACCGACTACACCGATCCGCACACCGGTCAGACCGCCGACTGGGAGTACGCGACCTGGACCTCGCCGGTCCACCGGTCCGCCGTCCCGGCGACCGAGGTGATCGCCTCCTGGAACGCCGATACCCCGGCGGGCACCTGGATCCAGATCGAGCTGCAGGGCCGCTACTCGGACGCCACCTCGACACCTTGGTACGTGATGGGCCGCTGGGCCGCGGGTGACGCGGACATCCGCAGGACGTCCGTCGACGACCAGACCGACGGCAAGAGCTCCATATGGACCGACACCTTCTCGGTGGACGACGCTGCGAGCGGGCTGCGGCTGGTCTCCTACCGGCTGCGGCTCACGCTCCACCGCCCCCCGGGCAGCCGCCTCACGCCCACCGTCCGACGGCTCGGCGCGATGGCTTCCGACGTCCCGGACCGCTTCACCGTGCTCGCCAGTACCCCTGGCCTCGCCCGGGAGCTGTCGGTGCCGCGCTACTCGCAGAATGTGCACGCGGGCCAGTACCCGGAGTACGACAACGGCGGCGAGGCCTGGTGCAGCCCCACCTCCTCGCAGATGATCATCGAGTACTGGGGGCGCAGGCCCACCGCCGAGGAACTCGCCTGGGTCAAGCCGGGTCTGGCCGACCCGCAGGTCTGCCATGCCGCGCGGTTCACGTACGACTACCAGTACGAGGGCTGCGGCAACTGGCCGTTCAACGCCGCGTACGCCGCGACGTACGACGACATGAGCGCGGCGGTGACCCGGCTCGGCTCGCTGACGGACGTGGAGAAGCTGATCCGGGCGGGTATCCCGGTCATAACGTCGCAGTCGTTCCTCAAGGAGGAGCTGACCGGCGCCGGGTACGGGACCTCCGGCCACCTGATGACCGTGATCGGGTTCACCGCGGACGGCGACGTGATCGCGAACGACCCGGCCTCGCCGAGCAACGAGGCCGTGCGGCGGGTCTACAAGCGCCAGGAGTGGGAGACGATCTGGCTCCGCACCAAGCGCTATGACGCGAACGGCAAGGTCAGAAGCGGTACGGGCGGTGTCTGCTACATCTACTGGCCCGCTGACCCGGCACCGAGGCAGCGCCGGGTTCTGAAGTCGCTCGGCCTGCTGTGAGCATGTGCGGCGCTGCGGCCGCCTGACGCCGGCGTTCCTGGCCGTCCTGGGTGACGTGGCCGTACTTGTCCACCGTGACCTTGATCGAGCGATGCCCGAGCCGGCGAGACACTTCGTGGATGGACATGCCGCTCGTCAAGGTCACGGTGGTCCATTTGTGTCGCAAGTCGTGCGGGTTGTATTCAGGCAGCGCGAGCCGCTTGATGGCCCTGTCCCACGACTCACGCAGGAGATCGGGGAACGGCAGGCCGCCACTCGCGTTGCGGACCCGAAGTCCATCGACGAAGGGCTGCGCATGCCTGCGAGGCCGGCGGAGCTGGAGAGTTCGGTTCAGAGGCCGACACGGGCCGATTCCCTGCGGGCAGCCTTGAGCTGCTCGTCCTTGAGCTCCAGCACTCGGCCGCCGCTGTCCCGCACGGCAACCACTCCGCGACAGCTGCTGACCGCGGAGACGATCGAGTACGCATCGGTGGGTTCCACGGCGACCTGTACCGCGGGAAGGCCCTGCCGCATCGCCTCAGCGGGAGGAACGGAAGCGGCGGGCTCGCAGGCGAAGACGCCAGCCCGCGCCCACGGAGGCGACAGTACGCAGCAACGTGGCCGAAGTTCTTGGCGCTGAATGACTTCTTCCCACGCGACGGGCAGTCAGGGTGGTTGCACGCCGGGCGGTCCGCTGCGGCGGAGGAACCGATCGCCAAGCCGGCTCTCCCCTGATCCGCCCGCAGAGCAGCAACCAGCGGTAGCACCACAGGTGTTGCACACGCCACGATCACCCGCACCGGAGCTGAGCTGCACAAAGTGGTCTCCTCTCGCCTCGCGCCACGCGGGTACCCCCAGAGAAGCCGGCAGTTCACCATCACCAACGCCAACCACCGCAGCCACACCGCACAGACCCGAGCACTCCACGCCTACCTGCGATGACGCAGCGGGAACGCCCGCCACCCCGACGTCCTCGCGGCCCGACGGCGCGAGCGTGCCCGCATCCGCAGCGAGAAGGGTGTTCGCTGGGGCGGCAGACCGCCCCTCGCGGCGTGATCAAGAACCCTGCAAGCCTTCTTGGCTAGAGGCGGCGTGTCGCAACAACCGCTGAACTGGATGGTGTTGTGAGTATTTCAGTGGCGTCCAGGGCTGGATGAGTGAGGTAGAACAGGCGGAGCTCATCCACTTCGCCGCCGAAACGAGGCGGCCAATGCGGCGAGGGGGTGAAGTCGTCCAGGATGAGCAGGCCACCAGGAGCAAGCTGCTCGACGACCCCCTGGGGGTCGTCACGCTTGCCCCCGCCGTCGCAGAAGAAGACGTCGAAGGGGGCATGCTGTTCAAGCAGCCGCCAGTCCCCGGTGAGAACGCTGACGCGCTTGTCGTCCGCGAAGACACCGGCGGCTCGACGGGCCAGCTCCTCGTCACGCTCTACGGTAACCAGGCGTGCACCGGAGCCAAGGCCACTGTGCAGCCAGGCGGTGCCCACTCCCGAGCCGGTGCCGCTCTCCGCAATGATTCCGTGGGGTTTCGCAGCAGCGGCCAGCCTGAGCAACCTGCCCACTTCAGGGATGCAACTCTTCTTGAATCCCGCTTCGGAGGCGACACGCTCTGCGGCCACCACGCGAGGCGGAACTGCACGTTCTGTCATGATCAAGCTCCCCTTCGTCGTGAACATGACGATATCCGCCAGTAGGGGTGTCCGCACGGAGCTTCGCCTGTCCGGACCCGGCGAGCCTTCCTGGTCAAAGCATTGGCGAGAGACGCGGTGGAGATCAACAGTTACGCGGTGTGGATGGACCACGGAGCTTGAGCCAGAATCCGAACCAGCAGACAATCGCTGCCGCTGGAAGCGGACGTAGCCACGTACCGTCGTCCACCGCCGTCACCAGCGCCCTCAGGATGCCTTGGCCGATGGTGGCTGCCCACGCTGTGCCTGCCGGATGCGCTGGACGAACATGCGGGTAACGGAGTCCGACAGGACCGCGGCCGGTCCCCTGCTGTGATCAGGGCGTGAGGTCCAGTACGCGGACCGGCTCGCCGCCCTGGTGTGCTCCATCGCCCTCATCAACGCCTTCAACCGCCTGAACGTCATCGTCCGGCAGCGCGCCGGCGACTACCAGCCCGGCCGGTTCGCATTACCAGGAGTGCCTGGCCGGGACCGCCGGAGCCACCGCGGCTGCAGCATCACACGGCCCGGGCGCCCCTCGCCGGGGCTCGGGGCGTTGCCTTCCTTCCGATACGCCGTCCAGGACGACCGAGTGGGCACACGCGTCGCTGACAGCAGGAACAGCGCAAAAGGCCGGCCGGTCGGCCCACAGCTTGAGGCGAGCGCGTGGGGGACGTGCCGGCGTTGTCAGTGGGAGCCGAGATGATTTCCTCGGATTCGGGCCCACGGGGAAGCCGGGGCCAGTTGCTGCTTCGGACAAGGGGGAGTGCGCTGTGAGGACACTCGTGAACGGCGAGGTGCATGTTCATTACGGACAGATCTACGTGGAGAGCGATCCCGAGACATGCGGTCTTGACCTCGACGAGGCGTTCGGGGGCCAGAAGGCCGGGTTGTGCGGTGCCGCTGTCGCGGGTGCGCTCTGGCTGACGACGGGCCTGCACACAGGCAGCGTCGGATTCACCGCCGAGCTGCACGAGGAACCGCCGACGCCGGACACCTCGTGGGAGGAGATCGTCGAAGTTCCCTTCAGACCACTCTCGACCAACAGCGTGCTGGTGGAATGGGCGGGGGAGGGTGCCTGGGACCTGGATCTCGAAGAGATCGACTATCGGGTCCGGTACTGCGCCAACGGCATGCAGGAAGGGCGGGACGCGGACACCCGGTTGGAGGAGGAGCCTCAGTTGGACCGTTACCTCCTCCAGTTCTGGCCGAGTCCGCCGCAGCCCGCCCGGGTGGTGAAGCAGACCGCCGAGATCGCCGCCTACTGGCACGAGCACGCCCGGACGCTACCTCCTCCCCCGGCACCGGAGGAGAAGGCTGAGCTGGAGCGCGTTGCCCGGCTCACGCACGAGCGAGAGGCCGAGCGGCAGCGCCTGGCCGCGGAAAAGGCGGAATGGGGTGGTCGGCTGCCGAGTGACACCCTTCGCCGTATCCAGGGCAACGTCTATGGTCTTGTGGAGTTCGACGCCGCACTGGTGCACGCGATCGATGCCGCAGGTGCTGCCTGTCAGCGTGCCGTCGCACGGCTGGCGGCCCATCGCGCGTACGCCGTGGCCGGTCTCGCGCACCTCAACTGGGTTGCCCCTGCACTCGCGGCCCTGGAGGGGGGAAAGCCACTTCCCCCACCCTTCGACGACCAGGAACGCGTATGGGAACTCCTTGAGAGCGACCCCCGGGCTCCGCAGGGGACGGTCGGACGAGCGATTCCCCCCGCGCGCCAGCCTGCCCCCTCACCTTCGACGGAAGAAGACGCACCACAGCGCAAGGGTGTCAACTCTGCACCGTCAGGAACAGCTGAGCCGCCGACGACGCTCCCTGAAGGAAGCTGTCCGACGTCAGCGCCTCAGGAGGGAGGCTCGCGCAGGCTGGGGCGGCTGATCGCCACGTGGCAGGTGGATGGTGGACCTCAGGTTTCGGCTCAGGTGGTCGTGACAGCGGGAAGCTCCCCGTTGCGGGAGCCCGTCAAGGTCTCCCAGCCGCACATGGCTGTCCCCGCTCTGTTCGGCGCCGCGGAGGCTGATCCGCTCCAGGCCGCTCTCGATGCCGTCTACGCCGCCATCGCTGCTTACGGCGAGGACTACCCAAGCCTCCTCGACGAGGTATGGACCACAGTCCACGAGCAGGGACGGGGCCGATGACCGAGAAGATCCTCGCCACGATCCCCTCGTCCCTGGCGCCTACGCAGCCGTAGTCAGCCGCCGCACGACCTCATGAGCCCCTGCGTTCGTTCGTGGACGGCCTGGGCGGCGCACCAGCGACCGACCGGCTGCGCCAAGCCCTCTTGCTCGTTCTCGCCGGGTGTCATGCGCTCGTGCCCTCGCGGGAGTACGGGGCAGCTTTCGCGTCACATGACACCGGTGATGGCGTGAGACTGCAATTGGTGCGGACGGCTGGGGTGAGGGATGGTGGATGACGGGGTGTTTTCCGAGACTCCGGAGCAGCCATGGACCGCTATCCCCCCATCGCCGAGCACGGTCTGGTGGGTGACCTGCAGACCGCGGCGCTCGTCTCGTCGCAGGGCGTCGTCGACTGGTTCGCCGCTCCAAGGTTCGACTCTCCCAGCATCTTCGCCGCTCTGCTCGACCACGACCGCGGCGGGTACTTTCGTCTGGCGCCCGAGGGGACCGACGCTGCCTGCAAACAGCTCTACTACCCCGACACGGCCGTCCTCATGACGCGGTTCATGTCGCCGGACGGCGTGGGCGAAGTGGTCGACTTCATGCCTCCGGACCAGACCCGTACCCCCACGGACCGCCACACCCTGATCCGCGGTGTACGCGCCGTGCGGGGCACCGTCGACTTCACGCTCGAGTGCCGGCCGCGCTTCGACTACGGCCGGGCCGGGCATCAGCTCGAACTCGACGGCGAAGGCGCCGTGTTCCGGGCTCCGGGGATCGATGGGCACTTGCGGACCACCTTCCCGCTGGAGCGGGACGGCCAGGACGTGCGCGGCAAGGTGACGCTGAGGGCCGGTGAGTCCCACGGTGCGGTCTTCACCGTCTGCGCGTCCGGCGCCGAGGTGCCTGCCTTCCCCACCGTCGACGGACTGACAGAACAGTTCCAGGAGGTCGTCCGCTTCTGGCAGCAGTGGCTGCGCCAGTCCCGCTACCGGGGCCGTTGGCCCGAGCTTGTGCACCGCTCGGTCATCACTCTCAAGCTCCTTACCTACGCCCCCACCGGCGCCTTGATCGCAGCGGCCACGACGGGTCTGCCCGAACAGGTCGGCGGAGAGCGCAATTGGGACTATCGGTTCACCTGGGTGCGTGACGGGGCGCTGTCCGTGCGGGCCATGCTGGACCTCGGCTTCGTCGAGGAAGCCACAGCCTTTGTGCACTGGCTCGTGGACAGGTTGCGCGAGCGCGAGGGCGAGGACGGAGAGCCGTTGCAGACCATGTACCGGATCGACGGCAACCCCGAACTGCCGGAAGAGACACTCGATCAATTCGAGGGCTACCGCGGTTCCTTCCCTGTCCGCATCGGAAACGGCGCTGCCGACCAGATTCAGCTCGATATCTACGGCGAGGCGGTATACGCGCTGGCGCAAGGGGGCGCCATCGCGCAGCGGGCCACCTACCAGGGGTGGAGGGCACTGGCCAGAACATTGGACTGGTTCGCCGAGAACTGGAACAGACCGGACGAGGGCATCTGGGAGACCCGCGGCGGCCGAAAGGACTTCACCTACAGCCGGGTGATGTCCTGGGTCGCCTTCGACCACGGGCTTCGCCTGGCCGAGTCCTTCCGCAGGCCCGCTGATCTGGAGGGATGGCGCAGGGCGAGGGACGCCATCTTCGAGCAGGTCATGCAACGCGGCTGGAGCGAGACGGAGCGCGCATTCATCCAGCACTACGACGGCGACGTCCTGGACGCCTCGCTGCTGCTCATGCCGAGGGTGGGGTTCATCGCCCCCAGGGACCCCTCCTGGCTGTCCACACTCGACGCGATGGACCGCAGGCTCGTTTCCGACAGCCTTGTCTACCGCTACGACCCGGCGGCATCTCCGGACGGGCTACGCGGCTCGGAAGGCACCTTCAGTCTGTGCACCTTCCTCTACGTGGACGCGCTCGCCCGGGCGGGCCGGCTGCCCCAGGCCCGCTACGCCTTCGAGAAGATGCAGACCTACGCCAACCACGTCGGACTCTTCTCCGAGGAAGTCGGTCCGAGCGGGGAGCAACTGGGAAACTTCCCACAGGCGTTCACCCACCTGTCGCTGATCATGGCCGCAGTCACCCTCGATGAGGCGCTCGACCATGAGCAGGGGCGCTGACCGCATGCCGCGGCTGACCGCCGACGCCTTCGCCGAACTCCGCGAACGCGTCCGCCGCATGGTTGGCGTTCCCGCGTCTGCCTACCGCAGCGCCCTTGACGACGTCCGGCGCTGTCAGCCCCAGCCGAGAACAGGTCCGACACACGACGTCGATGGCGGTGGCACCGTACAGGGGGGCAGCCGTTTTTCGATCGTCTCAGATGCCCGGTGGATTCACCGGGGTCTGTGTGTCGTCCAGGACCCTTGTGCCGGGGGCGCTCGGCAAAGAGCCCAGCGCACTGGTGGATCGGTGTGGGAAGAGCTGTGGGCGCGGCGGCCGAAGGGGGCACCGCGACCGGTGACTGCCCCGCGGAGCGACGGCGATCAGCCCGGTGCTCTCGCCGAGGATCACCACCCGGCGGGCCGTGACATGGTCTTGCACCGGCAGTCAGCCGCCGGTGGCGAAGCCGGGGAAGAGCGTCATTCCCCCGTCGACGTAGAGCGTGGTGCCGACGACGTAGTCGAGCAGGTCGGACGCGAGGACGACGACGGCGTCGGCGATGTCCGCCGGGTCGCCCACGCGGCGGTACGGGATCAGCCGCAGGAGATCGGCCTCGGCCTCGGGGCTTGACCAGGCGTCGCGGTTGATCGGCGTGCGGATCGCGCCGGGTGCGACCGCGTTGACTCTGATCCGCTGGGGGGCGAGCTCCTGGGCGAGGGTTTGCATCAACATGGCCACACCGCCCTTGGAAGAGGCGTAGTTCACATGTCCCGACCACGGGATGATCTGGTGGACCGAGCTCATGCAGATGATTTTCCCGGCTGAGCGGGACACCTCTGCCACCACGCCGCGCCGGACGAACTCCCTGGCGGCCTCCCGGGCGCACAGGAACTGGCCGGTCAGGTTGACGTCGATGACCTTCTGCCACTGGGCGAGCGTCATCTCCGTAGCGGCCGCGTCCCGCTGGAGCCCGGCGTTGGCCACCATGATGTCGATGGTGCCGAACGCCTCGATCATCCGGGCGACCATGGCGACCACCTGCGCCTCGTCGGACACGTCGGCCTCGTGGGCGTAGGCACGGACTCCGAAGTCTTTGATCTGCGCCACGACCTTTTCGGCCTCGTCCGCGCCGGCGACGTAGTTCACGACAACGTCCGCTCCGGCCCGGCCCAGGGCGATGGCGGTCGCCAGGCCGATACCCGAGTTGGCGCCGGTCACCAGCGCCTTCTGGCCCCTGAGAAGTTGCGCGGACACGGCCCCGCGGATTTCGTCGGCGCTACCTGCCACGATCTCTCCTCAGGCGGTTTCGAGGGGGTGCGCCCGCCCACGCGACAAACGTCCGCGGGAACAGGTGACGCACATGCGGGAGGGGGCCTCGGCCTGCCCACCGGGACGGGCGCACAGAAACGGATGCAGCCCTGCGCACCAGACGAAAGCACTCTGCGCCGCGGGCCGGCGGATCGCCGCGCCATACAGCCATGTTTCAGACGGGCACGTCACACGGTCGGGTTACGGGCTGGTTCGGCCCTTACCGGCTGTTCCTGCGGTCGAGACCGGTCAGTCACGTCCGACGCAGGGCGACCGGACGTTCTCCAGCCACCATCGGGTATCAGAGGCAGCCTGCGACTGAGGGCCCGCGACTTCAGGGCGTTCCTCCCTCACAGGCGATGGCCATCCACGCGGCCATCGCCTGATGCCCGCCCCCTTTCCGGCATGCGAGCGATATTTGCGGGGGATACGCTGACGAGAACAGTCAGGTTCTCCAGGCGGTGTCGCAGACACCGGTCGCCAGGTTCGAGACGACCAGTCCTACCTGCGGAGACCTTTGATGAGCACCGCTGTCACCTTCGCATTCGAAGGGGCGAGGCAACAGCCGATTCTCTCTCTCGGAGACCCACCCTCGCGTTCTGCGGGCCGACGCGGCGCTACCTCAGGGACCGCAGCTCTGCAGCCCCTGAAACGGAGGGTCGGCATGAGGGTTGTCGTAGATCTTTCCCGATGCCAGGGTTACGCGCAGTGCGCATTCCTTGCCCCAGATGTGTTCCGGATGCACGGCGAGGAAGCGCTGATGTATCACCCGAACCCCGACGACGCCCAGCGCGAACAGGTGGAACGCGCTGCGGCAGCCTGCCCGCTCCAGGCCATTCTCGTCGACCAGCTCAAAGAACGGGACGCGCCAGTGGAGGCGTCGCCGTCATGAGCAGCGCTCACACCCTCCAGGGGTTCAAGCGCGACGGCCGCATCGCGATCGTCGGAGCCTCACTGGCAGGACTGCGAGCAGCGGAGGCTCTGCGCGGTGAGGGATTCACGGGGGCATTGACCATGATCGGAGACGAGCTGGGAGAGCCCTATGACCGGCCGCCTCTGTCCAAGCAGGTACTGACCGGGTGGGTGCCGACCGACGGCACCACGTTGCCGCGGCGTCTCGACATCGACGCGCAGTGGCTTTTGGGCGTGCCCGCCAGCGGCCTCGACCTGGCGACCAATCATGTGCACCTCGCCGACGGCAACGAGGTTGCCTTCGACCGAGTGCTGATCTCCACAGGAGTACGCGCCCGGCCCTGGCCCGTCGAGGCAGAAGCCTCCCTGCACGGCGTCTTCGTCGTCCGCACGCGCGGGGACGCCGATGGTCTGCAGCGAGCACTCGCCGCCGGCCCTTCCCGCGTACTGATCATCGGCGCGGGCTTCACGGGCTCCGAGATCGCCTCCATCTGCCGCGAGCGTGATATTCCGGTCACCGTCGCCGAACTCGGACCCGCCCCGCTCGTCGGGGCACTCGGCGCCGTGATCGGTGGCGTTGCCGCTGACATGCAGCGTGCGCATGGCGTCGACCTGCGCTGCGGGGTCAAGGTCACCCGGCTGGAAGGTGACGCGCAGGGGCGGTTGTGCCGCGCTCACTTCTCCGACGGCAGCACCGTCGACGCCGACGTGGCCGTGGTGGCGCTCGGCGGCATCCGCAACACCGATTGGCTGCAGGACTCGGGACTGGCGGCAGGCGTATGGGGAATCGCCTGCGACTCGGGCTGCCGCGCCTTCGACCTCAACGGCCTGGTCACCGATGACGTCTTCGTTGCCGGAGACGTGGCACGCTGCCCGCACCCGGTCTACGAGTACCGCTTCATCTCACTGGAACACTGGGCCAACGCCGTGGAACAGGCCGACATCGCGGCACACAACATGGTCAACGCTCAGGCGGACCGCTGGCCGCACCTGGCCATCCCGGCATTCTGGTCCATCCAGTTCGGTGTCAACATCAAGTCCGTCGGTGTGCCGACCTTCGCCGACGAGGTCGTTGTCGCTCAGGGTTCAGTTCCCGACCGCCGCTTCGTCGCCGCATACGGCTACCAAGGCCGCGTCACCGCAGCCGTCAGCTTCAACAACGCGAAGTGGCTGGACCACTACCGAAAGCTGATCGAGACGGCCGCGCCCTTCCCACCACCCTGCCCCACACCCGACCGACCTGTCGACGCGAAGCCGGTGCCCGTCGACTTCCCCGGCCCCGTCCTGCTCAGCCAGGGCGCCACGGTGGTGGTCACCGGCCATGACCCGAGCGAGCGACGCGTCACGGCTGTGCGGACCCACCGGTAGGAGGGAAAAGCGACATGACCGAGACCAGCACCCTGCACCGAATCCTCGACTACTCCGCCCGCGCCGACCCATACCCGCTGTACGCCGAGCTGCGCAAAACCCCGGTGGCCCTGCAGGAGGACGGCAGCTACGTCATCAGCACCTACCGCGAGATCACCGACATACTGCACAACCCGCACCTCAGCTCGGACGCCCGCAACCTGTCGCGGCCGACGCCGGCAGCCGAAAAGCGCGACACGCCTTCGTTCATCACCATCGACCCGCCCGAGCACGACCGCCTACGGCGCCTGGCGATGCGCCACTTCGGCCCCCCGTGCACCCCGGGGCTGGTGACCGGCATGCAACCCAACCTGACCGAGATCGTCAGCAGCCTGATCGACGACTTCGCGAACACACAGCTGATCGACATCGTGGACGACTTCGCCTACCCGTTCCCCGTCACCGTGATCTGCCAACTGCTCGGCGTGCCGCGCGAGGACGAACCACGGTTCCATCAGTGGGTCAACGCCGTCATCGACTCGCTCGACTACAACCCGAAGACCGACCCGCCGGAGAAAATGAACCATGGCATGCAGGCCACCAAGGACATGCACCAGTATCTCGGTGGGCTGCTGGAGCCACGCCACGGCCGGCCCGGCGACGACCTGTTGTCACGGCTGGCGAACGACGACGGGAACGGGCCCGATGGGCGGATGACCGACAAGGAAATCATCAGCACCGCCCACCTGCTGCTCATCGCCGGCCATGAGACCACCGTCAATCTCATCACCAACGGCATGCTGACGCTTCTACGTCACCCGCACGTACTCCAACGGCTGCGCGACGAACCGGACCTGATCGTGCGACTGGTCGAGGAGCTGCTGCGCTACGAGCCCCCCGTCCACATCATCCCCTGGCGGGCGGCGTACAGCGACATCACCATCGCCGACACCGTCATCCCCAAGGGCTCCCAGATCATGCTCATGCTCGCCTCCGGCAGTCGCGACCCGGACCGCTTCGACGATCCCGACCGCTTCGACCCCGATCGGCAGGACAACCAGCACCTCGGGTTCGGCAGCGGCATCCACCTGTGTTTCGGCGGCCCGCTGGCCCGGCTGGAAACCCAGATCGCACTCAGCGAACTGGTGCGCCGACTCGACCGGCCCAGGCTGGTGACCGACCCGCCGCCGTACCGGCCCAGCCCGGTCCTGCGAGGTCCGATTCATCTGCGCATCGAGCGGAGCTGATGTGGCTGTGGCCGACGCCCTCACCGCGTGGGGGCGCAGGCCGGACGGCGACGAGAGATAGAGGTGCACGGCCACCAGGTCGACGCGTGCCGCCTCTTCCGCCGGGCCGCGCAGGCCGGGCAGCCGTATGAGCGTCTGGTTCACCGGTCCGCTGTGTTCCTCCCAGACGGCCGCGGTGCCGTCCTCCGTGAGCCGGAGGAGCGGAGCGGGTGCGGATCCGTCAGGCCGGAGCGAGTCGCGGCAGCTTCGGCCGGAGTGGGAACGCCGCATGAACCACGGCCTGTTGGGCCGTCCCGGACCATCCCAAGACGGACGGAGCGGGGGGGGGGGGCGGGGCGGGGCCCCCCCCCCCCCCCGGGGGGGGGGGGGGGGTGTTATGCCTGTTGAACTACCCCCCGGGGGGGTTGGGCGCGGGGACCCAACAAAAATTGGGGCCCCCCCCCCCCGGGGTTGTT
>NZ_JBIURV010000065.1:0-26210 GCF_044741025.1 Streptomyces sp. NPDC088246
CGACCTGCGAAAACACAAGTCGGGACGACAGGATTTGAACCTGCGACCCCTTGACCCCCAGTCAAGTGCGCTACCAAGCTGCGCCACGTCCCGATACCCGCCTGACCTGGGGTTTCCCCTGGCCGAACGCGCATGAGAACAATACCGCACTTCGATGGGTGGTCACGAACGCCTTTCCCGGCTTGACCTCAACCGAACTTGATGTTCAACGCTGGGTCCATGGCGAACACAACTGCTGCGCCCACGGGCGACCACCGCGACATGAACCGGCTGATGAGCCTGATGACGGGGGACGAGAAGCACGGCCCCGCCGCGACCTCCACGCTGGATGCCCTCTGGGTGCTGTACGACCGCGTGCTGCGGGTGACGCCCGGCACCGCCGACGCGCCCGACCGCGACCGTTTCCTGCTGTCGAAGGGGCACGGTCCGATGGCGTACTACGCGGTCCTGGCCGCGCACGGCTTCTTCGGCGAGGAACTGCTCTCCGGGTTCGGGGCGTACGACTCGCCGCTCGGGCATCACCCGGACCGGACGCTGGCGCCGGGGATCGAGATCGGCAGCGGGTCACTGGGGCACGGGCTGCCACTGGCCGTGGGGAGCGTGCTCGGTCTACGGGCGCAGGGGCTGACCGACCCGAGGGTGTGGGTGCTGATCGGGGACGCCGAGCTGGACGAGGGCAGCAATCACGAGGCCCTCGCCTACGCGGGTCCGGCCGGGCTGGAACAGCTGCACACCGTGGTGATCGACAACGCGTCGGCGTCCTACGGCCGGCCCGGCGGCATCGCGGCCCGGTTCGAGGCTGCGGGCTGGTCGGTCGACTCCGTCGACGGACGCGACCACGAGGCGTTGTACGCGGCCTTCACGGCGCCACACCCTGGGCGGCCGCGGGCCGTGGTCGCGCGCGTCGACCCCAAGAGCTGAACGCACCGGGCGAAAACCGAAGAGACAGAAGCAACGAAACCGGAGAGGGACACTTCACATGGACACGATGCGTGACCGCTTCATCTCGACCACCTCACAGCTGCTGGACGAGGACCCCCGCCTCGCGCTGGTGCTGGCCGAGATCAGCCGGGACGGCTTCGACCGGGCCGCGCGGGCCCATCCGGACCGGGTCATCAATGTGGGTATCAGGGAACAGCTGCTGATCGGGACGGGCGCCGGGATGGCGCTCACCGGCCTGCGACCGATCGTGCACACCTTCGCCAGCTTTCTGGTCGAGCGGCCGTTCGAGCAGGTCAAGCTGGACTTCGGCCATCAGGGAGTGGGCGGGGTGCTGGTGAGTGCCGGAGGCTCGTACGACTGGCCGGCCGGCGGCTTCACCCACATGTCACCGGGCGATGTCGCTCTCATGGACACCCTCGACGGGTGGACGGTGCACGTCCCGGGCCACCCCGACGAGGCCGAGGAGCTGCTGCGGCAGGCTGCGGCCGGGGACGGCCGGGTGTACGTACGGCTGTCGCTGCAGTCCAACGACCGGGCGCGGCGGGTCGGCGCGGGGACCGGGTTCACCACGGTGCGGGAAGGGGAGAGCGGGGTGGTGATCGCGGTCGGGCCGATGCTCGACAATGTCCTCGCGGCGACCGACGGCCTCGATGCGACCGTGCTGTACGCGACGACGGTGCGCCCCTTCGACGGGGCCGGGCTGCGGCGGGCGGCCGGTGATCACAGGGCAGCCGATGTGGTGATCGTCGAGCCGTATCTGGCAGGCACGTCCACGGCCGCGGCCAATGACGCGCTCGCCGAGCTGCCGCACCGCGTGCTGGGCCTCGGGGTGGGGCGGGCCGAGCTGCGCAAGTACGGGGAAATGGACGAGCACCTCGCCGCCCATGGCCTGGATCCGCGAGGGCTGCGGGAGCGGATCGGCGGGTTCCTCCGCCGATGACCGGGGCGGTGGCCCTCGTGCCGGGGCAACCGCTCTCCCCCAACCTGCGTCAGAAGCCCCGAAGTCACAGCGTGCGCTCCCGGCCCATTGACCCCATCAAGACCTGAACCTACTCTGAACGATGCACTTCAGAAAGCGCTTTCTAAATCCCGCAGCCGGCATCTACCGCACAGGGAGCGCCCATGAGTCATCGCCCGTTACGAGGTCGCCGCTTTCCTTCGCCGCTCATCGCCGTCACCACGCTCCTGGCGTTGGTCGTCGGTTTTCTGGTGGCCTCGCCGCCCCGGGCCCACGCGGCTTCCTTCCGGGTCCTGGTCTACTCCGAGGTCACCAACTTCCATCACGACTCGATTCCCGCCGGGATCGAAGCGATCAAGAAGCTCGGCGCCGAGAACGGCTTCGAGGTCGAGGCGACCGACGACTCCGCCGTCTTCAATGACACCGATCTCGCCCGCTTCCAGGCGGTCGTGTTCAACAACACCAACTCCACACCGGAGACAGGTGACTTGCTGAACGCCGACGAGCGGGCGGCCCTGCGGAAGTACATCCGAGCGGGAGGCGGCTGGGTCGGTCTGCATGCCGCGTCCGCCAGTGAGCGCGACTGGGACTGGTACGAGGGTCTTGCCGGTGCCATCTTCGACCAGCACCCTGCCGTGCAGACCGGCCGGGTCAAGGTCCTCGATCACGCGCACCCCTCCACCAAGGGCCTTCCGGACCTCTGGGAGCGTACGGAGGAGTGGTACAACTGGCGCACCAATCCCACCTCCAAGGTGCATACCCTCGCGCAGATCAAGGTGCGCGACGGCATCACCGGGCTCGACGAGGGCGTGGACCATCCGTGGTCCTGGTGCCAGAACTACGACGGCGGCCGCTCCTGGTTCACCGCAGGCGGGCACGCGTCCTCGGCGTTCCAGGAGGAAGGCTTCGTCCAGCACCTTCTCGGCGGTATCGAATGGGCCGCGGGTGCGAAGCCCGGTGACTGCACGGCGACGCGGACCGGTTCGTTCCAGCGGACCGCGCTGGCCACCAGCGACCTCGCCGACCCCTTCGAACTGGCCGTCGCCCCCGACCGCCGGGTGTTCTTCGCCCAGCGCACCGGGAAGCTGAAGGTCATCGACCAGCAGACGATGAAGGTGTCGACTGCGCTGGACTTCGCGTACACACCGGAGATGACCAGTCAGTCCGACGGACTGCTCGGCCTCGCCCTCGACCCGGGCTTCGCCACGAACAACTGGCTCTATCTCCTGCACTCCGACAAGACCGAGAAGCAGCTCGATCTCTCCCGGTTCACCGTCACCGGAAATTCGGTCGATCCCGCGTCGGAGAAGCGGCTGCTGACCATTGCGACCTGGCGGGGCGAGGGCCGGGCCAATTCCCACATGGCCGGTTCGCTCGCCTTCGACAAGGCCGGCAATCTGTACGCGGCGACCGGGGACAACACCGATCCGTTCGCCTCGGACGGCTTCAACCCGATCGACGAGGGCGCAGGCCGGCGCGCCTGGGACGCCCAGGGCACGGCGGGCAATACGAACGATCTGCGCGGCAAGATTCTGCGCATCACACCCAGGGACGACGGTACGTACACCGTTCCCGCCGGCCCCGGCGACGGGCACCGCACCGCTCGCCGTGGCACTGAGCAGTGTGGTGGAGCCGGTGGCCGGGCGCACGATCGCCTCGTACCACTGGGACTTCGGCGACAGCACCGAAGCGGAGGGTGCGACTGCCACGCACACCTATGACCGGAAGGGTGCGTACACCGCGCATCTGACGGTCACCGACGACAAGGGCGACACCAGCACCGGTTTTGTACGCATCGACGTGAGTTGAGAGGGGAGACCCGCATGGACCGCACACGACGCACCTTCCTCGGCACGGCCGTGGGCATGGCCGCAGCCGCAGGGATCGGCACCGGCCCCGCGTCCGCCACCGAGGCCCGCCGCTGCCGGCGCATCCCGCCGTCCGGGATCGGCATGCACCTCTACACCATGCGTACGCCGTTGGCGACGGACTTCAGGGGCACCCTTGAGCGGCTGGCGCAGATCGGCTATGCCACGGTCGGGGTGAGCGGCCGGCACGGCCACAGCGCGGCCGACATCCGGCGGATACTCGACGAGAGCCGGCTGCGGGCCGTCCTCGAACATGTCGGCTACGACATCGTGAAGGGGGCCGGACTCCCCCAGGCACTGGAGGACATCCACACCCTGGGCGGCAAGTGGATCGTCGTGCCCAGCCTGCCGGGTTCGCTGCACAGTCCGGCCGGATACCGCGAAGTGGCCAAGGAGTTCAACCGGGTGGGGCTCGCCGCGCGCGAGTCCGGGCTGAAGCTGCTGTACCACAATCACGGGACGGATCATCAGGTGGTGGACGGCGTCAGCCTCTACGACATCCTGCTCACCGAAACCGACCCGGAACTGGTCGGTTTCGAGCTGGATCTGTACTGGGCGGCCACCGGCGGCGCCTCGGCGCCCGGGGAGCTCTTCGTACGGCATCCGCGACGCTTCCCGGCACTCCATGTGAAGGACATGGCGCCGAACGGGGACTTCGCGGACGTCGGCTCGGGGGTGCTGGACTTCCCGGCGATGTTCGACACGGCGCGGCAGGGCGGTGTGAAGCAGTGGCTGGTGGAGCACGACGCGCCGGCTGATCCGTTCGCCTCTGCGCTCGCGAGCTATACGTATCTTTCCCGGCTGCGCTTCTGAGACTGAGCGGGCAGGCACACGGAGCGGCCCCGGGTTGCGCGTACCGCAGCCCGGGGCCGCTGCGCATTCAGCGGGCTGCGAGCAGCTCCCCGTACCAGTCGAGCGTCGAATCCACCGTGGCGGAAAGGGGATTGGGGACGAGGCCGTACGCCTTCTCGATCGCCGAGGAGTCGACGATCTGCGCCTTCGTGTGCTGGTAGAACATCTCGGCGTACTCGGCCATGAAGACCTCGTCGAAGGGGCCGAACGGACGCGGTTCGTCGACGACTTTGATGTTCAGGGGGCGGGCGGTGCGTTCCTCGATCAACGCGAAGATCTGTCGGACGGGCTCGGTCCTCAAGCCCGTCCGGCAGCCGAGGACACCGTCACTCGTGCGCGGAAGCCGCACCCAGCAGGTCGCGGATGTGGGCGGCCGCGTCCCGGAACTCCGGGCGGCCCAGCGTCTCGCCGTACTCCCGTTCCGCGTCCAGCCCCACCTCGATGATCTCGGAGATCGTGCCGGGACGCGGGCTCATCACCACCACGCGGTCGGCCAGGTAGACGGCCTCCGAGATGGAGTGGGTGACCAGCAGGACGGTGGTTCGGGTCTCCCGCCAGATGCGGTTCAGCTCCATGTTCATCTGCTCGCGGGTGAGCGCGTCGAGCGCGCCGAACGGCTCGTCCATCAAGAGCACCGGGGGTTCGTGGAGCAGCGCCCGGCACAACGCCACACGCTGCTGCATTCCGCCGGACAGCTCATGCGGATACGCGTCCTCGAAGCCGGCCAGGCCCGTCATCCGGATCAGCTCGTCGGTCCGGCCGCGCGCCTGCGCCGGAGGCATCTTCCGGATCTCGGCCTGGAGCAGGATGTTGCGGCGCGCCGAGCGCCACTCCAGGAGGGCCGCGCGCTGGAACACGTAGCCGATGTCGTGCCGCACCCCGTCGACCTGCTCGCCGCCCAGCCGGACCTCGCCCGAGGACGGCTTCAGCAATCCGGCGACCAGCTTGAGCAGGGTCGACTTGCCGCATCCGGACGGTCCGACGATCGCCACGAACTCACCGGGCGCCACATCGAGCGATACCTCGCGCAACGCGGTGACATCGCGCTTCCTGCTGCGGAACCGGACCGCCACATCGGACAGTCCGACCGCCGCCGCGGCGGGAACCGGTGCCTCGGTCCGCGTCGTGTGCTGCTTCGGCATCCTCATCCCTTCAGCGCCGTCTTCTCGTCCCAGTAGTCCGCGACGGCCTTCGGCTTGCTGACCATGCCCGCCTCGGCGAAGACGTCGATGGTCTGCTGCCAGTCGGCCTGGTTGTTCACTCCGGGCGCCTTCCCCTCGGTCGACGAGGTGTGCAGCAGAGTGAGCGTCGTCTTGAACTGCTCGGCCAGGACCGTGGTCGGCGGCAGCTGCTCCGAGGCTCCGTCCATCGCCACGACCGCCGGCCCGGGGGCCTTTTCGGCGGCCGCCCACGACTCGCTGACCGCCTTCACCATGCGTCCGGCGAGTTCGGACTTCGTGGCGAGGATCTTCTGTCCGGCGAGCAGACCGTTGGAGTAGAAGTTCAGCCCGTTCTCGGAGAAACGCAGATACGAGACCTGCTTCTTGGCCTTCTCCTGCATGGTGGGGCCCTGGTCGCTGGCATAGCCGAGGAGTCCGTCGGTCTTCCCGGAGATCACCGCGGCGATCTTGCCCGCCGGGTCGGTGTTCTGGACCTTGACGTCCGACGCGTCGAGGTTGTTCTTCTTCAGGAAGATCGGGAAGGTCTTGGAGAGCGCGTCACCGGCGGTCCCCGCAATGGTCTTTCCCTTGAGATCCGCAGGCGACTCGATGCCCTCGGTATCGAAGGACTGCACCGACGCCGGGGTGGTCTGGAGGAAGACTCCGAGGCTCTTCACCTTCACGCCCTGGTCGACGCCCGCGAGCAGTGCCGGGGTGTCGGCCCAGCCGAAGTCGGTCTGGCCCGCGGCAGTGGCCTGCACCGTCTTCTGCGAGCCCTGGCCCGCCTGGATCTTCAGGTCGATGCCGTGCTTCTCGAAGATCTTCTGCTGCTTGCCGTAGTAGAACGGCGCGTGTTCGCCGTACGGATACCAGTTGAGCGTCAGCGTGACCTTGTCCAGCTTCTTGCCCGAGTCGCTCGTGGTGGTCGACGCGCCGTTGCCGCAGGCCGTGGCCATCAGGACGAGGGGTACGACACCGATCAGGAGTCTGCGCGCATGCATGGGCTGGCCCTTCTCGCGACGAAGTCGGTACGACGGAGTCAGTACGTGGTGGTGGCGGAGGCGTCCCGGCGGCTGGCGTGCCACGGGAGCAGCAGCATTTCGGCGATCTCCACGGCGACGAAGAGCACGACGCCGATGAGTGACATCACGAGCAGCCCGGCGAAGAGCATCGGGGTGTCGAGGTTGCCGTTGGCCTGGAGGATCACATAGCCCAGGCCCTCGTTGGCGCCGACGAACTCGCCGACGACCGCGCCGGTGACCGCCAGGGTGACCGCGACCTTGAGCCCGGAGAAGAGATGCGGGAGCGAGGCCGGAAAGCGGATCTTGAGGAAGGTCTGCCAGGGCCCCGCGCCCATGGTCGCCGACAGCTGGAGCATCTCCGGGTCGACCGCCTTGAGGCCGGTGACCATGGAGATCACGACGGGGAAGAAAGCTATGAGCACGGCGATGAGGATCTTCGGCTCGATACCGAAGCCGAGCCAGACGACGAACAGCGGCGCGATCGCGATCTTCGGTACGACCTGGGCGAACAGCAGAATGGGATAGAGCGTGCGCTCGACGGTCGAGGAGTACACCATGACGACTGCCGCCAGTACTCCGACGGCCACGGCGATCAGGAAGCCGAGCAGCGTTTCGTATGTGGTCACCCAGGTGTGCTGCCAGAGATATCCGGCCTTGCCGGTAAGGACATCGAGGGTCGCCCCGGGTGACGGTACGAGATACGGCTTCACCAGCTCCGCCGCCGAGATCACCCACCAGACGGCGAAACAGGCCAGCAGCAGGGCGACGGGCCGCCAGCTCTGCTCGGCCGCTCGCGCGAACCGCTCCCCCGCCGAGGGTCCGGCCCGCCGAACAACTCCCTCCGTCTCAGGGGGACTTTTGGTCAACGCGCTCTGGCTCACTGTGAACTCCCTGCGCTTCGGGTGCAGTTGTGGAGAGCTGTGCGATCCTGCGATGACGAGAAGGCGCTTTCAGAAAGCGCTTTCTGGTAAGGTTTTCGCCACGCTAATGACTGCCTGCACGCACGGTCAATAGGTCGTCGACAAGTTTCGGGGCCTTCCACCACCGCGCCCTTGGGGGTCGAGTTGAGTGAACGGGGAACACCGCACCACCCGGAGCCGCGCGGCGGCCTTCCCACAGCGGCGCATGTGACGCTCGACGCCGTGGCCCGGGAGGCCGGGGTATCACCCGCCACCGCCTCGCGCGCCCTCAACGGCACGACCCGGGTACGCGACGATCTGCGAGAGCGGGTACGGGCGGCGGCGGACCGGCTCGATTACATCCCCAACGCCCACGCGCAGGCACTCGCGAATTCGACCAACAACCGTACGGTGGGTGTCATCTGTCATGACGTCAGTGATCCGTACTTCGCCGCAGTGTCGAGTGGCGTGATGCGGGCCGCGGCCGAACAGGATCTGCTGGTGATGCTGGCCTCCACCTTCCGGGAACCCGCCCGGGAGATCGCCTACGTCTCGATGCTGCGGGCTCAGCGCGCCCGGGCGATCCTGCTCATCGGCTCCGGCTTCCAGGACCGGGCGTGGGAGCGGGCCCTGGATGCCGAACTGGAGCCTTACATACGGGGCGGGGGGCGAGTGGCCGTCGTCAGCAGGCACCGCAGCCTTCGGGTCGACACCGTGCAGCCGGAGAACCGGGCGGGGGCGGCCGCGCTCGCCCGGACGCTGGTGGGGCTCGGGCACCGCACGTTCGCGGTGCTCACCGGCCCGCCCGCGCTGACCAGTGTCTCCGACCGGCTCACCGGCTTCCGGGAAGGGCTCGCGGAGTCGGGATTCGGGCTCGACCGGGTCGTGGAGGGCGCGTTCACTCGCGACGGCGGGTATGCGGCGGCCCGGCGGTTGCTGGCCTGCGGCCGGCCGCGGCCGACCTGCGTGTTCGCGGTCACCGATGTGATGGCGGTCGGTGCGCTCGCCGCGCTGCGGGAGGAGGGGCTGCGGGTGCCGGAGGATGTCTCGCTCGCCGGGTTCGACGACATTCCGTTGGTACGGGAGTTGTCGCCGGCGCTCACCACGGTGGCGCTGCCGCTGACCTCGATGGGCGAGGACGTGATCGCGCTGGCGCTGCGGGAGCCGTCCGCGGGGCGGCGGGCCCGGGTGGTGCGGGTGGCGGGAGAGGTGGTGGTGCGGGCGAGCACGGGAACGCCGCCGGTCGGGTGACCGGCGGCGTTCGGGTGCCGAGGTGCCCTCCATCGTGATGCGCCCGGCGACGGAGGGCGGACCACTACGGGTGGACGAGCACCTGGGAGAGTGCCACGCGTCCCGTGCCGGAGGTCACGATCTTCACCGTGCGGGTGCGGCTGCCGAGGTTCAGGACCGTCGGGCGCAGCGCCTTCCCGCTGACGTGGACCGTCGCGTCGTCGGTGACGACATCGAAGTCGGCTGTCGTGGAAGAGGAGTTGTTCCAGATCTCGATCTGACGGATGCGCTGTTCGCTGCCCAGGTCGACCTGCCACCAGGCGCCCGCCTCGGACAGCGTGCGGGTGTCCGTGTTGGTGTCGGCATCCAGTGCGAGCGCCGCGGCCGCCGTGCCGTCGGTGGAGGACTGGGTCGCGGTGCCGGTACGGGCCAGGTCGGTCCGCAGCTGCTCGACGGGGCCGCCGTGGGCGCCTGCCCCGGCTGCGACGGCGAGGGCTTCGGCCGGCAGTCGGTCCAGGCCGGTGAGGTTGTCCGTCATGACCGAGCCGTTGCCGGCGAGTGCCGGCGCCGCCGTGTCGGTCCAGTTGCCCCGGGCGGTGTTCTGGATGCCGTAATCCGCCCAGTTCGAGACCCACTTGTAGCCGATGCGGGTGATGACGTTCTTCTCGACGACGATGTGCGAGGACTGTTCGTCGAGGTAGATGCCGTTGCCGTCGCGCTCGGTGTTGCCGAAGGCGGAGCGGTTGATGTAGTTGCCGGAGACGACCGTGCCCGGCTGCGCGCCCTGGGTGTAGATCGCGCCGCCGTCGTGCTGCGCCTGGGCGACTTCCATGACATCGGTGATGCGGTTGTCGGTCACCTTGTTGTCGCGCAGCAGTGACTTCTGGGCCTCGGGCTGGTTCCATCCCCAGCCGACCGAGATCCCGGAGTACGGAAGATGGTCCAGGCTGTTGTGGTCGACGGTCAGCTCGGCCTCGTAACCGGCCCAGATGCCCACCGAGTCGGTGTACTCGACGCCGGAGCGGGTGATGGTGTTGTACGCGATCGTGTTCCGCTCCCCCGCGAGCGCCGCCCCGGGCATCGGCTCGGTGTCGCCCACGTACACCGCGCCCGAGGACAGATCGGTGAAGGACGAGCGGGTCAGGGAGCTGTCCCTGGTGCCCGCTTCGAGGATGGCGCCCGCGCCGCCGAGCCGGCTGAACCGGGCGTTCTCGATGCTGATGTGCTGTCCGCCGCGGACGGTGACCGCGGCGGACGGCTTGGTGTAGAAGCGGCCCGCATGGTCGACGGGGCCGGTGGCTCCGGTCAGGGTGAGACCGGCCTGCATGCCCGCGTAGCCCTCGTCGGTGTCCGGCTGGCGGTACGCCGCGTAGGCGAATCCGATTCCGCTGACGGTGAGGTCGTGGGCACCGTCGGCGACGAGCAGCTGCTCGGTGTGCGGGGTGACGACCTGCGCGCGGCGCATGTTCTCGCCCTTGCGCGGCAGGTACGTGACGGTGCGGTTCTGCGAATTCCACACGAACTCGCCCGGCTGGTCGAGGAGTTCGAGGGCATTCTCGAAGAAGGCGACGCCGCTGTAGCGGGTCGAGTCGACCGCGGTGGAGTCCCAGGCGGGTCCGGTGCGGTTGGTGCCGCTCGCCGAGTTGGTCCAGCAGGGCTGGGCGAACGTCATGAGGTCGCCGCTGACGCCGGTGATCCGGCAGTGGTAGTTGCGCCAGCGGACCCGGATGACGGCTTCGGCGTCGGTGGGGCGCTGCCACCGGTCGATCCCGGTGGCGACGGCACCGGTCATCCCGGTCCTGGTGGCGTCGCAGGTGCTCGCCGCGCAGGCCGCGCCCCGGGCGCGGGTGGCGCGCCTGCCGTCGACGAAGAGCTGGCGGGGGGTGACACCGGCCGGGACGTCGGCGGTCCAGGTGCCGTCGGCGTTCTGCCGCCAGCCGGTGATGTCCTGTCCGCCGGAGAGGACGGGGCGGGCGCCGGGGGCCGCGGCCCAGGTGACCGTGCGGCCGTCCTTCCCGGAGTCGGCGGCGCCGAGCTTCAGGGGTTCGTCGCGCTTGTACGTACCGTTCTTCAGGAGTACGCGGACGTCGCGGCCGGTCTCGGTGCGGGCCTGGTCGCGGGCGCCTTCCGGGGTACAGGGGCGGGCGACCGTACAGGAGGTGCCGTGTCCGTCCGGGGCCGCGTACAGGGTGCGGGGGCCGGGTGCGGCCTGGGCGGTCGGGGCGGCGAGGAGCGCGGCCAGGAAGGCGGCGGTGGCGGCAGCGGCGGTTCCTCGTACGACGTTCAGGGAGCGGCGGTTCACGCGGAGGCCTTCCAGTCGGGGTGGCCGGGCATGGACGGGTTCACGGCTCCGAAGAGCCAGTCGCGCAGGAACGGGTCGAGGGATTTGTCGCCGGTGACGTCGACCGTGTGCCGGATGAAGGCCTCGCTGGTGTAGGTGGAGTCCTTGAAGCGGTTGACCCACTCACGCATGACCCGGTCGAACTGCCGCTGACCGATCTGAAGGCTGAGGGCGTACAGGACGAGTGCGCCACCGTCATAGATATTGGTGCCGCCGAGCGCCTTCGGAAGTCCGGGCGGGCCGTCGGTGGCGCGGATGGCATCGAGCTTCGCGTACGTGGCCTTCATCTTGTCCTCGAAGACCGACCAGCCGCGCTCCTCGCCGTACAGGCCGGCGTAGTACACGGCGGGGCCCTCGTTGAGCCAGGCCTGCTGCCAGTCGTTCGGCGTGACGGAGTCGCCGAACCACTGGTGGACGAGCTCGTGGACCATGGTGGTCTCGTAGCCGGGCTGCCCGTTGGCGTTGAGCTTGAACCAGTTGGTGGAGAACAGGGAGAGGGTCTGGTTCTCCAGGGCGTCGGTGTAGCCGTCGTAGATGTGGACGCCGTAGACGGAGAACGGGTAGCGGCCGAACTTCGCCTCCAGCCAGGCCAGATGGTCTGCGGTACGGGCGACGATCGGACCGTACTTGTCTTCCTGTCCCTGCGGGACGATGTGCCGCAGCGGCAGTCCGCGGTGGCTGGTGCCGTACAGATAGGTGCCCTTGACGACGGCGATGCCGATGAGTTCGGTCGCCATGCGCTCGCGCAGGGCGAAGTGCCAGACGGTGGAGCCGTCGGCACGCGGGGTCTTGTGGAGCAGTTCGCCGTTGGCGGCGGCGACATAGCCCTGCGGTGCGCTGATGTGGAAGGTCCACGTCGCCTTGTCGGACGGAGTGTCGTTGCAGGGCAGGAAGGTGTCGGCGCGGGAGGACTGGACGGCGGAGGCGAAGCCGCCGTCGGTGCCGAACTTCCAGCCGGTCAGCCCGAGTCGGGGCGCCTTGCCGTTGCCCCGGTAACGCACCTCGACGGTGAACGCCTGTCCGTTGTGGAGCGGTCGGGCGGGGGTGATGGTGAACTCCTGGCCGCTCTTGCCGGGCGAGAGCTCCCAGCCGGCGGGGCGGCCGGCGACGGTGACGGAGTCGATGGTGTGGCCGTCGGTGTCCAGGTTGAAGGCGGAGAGGTCCTGGGTGGCCTTGGCGTTGATCTTCACCACGGCGGTGAAGTCGTAGGTCACCGGGGTGAAGTCGAAAGTGAGGTCGTAGTGGACGACCTGGTAGCCGCCATTGCCGAGGGTCGGGAAGAGCGGGTCGCCGACGCCGTCGGAGCCGGGCTTCGGGTCGAAGCCGTGCGGCTGTGCGATGGCGGTCGAGCCGAGTGCGGGTACGGCGACGGCCGCGGCCACCGCCGCGCCGCCGAGTCTGAGGGCTGTGCGTCGCGTCGTCACTTCTTCCCCTTCTGGAAGGCGTCCTCGAATTCGCCGCGGGCCTGCTCGGCGCCCTTGGCCAGGTAGTCCTTGACGAGCTGGTCGTAGGCGGACATCGGCTTGCGGCCCGCGATGATGTCCTTGAGCGCGTCCTGCCTGAACGTGTAGAGGCTGCCGGTGCCCTTGGAGTCCCAGGTGGGCGAGGAGTACCGGAGCGTCGGGTCCTGCTCCATGATCGGGATCATCTTGGTGAAGGCGTCGTGGACGTGGCGGACGCCCTGTTCCGAGTCGGCGCTGAAGATGGCGGGGACGGCGGAGGCCATGAACTTCCACGGCACGGTGACGTCCTGGGTGCCCTGCTTGGTGAGCGCCGGGTTGCCCTTGGCGTCACGGGTGAAGTCCTTGCCTTCGACGCCGTAGTTGATGAGCGTGTACTCCTGGCTGCCGAACGGGGAGGCAGCGAAGTCGGCGAGGGCCAGGATCTCCTTGACCCGGCCCCCGGACGCCTTCTTGATGTGGGTGTTCTGGAGCGCGACGTTGTCCATCCAGGAGACGGCGGCGGAGCCGAACGGCACGAAGGGCCTCGGGTCGTACTTCGTGTCGATCGCCTTCATCGCGGCGATGTAGCCGACGCCGGGTGCCAGATAGGTGGGCATGCCGTCGTACACGTACGCGCCCTTGCCGTTCTTGAACATGTCCGTGTACTGGGCCTTCTGCGCCCCGGACATCTGGAGGGTGCCCGGGTAGAAACAGCCGGCCTTGTACAGCTCGCGCGCGGTCTCCACGGCCTGGCGGTACTCCGGGGTCTCCAGGTCGGTGGTGAACTTGCCCGTCTTCTCGTCCAGCCGCCAGAAGTAGGGCGCGCCCGCCGACATGGCGAGTACGTTGGTGGCGCCCGCGATGATCGCGTACTGGTCCTTCTTGGGCCGGGTCAGTTCCTTGCAGAGCTCGACGAACCGGTCGAGGCCGGTGATCTGGTCGAGGCTCGTGACGCCGGCCTCTTCGAAGAGGTCGTGGCGGTAGAAGCCGGCGCCGCCGGTGCCGGTGCGGGCGATCGGGATGCCGTACAGCTTTCCGCCGAAGATCGCGGCCTGCCAGGCGCCCTTCGGGATCGCGGCCAGGTTCGGGAAGTCCTTGACCTTGTCCCCCGCGAGATACGGGGTCAGATCCGCGCACTTGGCCTGGAGGAAGGCCGCCTTGTTGTCGACGCCCCCGACCTCGGGATACATGAAGAGATCGGGCAGGCTGTCGCTCGCGACCATGGTGGAGAACTTGGTGCCGTAGTCGTCGGCGGGGACGGCCGTGATGTTCACCTGGGCGCCGAGGAGCTTCTCGATCTCCTGCCAGGCGGCGTTCTTGCCGCGGGCGGGCGGCGGTGGGGCGAAGGTCTCCATCGTCGCCCTGATCGGTTCGGCGCCCTTGAGCGGGTTGCTCTTCGTGGCCCGCAGCGGCTTGGCCGGGTAGCTGAAGTAACCCTGCGGAACACCGGCGGCGGTGCCCGCCAGGTCGGGCTTGAGGCCGATGTTGCGGATCGCGGTGTCCGGGAGCAGCGAGGCGCTCTTGGCCTCCGCCTTCGCGGTCGTGCCGCCGTCGCCGCAGGCGGCGAGCAGCGGGGCGGCGGCCAGTGAGAGGCCGACGCCCGCACCCATGCGGAACAGTGCTCTGCGGTTGATGGGGGTGGAGCTCGACACCTGAATCTCCTTGGGAGAGGGGACGGAAGGAGTGGGGGGCGGTGGCTGCGCTCAGCCCTTGACGGCGCCTGTGAGCACGCCCTTGGTGAAGTAGCGCTGGAGGAACGGATAGACACAGAGGATCGGTACGACGGCGATCACCAGAACCGCCATCTGTACGGCCTGCTGCGGGGCGAGGACCTCGCCGGCCGAGGCGGCGTTCAGGCTCTGGCCCTGGAGGACGTAGGTGCGCAGCACCATCGGCAGCGGCCATTTGTCCGAGTCGTTGAGGTACAGGAGCGCGTTGAAGAAGGCGTTCCAGTACGTCACCGCGTAGAAGAGACTGATCACGGCGAGGACGGCCTTGGACAGCGGCAGGACGATCCGCACCAGGATGCGGAAGTCTCCGGCGCCGTCGACCTTCGCGGCGTCGTACAGCTCCTCCGGCAGGTTCATGAAGAAGGACCGCAGCACGACGAGGTTGAAGGCGCTGACCAGGGTGGGCATGACGAGGGCCGCGTAGGTGTCGTACAGGCCGAGTCCCTTGACCAGCAGGAAGTTCGGGATGATGCCCGCGTTGAAGAGCATCGTGAACAGGGCCGTCATCAGGATGAACCGGGATCCCGTGACATCGCGGCGGGAGAGTCCGTACGCCATGCCGACGGTGACGAGCAGGCTGGCGAGGGTACCGAAGACGGTGATGCCGACGGAGACGATCAGCGCCCGGGTGACGACTCCGCCGGTGAAGATGGTGCGGTAGGCGTCCAGGGTGGGGTGGTCCGGCCACAGGACGAGGCCCGAGCTCTTGATGATGTCGGTCTGCGAGGCGAAGCTCGTGCCGATGACGCCGGCCAGCGGGTAGGCGACGGCGAGCACGACCACGACGATGGCGATCGCCTTGGCGGTCTGCCCGATGCGGGTCGGCCGCTCCATCCACGGGGGCCGGCCGTCGGACTTCCGGGCGGTGGCGGGCCGGTGCGCCGGTGTGGTGGATTCCGATGTGGCGCGCGTCTTCTCAGCGGTCAGCACCGCGGTACACCCCTTCGTGGCCGAGTCGGTGGGCGAACTTGTTCGCGCCCAGGACGAGTGCGGTGCCGATGACCGCCTTGACGAGTCCGACGGCGGCGGCGACGCCCCAGTCGTTGTCCTTGATGCCGTGGTAGTAGACGTAGGTGTCGAGGACCTCACCGGCGTCCGGGCCGACCGCGTCGCGCTGGAGCAGGATCTGTTCGAAGCCGACGGAGAGGATCTGCCCGAGGTTGAGGATCAGCAGCAGGATGAGTACGGGGGCGATGCCCGGCAGGGTCACGTGCCAGAGGCGGCGTCGCGGGCCCGCGCCGTCGATCGCGGCGGCCTCGTACTGCTGCCTGTCGATGTTCAGCAGCGCGGCGAGGATGATGATCGTGCCCCAGCCGGCGTCCTTCCAGGCCACCTGGAGGGTCAGGAGCCAGGGGAAGGCGTCGGGGTCGCTCATCATGTCGTAGCGCGGCAGCCCCATACCGCCGAGTACGTCGGGCAGGAGCCCGGCGCCGCCCAGGATCTGCTGGAAGATCGAGACGATGATGACCCAGCCGATGAAGTGCGGCAGATAGACGACGCTCTGCACGAAGCGCCTGATGCGGTCGCTGGCGATGCTGTTGAGCAGCAGGGCCAGGGCGACCGGGATCGGAAAGAAGAACACCAGCTGGACGAGGGCGATCTCCAGGGTGTTGAACGTCGCGGACCAGAAGGCCGGCTCACCGAACGCCGCGGAGAAGTTGGCGAACCCCACCCAGACGCTGTGCATGTAGCCGAGATACGGCTGGTAGTCCTGGAACGCCACCACATAGCCGAGCAGCGGTACGTAGTGGAAGACGACAAAATACAGCAGGCCGGGCAGGGTGAGCAGCAGCATCACCCGGTCCCGCTTGATCCGCTGCCAGAGCGTCAGCCTGTGCGGTGCGACAACGGCCTGGGCAGCGGGCGGGGAGGGTATTTCAGCCTTCTGCCGCCGCTTCTCCCGCGGCAACGGGGGTGCTGTTTCAGCCATGGTGCGTCCTGTTCGGCTGGGTGGCGCATGGTGAGCCTTCTGGGGCCGCAAGTTAGTAAGCGGTTAACCCAAGCGTCAAGCGATCCGGGCAAATGTCGTTGAGACGCGGCGTCTTCACCATCAAAACCAGCCCAATGAATCAACAAAAATACGTCCCAAGTGGACAGTTGGGGCGGCCACGAGCTTGACGGTCGCCCATCGCGCTCCTTAGCGTTCCGGTCATTCCATAGAACGCGATTACTATCCGGAGGCAGGGTGCGAACCACCGAAGAGGCACCGGCTCATTCCGGTAGCGATGCTGCGGCACCGCCCCCGCGACGGCCGCGCACGGTCCTGGCCATGAGCCCCGGACTGCTCGACGACGTCTTTCCGCCACCGGTGCGGGCCCGTCTCGAGGAGACCGCCGACCTCCTCAACCCGTCCGTGATCAGCGAGTTCGACTCCCCGGACGCCTCCGCGGCGCTGAATGCGGCGGAGGTCCTGCTCACCGGTTGGGGCTGCCCGCCCGTCGACGCCGCGCTGCTGGACCGGACACCCGCGCTGCGCGCCGTGATCCATGCGGCCGGCACGGTGAAAACGTTTCTGTCCCCGGCCGCGTTCGACCGCGGGATCGTCGTCTCCTCGGCCGCCGCCGCCAATGCCGTACCGGTCGCCGAGTTCACCCTGGCGGCGATCATCATGGGCGCCAAACGAGTCTTTCCGCTGGCCGGGCTCTACCGCACCCGGCGCACCCACCGCACCGGCGCCGACCTCGACCGCCAGCACTGGCTCGGCACGCACGGCCTGACCATCGGCATCGTCGGGGCATCCCGGATCGGCCGCCGGGTCATCGAACTGCTCCGGGTCCTCGATGCCGAGATACTGCTGTACGACCCGTATGTCAGTGCGGCCGAGGCGGAACTGCTCGGTGTCACCCCGACCGACCTGGACACGCTGGTGGCGACCAGCGACGTGGTGAGCGTCCACGCCCCCGACACGCCGGAGACCCGCGGGATCATCGACGCCAGGCGGATCGGCCTGATGCGGCCCGGCACGCTGCTCGTCAACACGGCCCGCGGCCCCCTGGTGGACACCGAGGCACTGACCGGGCACCTGGTCAGCGGGCGGCTGGACGCCGTCCTCGATGTGACGTCGCCCGAGCCGCTGCCGGACGGCCACCCGCTCTGGGACCTGCCGAACGTCTTCCTCACCCCGCATCTCGCCGGCGCCCAGGGCAACGAGGTGGGACGGCTCGGTGCGCTCGCAGTGGACGAACTGGCGCGGTACGCGCAGGGCACACCGTTCGACCACCCGGTGAACCGGGCCGACCTGGGGAGGATCGCATGAGCTCCGTCCCGGCACAGGCTCTAGGCTCGGCGTCACACAACAGCCACCAGGGGGTGAGCCGGATGCGCCGGCAGAGCACAGCCGCGGACGGACAACGGCGCGCGACGGTCACCGATGTCGCGCGGCGCGCGGGCGTCTCGACGGCCACGGTCTCCCGCGTACTGAACCGCAACTACCCGGTCGCCGAGGCGACCCGGGAGCGTGTCGAGTCCGCGATGCGCGAGCTCGGCTATGTCGTCAACGCCCATGCCCGCGCTCTGGCCGGCGTCTCCAACCGCACCGTAGGCATCATCGTCAACGAGGTCATCGACCCGTTCTACGCGTACATCGCGCGCGGCGTGGAGCGGGAGGCGGCACTCGGCGGACGGCTCTGCCTGGTCTGCTGCACCCAGGGCGACCCGCAGCGCGAGCTGGCCTTCATCGATCTGATGCATGAGCGCAGGGCGGACGCGGTGGTCGTGGTCGGCGGCTCCCTCGCGGACCGCGGCTACACCACCGAGCTGGCCCGCAGGGCGCGCGAGCTGGACGCGGGCGGATCGAAGCTGGTGCTGTGCGGCCGGTCGCCGCTGGGCGAGCAGGCCCCGACCGTCGCGGTCGAGTACGACAACGAGGGCGGCGCCTTCGCCATCACCGACCATCTGCTGATGCAGGGGCACGAACGGATCCTCTACCTCGGCGGCCCGCCCAAGCTCTCCACCACCCGCGACCGGCTGGCCGGGCACCAGCGGGCCCTTGAGCTGCGCGGCATCGCCCCGGACCCCGAGCTGGTCCAGCCCGGCGCCTTCAGCCGTAACTTCGGGTACCGGAGGATGACCGAACTCCTGCGGGACGGGCCGGACTTCACCGCGGTCTTCGCCGCCAACGACATGGTGGCGGCGGGCGCGGCGCAGGCCCTGGAGGAGGCCGGGGTCCGGGTGCCGAAGGACGTGTCCCTGGTGGGGTACGACGACATTCCGGTGGCCCAGGAGCTGCGGCCGCGGCTGACCACCGTCCACATTCCGCTGGAGGAGATGGGGCGCCAGGCGGTACGACTGGCCGTCACCGGCGGGGACGAGGACGACTGGCGCGAGCCGACCACGGGTGCGCTGCGCCTCGGCACCCACATCGTGGTACGCGATTCCGTTGCGCCACGACCCGGCCGGTCCACCCGAATGTGACCGGTTACTTCCCCCCTGTCCACAGTTGGCCATAGAAAATCACAGTAACTTCCCGACTCCCCTTGCGGCTCGATAGCAACCGCTTACATGCTGGCGCCGAGTAGCACCCGTTCCGCACGCCTCCGCCCCTCACTCATTTCTGCAGGGAGAGTTCCGCATGCGTATGCCCACAGACTCCGCCGGCCCCTCCACCGCCCCTTCCTCCGCCGCCTCCCTCGTCGGCCGGCGTTCCGTTCTCGCCGCCGCGGCCGGAGCCGGAGCGGCGATCGCCCTGGGCACCGGCACGGCCCGGGCCACTACGGCCGACGCCTCCGTTTCGCGAGGGGCCCGCCCGGTCCACCTGACCGTGACCGCCCGGCCCGCCGCCGAGGCCGAGCGGCTGCGGCTCGGACAGGCCCTGCACGGCTCGGAGTTCCAGCCCACCGGCCTGTACGTCCCGGCCGGCACGCCCCTCTCCCTCACCGTCCAGCCGCACGACGACCTGCTGCCCACCCTCTGGATCGGCGCCTGGGACTACTACGGCGAGATCACCGAGCCCCGCAGCTATCCGCTGACCGCCGGTGCGAACACCGTGACGGACCCGCACGGCGGCCCGGTCTACCTCACCATGACGGGCCGTGGCGAGCGGGCCGGTGTGCTGGTCCGCTCCGGCTCCGTCCCCATGCCCGTCTTCGCCCTGGGCCGCACCTCGGAGGCCGACTACCGGCAGCAGCTGGACACGCTCACCGCATCGCCGTACGTCGAACTCCACGCGCCTCACACGATCATGACGCTCACCCGCGAGGGCGCGCTGCTGTACCGCGACGAGGACCATGCCGCACTGCTCGGACTGGTCGAGACGATCATCGACTCGCACGCCCGGATCAGCGGCCTCGACGGTTCGAAGCCGGTGCACCGGCGCAAGGCGGGTCCGTACCACTTCACCGAGGTCAGCAAGGTCCCGACCGGCGTCGGTGCCTACGCCACGCACGGCTACAACGGCTTCCCGCGGGCCTACCTCGACCGGGCCACGACCGTCGAGGGGCTGCGGACCCGCGGCTGGGGGCTCTACCACGAACTCGGCCACCTCCACCAGCAGATGGCGTACAAGCCGGGCGGTCTTACCGAGGTCACGGTCAACATCTATTCGCTGGCCGCGCAGCGCACCCTGCAGCAGCCGTCCAACCTGCTCACGGTCGACGCGACGACCGGGCTCACCTACTTCCAGTCCGCACAGCGCAAGTTCGGCACGGCCGGGCTGACGTACGAAAAGTCCTTCGGCGCCTACGAGAAGCTCGTCCCGATGCGCCAGTTGGAGCTCGCCTTCGGTGACGACTTCTGGCCCCGGCTGCACAAGCTGGTGCGCGAGGAGAACCCCCAGTCGGACTACACGGAGAACGACAAGCGCTACCGGGCCCTCGCCACCTACTCCAGCCGCGTGGCCGGCTACGACCTCACGGACTTCTTCGTGAACACCTGGGCGTTCCCGATCGACGCCACCGGCAAGGCCGAGCTGGCCGCGCTGAACCTGCCGAAGCCCTCCGTCGACCCGTCCACGCTGTCGGACTGACCACCGGCGACAAGGAGCCACTGTGAACCTCAGCAGAAGAACCCTTCTGGCGGCGAGCAGCGCCACGGCCGTCACAGCCGCGACGACGCTCATGACGTCGGCCGGCGCCGCGCACGCGCGGCCCATCGCGGCCGCATCCGCCGAAGCCGCGGTGACCGCCGACTTCGACACCCTCCTCCGGCGGGCCGAAACGCTGCTCACCGGCGGCGAGTTCGACCCGGCCGACACCGACTTCACAGCGGCGCTCGCCGCCCTGTCCACCACGGCCAAGGGGCTCTGGGACGCCCTCGACCGCGCCGCCGGACGGACCGCGCTCTGGCCCGACCTCGCACCGCTCACCGACCCGGGCAACTTCGGTCAGAGCTACACCCGGCTGCGCACGATCGCGGTCGCCTGGGCGACCGAGGGCACCTCCCTCGCCGGGAGCACGGAGGTGGCGGACGCCCTCGTGGCCGCGCTGCGCTTCACGTACGACACCGCGTACAACCCGGCCAAGCGCGAGACCGGCAACTGGTGGTTCTGGGAGATCGGCGCCCCGCGTGCCTTGATGGACTGCTCCGTCATCCTCCGCGACCGGCTTCCCGCAGCCGATCTGACGGACTATCTGTCGGTCGTCGACCGGTTCTGCCCGGACGCGGACCGTCGTACCAACTCCCCGTCGCTCGCGGAGACCGGCGCGAACCGCACCGACAAGGCAGTCGTCGTGGCGCTGCGCGGACTGCTGGGGCAGGACGCCGGCAAGCTCGTCTCCGCCCGTGACGCGCTCTCCGATGTGCGTGACTCGGGCCGCAACAGCCTTTTCCGTTACACGAGTTCGGGTGACGGCTTCTACGAGGACGGCTCGTTCGTCCAGCACGACGTGGTCGCGTACACCGGTTCGTACGGCGTAGTGCTGCTGGGCGGCACGGCCTATCTGCTGGCACTGCTGGCGGGCTCCGAGTGGGCGGTCGCCGACCCGGAGGTGTCGGTGATGTACGAAGCCGTCGAGCGGACCTTCGCCCCGGTGATCTTCGACGGGCTGATGATGGACTCGGTGCGCGGCCGGGCGATCTCCCGGGAACGCGCCGGGGACCACCGCGACGGTGCGACGGCCGTCGCCGCGATCCTGCTCCTCGCGGCCGGCGCACCCGCCGAGTACGCGGGGCGCTGGCGCGCGCTGGTCAAGGGCTGGCTGACCCGTAATCGCACCACTGCCTTCACTGCTCTCGCGACGCTTCCCCAGCTCACCCTGGCGAAAGCTGTCCTGAACGACCGGACCGTGAAGGCCGGGGCTCGTACGACCGGCAGCTTCGTCTTCGCCGACATGGACCGCGTCGTGCACCGCCGTCCCGGCTGGGCCTGCGCGCTGTCGCTCTCGTCGAAGCGGATCTCGGCCTACGAGGCGGGCAACGGCGAGAATCTGCACGGCTGGTACACCGGCGACGGCATGACGTATCTGTACGACGGCGACGACCTGGGGCAGTTCAACGACGGCTTCTGGCCCACCGTCGATCCGTACCGGCTCCCCGGCACCACGGTCGACACCCGGCAGCGGACCGATCTCGGCACGGGCGCCGGTACGTCCACGTACCGTCCGACGAACGCCGTCGCCGGCGGGGCCGTGCTGGACGGCCGGTACGGGGCGGCCGCGATGGAGGTGATCGGCGCCCAGGGCACCACCCTGCGGGCGAAGAAATCCTGGTTCCTGCTGGACAACGCGGTGATCTCGCTCGGCTCGGGCATCACCGCGAGCGACGGCCGACCGGTGGAGACGATCGTCGAGAACCGCAACCTCGGCACGGACGGCAGCAACCGGCTGCTGGTCGACGGCATCCGTCAGCCCGCCGAGCAGGGCTGGGCCCAGGACTTCGGCCGAGCACGTTGGGCGCACATCGACGGCGTGGGCGGCTATGTCTTCCCCGAAGACACCGCCCTGCATGCCCTGCGAGAGCAGCGCACCGGCACCTGGCGGGCCATCGACACCGGGGCGGACACGGGCGGCAGCACCGATCCCGTCACCCGCCGCTATCTCACGCTCCGGGTCGATCACGGCATCTCCCCCACCGACGCCCGGTACGCCTATGTGCTGCTGCCCGGAGCATCGGCGGCGGCGACCTCGGCCTGGTCGCACTCCCGGCCGGTCCGGATCGTCGCCAACGACGCCACCGCACAGGCCGTGGAGGTGCGCCGGGCGGGACTGACCGCGGTGAACTTCTGGGGCGCCGGGACCGCGGCCGGGATCACGGCCTCCGGTCCGGCGTCGGTGCTCGTGCAGCGCCGGGGCGGACACATCTCCGTCGCGGTCGCCGACCCTGGCCGGACGCTCACCACGCTCTCGGTCGAGCTGCCGTTCCACGTACGGTCGGTGGTGGACACCGATGACACGGTGAGCCTCGTACCGGGCCGCAGGCCCGTACTCACCGTCGCCGTCGGCGGCTCGCGCGGCCACACCCACCGAGCCGAACTCATCCAGTAATCCACCCCTTCGCACCCCTTCCGAGGAGCAGCACCACCATGTCCGTCGCACCGCATCTGCAACTGCCGCCGCCCGACCGGATCCTGTCCTCCCGTACCGGCTGGACCCGGGCCCACTGGGAGGCGACGGCCGACCGGATGCTGGACGCGCTGGTGCCGTACGCGACACCCGGCTTCGCGCAGTACCGGCTGCCGGGCCGCAACAGCTGGTCGGGGGTCGTCTCGGACGGTCTCGAGGGATTCGCCCGGTCGTTCCTGCTCGCCGCCTGCCGGATCGCGGGTGCGGGCGGGGCGGTCGGCCCCGCATTGATCGAGCGGTACACGGCGGGCCTGGCCGCGGGCACGGACCCCGGGAGCGGTGAGTCCTGGCCGCGGCTGACGGACTGTTCGCAGCAGATGGTGGAGGCGGCGTCGGTCGCGGTCGCACTGCACGAGACCCGGCCGTGGATCTGGGACCGGCTGGACGCCCAGGTCCAGCAGCGGGTCGTCGACTGGTTCTCCGGGTTCGTCGGCGGGCGTACCTGGGACAACAACTGGCGGCTCTTCCAGGTGGTGTCCGAGCAGTTCCTCGCCTCGGTCGGCGCCCCGTACAGCCGCTCCGACATCGAGAGCAATCTGGACAGGATCGAGGACTGGTACGTCGGTGACGGCTGGTACACCGACGGCGACGGCCGGAACTTCGACTACTACATCGGCTGGGCCATGCATCTGTACCCGCTGCTGTGGGCGCGGATCGCGGGCGCCGACGACGGGGGCAGGACCGAGGTCTACCGGCAGCGGCTCAGCCGGTTCCTGGAGGACTACCCGCACTTCTTCGGCTCCGACGGCGCGCCGGTCCACCAGGGCCGTTCACTGACGTACCGGTTCGCCGCTCTCGCACCGGTGTGGATGGGGGCTCTGGCCGGCTGCACCCCGCTCGCGCCGGGGCTCACTCGCCGGCTCGCCTCGGGCACGATGCGGCACTTCGCGGAGCGCGGTGTGCCGGACGACCGGGGGCTGCTGACGCTCGGCTGGTACGACACGTTCCTGCCGAGCACCCAGCCGTACTCCGGTCCGGCCTCGCCGTACTGGGCGAGCAAGGGCTTCCTCGGGCTGCTGCTCCCGGCGGACCATCCGGTGTGGACGGCACGGGAACTCCCGCTGCCCATCGAGGAGTCCGACCAGTACACCGCGCTGCCCGCACCCGGCTGGCTGCTGCACGGCACCCGCGACGACGGCATCGTGCGGCTGATCAATCACGGCAGCGACCACAATCCGCCGTACGACGAGGCGGCCGATCCGTCCGAGGGTGCGGACGATCCGCACTACGCGAAGTTCGCCTACTCGACGGCGGCGGCCCCCGAAGCCGCCCCGCACGCCGTGACACGCTCCATCGATGGTCATCTGGCACTCGTCGCCCCGGACGGCACCCCGTCGCTGCGACGCCGGATCCATCCGCTGCGCTGCGAGGACCGCGTTGCCGCTTCCTGGTACGCGGCCCGGCTGCCCGGTGACGATCAGCCGTACCGGATCGAGACGACGAGTGTGCTGCACGGCGCGTGGGAGATCCGGGTGCACCGGGTCGAAGCGCCCGAGGGTGCGGTGGTGCGGGAGGGCGGTCACGCGGTCGCTCATACGGAGAGCCCGTTCGCCCTGTCGGGTCCCGACTGGGCGCTCGCCCGTACGGCCGACGGTCTGAGCAGCGCCCTGATCGCGCTGTACGGCTGGGACGGTGGCGCTGAAGGGGCCGCTGTGGCGCGTGACGTCCAGTCCAATGCGTACGGACCGCGTTCCGCGATCCCGTATCTGCGCAGCCGACCGCACCCGGGCGGGCAAAGCATCCATGTATCGCTGGTCGCCCTCTCCCGGGACACCGTTCATCCGGAGGCGCTGCGCGACTCGGTGCGGGTACGAGCGGGTGCGGACTCGGTGGCGCTGACGTTCCTGGACGGAACGACGGTCGAGGTCTGATCGCGGCCGGATTCCGTTCCCGGACCGAGCCGCCGGGCCCGCCCGGTCAGATCCCGATGCTGTTGTCCTCCCGCCGATGGAGGTGGCCGACGAGTTCCTGTGCCAGGGACTTGATCGTGTCGAGCCCTGCCCTGCCCCACGGGCGGGGCACGGTGTCGACCGCGCAGACGGCTCCCAGGGCGATGCCCGTGCGATCGATGAGGGGCGCACCGAGGTAGGAGCGGATGCCTATTTCGTCGACCACGGCGTTTCCGGCGAATCGTGGGTAGTCGCAGACGTCTTCCAGGACGAGCGCCTTGCGCCGTACGACGACATGAGGGCAGTAGCCGCGGTCGAGGGCCACATACCGGCCCCCGCGGCCGCTGCCCGCGGCCGTTGCGCCCAGGTCAAAGCCCTTGAGCGTGCCGGTCGGGGTGTGCAGTCCGGCATGGAACTGCCTGTTCCCGTCGATGAAGTTGACCATCGAGAAGGGCACTTGGGTCACTTCGGCCACCCGGTCGGCGAAGGCGTCGAAGTTGTCGAACGAGGCATCGGCACGTTCTCCGAGGCCAAGGGTCCGTAGCCGCTGGGTACGCACGAGGGCATCGCGGTCGACAGGTGTGAGCAGCATCCGGCCGTCGGCATGTCGGGTCACGGGTGGGCTCCGAAGCCGGACAACGGGGCCGGGGCGGAGGTGGCGTTGATCAGGTGCTGGACCAGTGTGACCAGTGTCCCGGTGCCGGAGCTGGCGATCCGGGCGTCGCAGAGCACGACCGGCACGTCCGGCCCCAGGTCGAGCGCGGCCCGTACCTCCTCGGGCGCGTAGCGGTAGGCGCCGTCGAACTCGTTCACCGCGACGATGAATCCGATGCCGCGCCGCTCGAAGAAGTCGACGGCGGCAAAGCACTCCGCGAGCCTGCGGGTGTCCGCGATCACGACCGCCCCCAGCGCCCCCTGGGAGAGCTCGTCCCACATGAACCAGAAGCGTTCCTGGCCGGGGGTGCCGAACAGATAGAGCACGTGCTGCTCGTCGAGCGTGATGCGGCCGAAGTCCATCGCCACGGTGGTGGAGGTCTTGGACTCGATGCCGTCGAGACTGTCGGTGGCGGCGCTGACCTGGGTCAGCAGCTCTTCCGTGCTCAGCGGTGCGATTTCGCTGACCGCGCCCACGAAGGTCGTCTTTCCGACGCCGAACCCGCCTGCCACCAGCACTTTGAGCGCCACGGGAAAGCCTTCGGAGCCACCGGAGTCATAGGCTCCACCGGTTACGGCGGCTCCACCGGAGTCATAGGCTCCACCAGTTCCGGCAGCTCCACCGGAGTCATAGGCTCCACCAGTTCCGGCAGCTCCACCGGAGTCATAGGCTCCACCAGTTCCGGCAGCTCCACCGGAGTCATAGGCTCCACCAGTTCCGGCAGCTC